>NZ_QNRV01000007.1 GCF_003315195.1 Sutterella wadsworthensis | reverse complement strand
ATGGCCATTAAGGGAGCCCACGACCGTGAGCAAGGCAATCGCAAAATCCCCAATAACTCCATCGATTGTCTTTTCACGATCTTGAAGCAGATTCAAGCTGACAAGCGCCGCACGGCCAACGCATGGGTGACCCGCACCATTACGAAAAAGCAGCGCGATATGCTCGCGCTGCTTGGCTTGGAAAATCCGCCCCGGGTCCTGAAAAATTAGGGATCAGTTATCCGGGAGTTCCGGCTGGAGCCCAACGAAAAACGCCGCAGACGGCATTGGTCTGCGGCGTTGCGGATCTCCAGCATTGGGACTTTTCAGCAGTCTGAATGCTTGAGACCGAAGTTTTTAGAACCGGTCGAGACCGCGTTCCTTGAGCTGATCCATTTCGTCGAGATTGACGGGAGGCGTCTTCTTGCGGCGCAGGCGGAGCTTCAGACGGCTGAAACGGCGGCCCTTGCGCGGCGAGGGTTCGAGCGAGAAAGGTTCTCCGCCGCTCGGCGAAAGCGCCCCGTATTCGGGGGTTTCGCCCAGCATGAACTTCGTGTCGTAATCCTTCAGAACTTTGGCGACAAGGCCCGAGAGCGCAAGCAGAGCGATCACGTTCGGGATCACCATGATGCCGTTGAAGAAGTCTGCAAGTTCCCAAACCAGCGTTACGTGGAGGAAGGAGCCGAGCATCAGGAAGCACAGAACAAGCACGCGGTAGCTCTGCACCCAGCGCAGACCGAGGAGATACTTGACGTTTTGTTCGCCGAAGAAGTACCAGCCGACGATCGTCGTAAAGGCGAAGAAAAAGAGGCAGATCGCAACGAAGCCCGGACCGATGTCGCCCAGACCGGCTGTAAAGGCGGCCTGCGTGAGGACGATGCCGGTGCTCTTGCCGTCAAGCACGCCGGTCGTGAGAATGACGAGTGCGGTCATGTTGAGCACAATGAAGGTGTCAAAGAATAGGCCGACATAAGCCACGAGGCCCTGTTCGCACGGGTGCTTAACCTGTGCGAGTGCATGTGCGTGCGGGGTGGAGCCCATGCCGGCTTCATTGGAAAAAAGACCTCTGGCAACGCCGTAGCGAATGGCTTCCTTCAGACTCGCGCCAATGATGCCGCCCGTCGCTGCAGACGGATCGAATGCGCCGACGATGATCTCCTTGAAAGCAGGCAGGATCATGTCGTAGTTGCTGAAGATGATGGTGAGAGAGCCCAGGATGTACACCACAGCCATGAGCGGCACCATCTTTTCGGCAAAGCTCGCGATACGGCGCACGCCGCCGATGAAGATGAAGCCGGCAATGGCAAAGACGAAAATGCCGGTAGCCCACTGCGGAATCTCAAAGGCTTTGTGGAAGCCGTCGGCAATGGAGTTGGCCTGAACCATGTTGCCGATGAAGCCGAGCGCGATGATGATCGAGACGGCAAAGAAGGCCGCAAGGGGCTTGTTGTGGAGGCCGCGGCTGATATAGAAGGCCGGGCCGCCCATAATTTGGCCGTGTGCGTCACGAGCACGGAACACCTGAGCGAGCGTAGCCTCGGCAAAAATTGTAGCCATGCCGAAGAAAGCGGCAAGCCACATCCAGAAGATGGCGCCGGGACCGCCCATGGCAATGGCCGTGGCAACGCCGGCGAGGTTGCCGGTGCCGACCTGTGCGGAAATCGCAGTGGCGAGCGACTGGAAGGAACTCATACCGTCCTTGCCCGCCTTATCGCCAAAGAGTGTGATGCCGCCGAAGACCTTGCGGAAGGCTTGTCCGAAGTGGCGGATCTGAATGAAACGCAGCTTGATGGTGAGATAAATGCCAGTGCCCACCAGAAGCGGGATTAGGCAGTACATGCCCCAGAGCAGTCCGTTGACACTCTGAACGAGCTGGGTAAAGTCGTCCATTTCCATGGGCGATTCCTCCTACAGGAGCGATGGTCGAAGAAAGCAATACCCACGGGCTGCCGCCCGTCCGAGAGATTGGGGGCATATCCGCTGTGCCGACATGCAGAGGCATTCTTGGCTGGATATCTCATGCGGCCGACCGCCGCTCTGGTTTTATTGATAGTTGGCGCCGGCTCCCAGTTGCAGCCGGATCTTTGATTGTAGGTGGAGGTGCAGATGTGTTTTCTCTTTGCTCATCCCCTGTATAGGTGAGGGATATATTGCCTAGAAAAGTGAAAAATAGGCAATTTGAGAGTGCTCTCCCAATCTGCTGTTAGACGTGTATGATGCGGTTTTCTCCACAAATCTTGGCTGATCTCATGGCTGCCCGCATCATTAGAATTCTTATTTGGCTCTGCCTTGCCGCCTGTGCTTTCTGGATCATCAATGCTGTCGTAAGCATGATCTGGTATGTCTTTCGATAAGTAAAGCCTTATTCGGTGAAGTCTTCGGGAAGAAGGAGCATCGCGCCTCCGCGCTCGGCAGCCCTGAGCTTCTTAGCTGCTTTTCGCAGCAGTTTGTCCCGAGTGATGAGCGCCGTGCTGCCGACGCCGCAGATATTGGCTGCGGCTTTCGTGAGGATGAGAAACTTCTGATCCTCGGGGTCTCGGCAGCGCACATTTTCAGAGTCAAGCGCCTGAGCAGCCTCTGTGAGCATGTCTTTTGAGGGCATGCGTATGAGTTTTCCCCAGCGTTCGAGCATGGTGAGTGCGCGCGCGGCCGCTTCTGCTTCGAGCATTTGTTTGACCGGACGAGCGGCGACCCCCGCAAGTTCCAAGAGCGTTTCATGGGAAGCTGCCGGCACGATCCGCCCAGCTTTGAGTGCGCAGCCCAGCGGCGAATCCGATTCGCTCTCATCCCGCCAGAGCGTGCATTCAAGAACGACGTGCGTGTCAAGGATGACAATGCGTTCTGCGGAGCTGCGCAGGAGCGGCGCCGCAGAGGCTTCGATCCGCTTGACCGCGGCGTAAAGCTCGGGAGGAAACATGGTGCGGGTGAGGGGTGCGGAACGTCAAAAGAAGGAAAAGGCTTCGGCCGTATCGGTCGAAGCCTTTGGCAGGCGAAGCGAGAGGACTCCAGTCTGCCTGCAGCAATTCGGAGTCTTTCGTCGTCAGTCCTCAGCCGAGAAGCGCCGCTACGTGAGCGCGTTCGCTTTCAAGCTCCGCGACGGACTTGGCGATCGTCGCGCGAGCAAAGTCAGAGAGTTCAAGTCCCTGAACGATTTCCCAGCGGCCGTCCTTCGTCGTGCAGGGGAACCCGAAGAGGAGCCCCTCGGGAATGCCGTAAGAACCGTCGGAGGGAACCCCCATCGTTACCCAGCGGTCCCCCGAACCGAGGACCCAGTCACGGATGTGGTCAATGGCGGCGGAAGCGGCAGAGGCCGCTGAGCTTGCGCCGCGCGCTTCAATGATGGCTGAGCCGCGCTTGGCGACGATCGGGGTCATCGTTTCCTGATAGTAGCTGCGGTCGACGAGTTCGAGCGCAGGGCGTCCCTTGATGAGCGCATGGTCGAGATCCGGGAACATCGCCGGGGAGTGGTTGCCCCAAACGGCAGCGTGCGTGATGTCGTTTACCGACACCTTGGCCTGCGTTGCCGTCTGAGCCATCAGGCGGTTCTGATCAAGACGCAGCATGGAGGTGAAGTTTTCGGGCTTGAGATCCGGAGCGCTCTTCATGGCGATCCAGGCATTGGTATTGCAGGGGTTGCCGACCACGAGCACCTTGCAGTCGCGCGAGGCGGCTTCGTTGAGCGCACGGCCTTGAGCGACAAAAATCTCAGCATTGGCATTAAGCAGATCAGCACGCTCCATCCCTTTGGAGCGAGGGCGGGCGCCGACAAGCAGCGCGACATCGGCGTCGCGGAAGGCGGTCGTCGCTTCCGGGGAATTTTCCAGTCCGGCTAGCAGCGGAAAGGCGCAGTCGTCAAGCTCCATCATGACGCCCGTCACCTTTTGCTGGCTTTCAGGGGAGGCGCGGTCAAGCAGCTGCAGAATAACGGGCTGGTCGGGCCCGAACATGTCGCCGGCGGCGATGCGGAAAAGGAGAGAATAGCCGATGTTGCCGGCTGGTCCGGTAACGGCAACGCGGATGGGTTTCTTCATGGTCAAATCTTTTTTTTAAAGTTGAACGGCCGGCAGGGACCCGGCCTTCTTTTTCATCGCGCAAAGTCTAGCAACTACCATCATCAATAGGAACTCCCTTTGCGCAGAAGTTCAAAGTCATAAGCCTCTTTCCAATCAAGACATAGGCGCCAGACTTTCGCTCAAGCCGTCAAGCAATCTCGTGATACAGAAGAGTTCGATCGACGTCGAACTAACAACATTGTCTTGTGCTAAGGTTTCCACGAATGTTTGAGGCTGCTGGCGTTTCTCATGATGCTTTGTCGATTGCTTCCAATGAAGCGCCGGCGTCCGCGAGGCGCAATGCGCTTGAGCGGACCGCAGAGCAGCATCCCAACGACAATTTTCAAGAAAAGGACATCCCATCATGCAGAACAACGTTTTCCTTCGTCTCGCGCAGGAACGCTATACGACTAAGCATTACAACGGTCAGCAGATTCCGCGCGAAGAGTTTGATACGCTGCTTGAAATTCTGCGTCTGACCCCCACTTCGGTCAATGCTCAGGCGCTTCATTACTTTACGGCGACCTCACAGGAAGCCCGTGAACGTCTGCTCCCCGCCTTTCCCGAATTCAACCGCGACCGCATTACCGGTGCGAGCGATGTGGTGGTCTTTACCGTACCCAAGACGCTGACGGAGGCGCATCTGCGCCGCGTACTGGATAAAGAGGAAAGTGACGGACGCTTCCCCAATGCAGAAGTGAAGAACGCTCAGGATCAGGGGCGTCGTTATTTTGCGGGCCTGCATCAGGGGTCTGAAGCAGAGCTCGTGGCATGGGAGGCTCGTCAGGCTTACATCGGCATGGGGTTCCTCCTCTTCGCCGCAGCCGGCATGGGCATCGACTCGACGGCGCTCGAAGGCGTTGATTTTCCGAAGCTCAATGAAATTCTCGGGCTTGACGAGAAAAATCTGACGGCGATTGCTGCCGTGAGTCTCGGGTACCGCAGCCCGAAGGACGGCAATGCCCAGCGTCCGAAGTCCCGTCTGACCCGTGATGAGCTCTTCACGTCGCTTGACTAAGTCCAAACTCAGCGCGTAGGCGTAGAGTGCCTTTATGCGCAGGGAACTGCAAAAAGCCGGCGTCCGTTCAGTACGCCGGTTTTTTGATGTCTGAGATCACACCTCATAAGAGGGAGGATGCCATGAATTCGATGCTTGAATTGGTGAAGCACCGCTATACCGCGAAGCGCTATGACGTGAATAAACCCATTTCCGATGAGACGCTCAATGATCTTCTGGAAGTGCTCCGTTTGTCGCCATCATCGGTGAACATCCAGCCGTGGCATTTTTATGCCTTGAAGACGAAGGAAGCACTCCATGCCATTCGTCCGGCCGTCAAGGATTTCAATCTCGAGCGTACGGAGCATGCGCCCGTCATTATTGTTTTTGCCATCGAGAAGCACCTCGACGATGCATATGTCCATCGCTTGATGGCTCAGGAAGCCGCGGACGGGCGCTTTCGCGGACAGTTTGCTGATCCCGAGTTTGCAGCGAAACTCGAGGCTTTCCGCTGCGCAAGCGTCAAGGCCTATTGCTCCGGCGCGGACCGCGGTGAATGCTGGGCCGCCAACCAGTGCCATATTGCGCTCGGTTTCCTGCTCTTGGCAGCTGCCGGCATGGGCGTTGACGCCACGACATTGGGCGGCATGCATTTCGAGAAGGTTGACGAAAGTCTCGGACTTGCCGCCAAGGGACAGAAATCGGTGATGGCCTGCGCGCTCGGCTATCGCAGCAGCGACGATTGGAATGCGGACGCTCCGAAATCCCGCTTCCCGCTCGATGCCGTAGCAACGATTCTTTAAAAAGCTGCCCGTCCTCTGCTGCCGCAGCTCAAAGACGCGGCAGCGTTCTCCTGCGGCATCCGATGGATCTCAGCGTCTTAGATTGACGTGTACTCGGCTAAAATGGCGTCGCCCGCACTCATACGATGGCCTTCTTTGAGGAATTTGGAATGAAGCGCTACGCTCTTCAATCGCTTTGCAGCTCCCGCTCCCTGATTTCGGTTTTCTGCGCTTTGTACGCATGGACCGCTGGCGGGGCTTTGGCCGCATCCGCGCCCGAAGATGAAGCTGTGTTGGAGGCGCGCGCAGCACAAGCCGAGAAGGTGCTCGCGGATCGATCGTTTTATGAACGCTGGAAAGAGCCTTCAGCGATCGATTCAGTGAAAACGGCTGCTCAGGTGAAGAGCGATGCTGAGGGCGTGCTCAAGCAAATTGAAGAGGCGCTGGCTGTCCAGCGCAGCTGGTGCGGCAAAAAGTTTTTTGTCAACAGCTGCATTGATGACGCTCGGCGCGCTTCATTTGACCGCGAACGCGAGGTCCGCGAGATCATTGTGGCGGCAGACGAAATCATCCGTCTCGACCGAGTGGAAAAGATGCGCGCAGAACAGGAAAAGAATGCGCTTGAACCTCGTCGGGAGCCCATGAAAATAGCGCCTAAGACGGTGAAAACCGATCCTCCGGAGCCTATGCACATTACGCCTAAGTCTGTGAAGGCACCCAGTCAGCCGATAGATATTGCGCCCAAGACCGTCAAAGAGCCTTCCGCTCCCGTGGAATGGGAAAAGAAAACAGTTAAAGATGCTTCGGTCCCTCACGGCATGAACGGGAAGACGGTTAAGGACGCTGCTGCGCCGACGCCGATTCCAGGCAGTGAAATGCCTCACGATGCGGCGTCTGAGCGAGCCGCTGCCGAAGCGGCTAACGAGGCCTACTATGCGCAAAAACAGCTCGAAGCCCAAAAGCGCATGGAAGAAGCCGCAGAGCTCGCAGCCAAACGCAAAGCGGATCGTGAGGCCAAGCAGCAGCAGTTCGAAAGGAGCCTGGATGAACGTGAGGCTGCGCAAAAGCGATATGAGGCCAATCAGAAGGAACGCAAAAGCAACCTAATGCAGTACTTCTGACGTTTATCCATGACCTCTCCAAGCCAAAAAAATCAATGGGCGGAGCTCTTTGACGCTGCTCGCCCGCTCGAAGAGCGCACCGCACTCGCTTTCTCGGCTGACGGCCCTCTGGCTCGCCGTCAGACCAACTTCACGCCTCGTGAGGGGCAGCTTGCGTTTGCACAGGCCGTGGCCGAAGCCATTCAAAATAAGGAAACGCTTCTGGCCGAAGCCGGCACCGGCACCGGCAAAAGTTTTGCGTATCTGGTGCCGGCGCTGCTTTCGGGTTCGACGGTCGTGATTTCGACCGCAGGCAAGCCGCTGCAGGATCAGCTTTTCAACAAAGACATACCGGCGCTTTCGGCCGCGCTCGGCGTCAATGTGCCGACAGCCGTCCTCAAAGGCCGAAGCAACTATGTCTGTCCTTATCGGCTTGAACGGACGGAATCCGAAGGCCTTCTGCCTGAGCGCGACAGCTACCGCAAGCTTCGGGAGATCAAGCGGTTTGCGGCGATTTCAGCCACGGGTGACCGCGCGGAGCTTCCGACGGTGCCCGAGGACGATCCGCTCTGGCCGCTGGTGACGAGTACGCGGGAAAATTGTTTAGGCAAAGAGCGGTGTGAACATTGGGAAAACTGCTTCGTGCGCGCCGCCCGCGAAAAAGCGCTCAAAAGCCAAATCGTTGTGGTGAATCACCATCTGTTTTTGAGTTCGCTTGCGCTCAAGCGCGAGGCGAATGGGCAGATTGACGGCATGCTGCCGGCCGCTGATCTCACGGTCATTGATGAGGCGCATCAGCTCCCGGGCATTGCGACGGACTTCTTTGGCACTACTTTTACCACCTGGCAGCTCGAGTCGATTGCCGACGAGGCGCGTGCGCTCGGACGCGGTCATGCCAATGACGGCGCGGATTGGGATGCGCTCTGCCATGCCGTTCAGAAAACAGCCCGCGATCTTGTCATTGCCGCCCGAGGCATCGGCATCGAGCCGGGCGACCGGCTCGCCGTAAAGACCATTGAGCGCTTCGAGGAGCTGACTGAGCCTTTTGGCAAAATGCTCGCAGCTTTCGGTCAGCTCATTCGAGCGATGAGAGCCAATAAAGACCGCAGCGATGATCTGGATGCACTTTGTGAATATGCCTGCGAAGTGGATCTGGAGATGGCGAAGTGGGAAACGCTTTTTAAGCGTCTCATGCACCTGGAGGGAGAAGCCGATGATGCTTCGGAAGAAGCGGCTGACATTCCCTTTGAAGGCTTTGAAGAAACGTTAGTAAGCACTGACTCTCAGGGTGATGCAGACGCAGCGCAAGGGGGAACCCAACGCGCCTTCCGATTCCAGAAAGACGCCGTGCAGTGGATTTCCGCAGCGCCTTCGAGCCTGCGGTTCAACAATACGCCGCTCAAGTTTGCCGATGAATTCCGGCAGATGCGGGAAGCCGAAGGCGGTGCGTGGGTGTTCACTTCGGCTACTTTGTCGACTGCAGGAGACTTCACGCACTTTGCGATTGAGACAGGGATTCCGGAGGCCAAAGCCGGGACGTGGGAAAGTCCTTTTAACTATTGGGAGCAGGGCTGCTTTTACCTGCCGCAGCTGCCGCCGCCCACCAATACCATTGAGCATGCCGGACGGGTGGTCGATGCGGCCTGGCCGCTGGTCTGCGCGGCCAAAGGCCGAACATTTTTTCTCTGTACTTCACTTGCGGCCGTCAGCAAAGCGGCCGAGGAGCTCAGGGCGCTGCTCGACCATGCAGGGAACCCATATCCGCTTTTCGTGCAGGGTGACATGCCCAAAGCGGCGCTCATTGACGCCTTCCGCGAGCACGGCAACGCCATTCTGGTGGGCTCCATGAGTTTCTGGGAGGGAGTGGATGTGCAGGGAGAGGCATTGTCGCTGGTGGTGATTGACAAGCTCCCCTTCGCGCCGCCCGATGACCCGGTCTATGCCGCCCGATCCGATGCGCTTCGTGAACAAGGCAAAAGTCCTTTTGCCCTGATGGCGCTGCCCGAAGCGGTAACCGCGCTTAAGCAGGGCTCTGGGCGGCTGATCCGCTCGGAAACGGACCGCGGCGTCTTTATGCTCTGCGACTCTCGAGTGGCGGACAAAGCCTATGGACGGACGATTCTCAAGAGTCTGCCGGATTTTTTCCGTACGCGCAGTCTGGAAAAGGCGCTGGAATTCTTCCGCAGTCCGCAGGCGTGGCATAAGACGATCTATCGTCAATAGCTGCTGACGGCGGCGGAGCGCGGCGCTCGGCCCGCAAGTCCGCCTTAGGAAAGGTCAGGCTGCGGAGAGCGTTTTTTTGCAGGAAAACGCCGCAACGAGCTCAAGATGCATGGCGCCGGGGAAGAGGTCTACGGGAGAGATGCTTTCGAGCGTGAGTCCTGCGGCAGCAAGTTCCTTGGCGTCACGCGCAAAGCTCTTGGGGTTGCAGGATACGTAAGCGAGCCGCTTGGGGCCGTTTGGAAGCGAAAAAAGGTCTGCAAGCGCTTTTGCGGCTCCGCCGGCCATGCCTTGATAAGCAGGGTCGACGATGATCTTCGTGGGTTTGAAGCCCTCGGGAAAGCCCTCTTTGAGGGCCGCCGAGAGGAAGGTTTCTGTCGGCTCAGCCGCAAATGCCGCCTGCGGGATACTGTTGCGCGCTGCATTTTCGCGGGCGCAGATAATAGAGGCCTCTACGCGTTCAACGCCGAGCGCTCGGCCGTGCGGCCCCGCGCGTCTTGCGGCAGCGAGCGTAATGGTGCCGACGCCGCAGTAAAGGTCGAGAATCTGATCCCCAGGCTGTACGTCCGCAGCGTCAAGCGCTTTTTCATAGAGCACCGGCGTCTGCGGCGTATTGACCTGCAGAAAAGTCTGCGGTCCCAAGGTGAAGGCGAGATCCATCAGCTCGGCTTCAATGCTCGAGCGCCCCGCCCAGACAACCAGCGCGTCCGGCGCAAAGCTCAGTACAGCGCTCCCAGGGGTGGGGTGGACATTGATGAGGAGCGATTGAAGCTTGCAGGGGGCGAGTGCCGCGATGAGCTTCTCTTTAGCGGCGAGCAGATCGGCCGTCAGCGCTCGAACCACGAGTACTGCCATCCGCTCGCCGCTGCCCGGCGCTTCACGAAGAAGGAGGCTGCGAAGCACCCCAGTGCCGTTGGATACTGCGGCTTCAGGAGCAGGCGTAAGTGCCGGTTCGCTAAGAAACGGCGCAAGTGTTCGAGCCGCTTCTTCCATCCAGACGGGCGTTTGCGGACAGTCTTCTGCCGGGACAAGTATTTGGCTGCGTGCAGCGTAGTAGCCAAAACGACCGATGCCGTCGATGACGCTCGGATAAAGCACAGCTTTGTTGCGAAAATGCTGAGCAAACGCTTCGGGCTGCCCCGAAGGCGGCTGAATCAATCCTTCTCGCCAGAGTCCGGCCTGGCGGAGCGGCTCTTCAATGAGCAGTTTGGTTTTGAGAGCAAGCTCTGCGGAATACTTCAGGCTCCCCAAAGGACAGCCGCCGCAGACGGGCTGGCCGTTAAGCGACGCAGCATGCGGGCAGCGGGAAGGATCCGCGTCGGGCGAAGGAGCGCTTTCTCGCCATTCCACGGCGAGTCCCCAATGGCCGCCGGGTTTGGGCGGGTTCCAGAAAAGATCGCCTCGCGCACCGGGAAGTGCGCCGGGCACGAGAATTTCCGGGACATCTTTGCTCTTGGAGTTGTCGCTCAATCGCGCGATGCCGGCTCCCGAAGGGTGGATGCCGGTAATGAGCACATCGGTGAGTACTTCAGGACGCTCAGCGGTCGCCCCCGGCGCATGACGGCGGCCCATCAGCGGGCGGCCCAAAGACGCAGCGCGTACATGACGACTTCTGCCGCAATGACGATGCCGACGAGTACCCCAGAGCGTCTGAAGAGCGCTCGGGAGGCTTCAAGCTGAAATTTGCCGCGCGCTTCAAAGTGAAGACGCTCAGACATGCGCTTCACCGTGCGCCAGACCAGTCCAAGCGCAGCAAAGCCAAAGAGCGCTGCGAGGAGCACCACCGTACAGAGGTTATAGAGTGCGCCGGCCCAGTATGGGTCTGCTCCCTGCAGCCAGGCGCCGACGACGGCTACTGCAGCCATCAAGGCAAGAGCGCCCAGCCACAAAGATTTGTGCGCAGTCCATTCGCGCTGGAGCAGTTCCCTCACGGCGTCACTCGCATCGGGCACTGTTTGTTTGGGTTCAGGCGCAGCGTCCGCAGCCGGCGGCTCAGCCGCTGCGGACGTCTGTGAAGATGGAGTCGGGTGAGAAGTGGTCATTCGCCGTTCATTAAAGAAAGTATTTTTCGACGATTACAATATACCGCCCAGCGCCACGATCGCCACGAAGACCGGTGCAAGGACACCGATGAGCAGGCGCGCAGCTTTGAGCGAAGTGTCCGAAAGCGGCTTCACGGACTGCAGTTCGCGGCTCGTGACCGGCCAGGCGACCCAAGCGGCGGCAATAGCAATGCCGAAAGTCGACAGCGGCATGCCGATGTTGGAGGTGACGTAGTCGAGGATGTCGAAAATGTTCTTGCCGAAGAGCTTGACGTCACTCCAGGGACCGAACGACATGTTGGCGGCAAAGCCCACGATGGCGCAGCCCGCGAGCGTGAGCAGAATCGCGTTCTTGCGCGAAATATTGGCCTCCTGAGTAAGGAGAGCCGTGCAGGCTTCGAGCATGGATACGGAACTCGTCAAGGCGGCAACCGTCAGACAGGCGTAGAAGGCTGCGGCAAAGCCTTGCCCCAGAGGCATCTGAGAAAAGACCGCGGGCATCGTTACAAAGGTGAGGCCGGGGCCGGCGGTCGGATCCAGATGAAAGGCAAAGACTGCCGGCATCACCATCAGACCGCCCAAGATGGACGAAAGAATGGCCAGGAAGGCAACCCAGCCCACGGAGGACGGCAGATCAGCCTTCGGGTTGAGGTAGGACCCGTAGGTGATCATGGTGCCGGCGCCGAGCGAGAGCGAAAAGAAGCAAAAGCCCATTGCATTAAAGAGCGCTGTGCCGTTGAAGTCTTCCCAGCGCGGAGTGAAGAGAAATTCCACTCCGGCCCACCCGCCCGGCAGCGTCACACCGCGGATGATGAGGATCACCATCAGGATGAATAGAAGCGGCATCAGAATCTTGGCGATCTTTTCAATGCCCTGCTGTACGCCGTTCATGACAACGTAGGCTGTCAGGCAGAGAAAAAGCAGCAGATAGCCGTAGGAGGAGACCATGTCGGAAACGAAGCTGCCGAAATTGGCGTTCAAAACTTTGGCGTCAGTGGTCAGACCGATGCCCAGCATGGCATCCCAAAGATATTTGATGCACCAGCCGCCTACCACGGAATAAAACGAGAGGATGAGGAACACCGTAAAGACGCCGATGCCGCCGAAGATCCCCCAAGGTTTGCCGGCAGCCCGATTAAGGCTGCCCACCGCACCGCGGCGGCCGGCTCGGCCCATTGCGAATTCTGCGAGAAGGAGCGCCACGCCCACCGTCAGCGTGAAGAAGATGTAGGGGAGCATGAAGACACTCCCGCCGTTCGTACCGGCCATGTAGGGGAACTTCCAAATGGCGCCGAGACCGACTGCGGAGCCTGCGGAAGCCAGAATGAAGCCGAGGCGCGTGCCCCAGGTTGCTGGCGTATGGGTGGACATGGAGAAGCAATTCCTAGTTGTTTTAAGGCTTGTCAGAGGCACAAGCGTTCTCACGCACCGAGGTTCTCTGCCGTTAGGCGGATCTGCGTGAGCGTGCTTATGTTAAAAGAGTCCGGCGCCTTTGGCGGCGACAATGAGGATGAGAATGGGGGCTGCGCACCCCGCAAGGATCCTGAAGGCTTTGAGACCTGCCGCAGACCATTTGGCGTTCATTTCGAGCTGCTTGCGGATGGTCGGCCAAGCTACCCAGGCGGCCACCAGACCGATGCCGACACAGCCGATCGGCATGCCGATATTGGATGTGGCGTAGTCGAGCAGATCAAAAAGCGTGCGCCCAAAGAGCTTCCAGTCTGAAAGCGGCCCGAAGGAGAGCGCGCAGAAGACGCCGATGATGCCGAGCACCGTCGAAACGGTGAGCACGGCGGTGCGACGCGTAAATCCCCAGCGGTCGACGCAGTGCTGCGAAACCATTTCCAGAATGGAGATGGCCGATGTGAGCGCTGCTACAAAAAGGCAGCCGTAAAACGCCACGGCGAAAAGTCCGCCCATCGGCAGGTGACTGAAGACGGCAGGCATGGTGGCAAACGTCAGTCCCGGACCGGCATCCGGCGTCAGACCAAAGGCAAAAACGGCCGGCATGATCATCAGACCGCCGAGAATAGAGGACATCACGGCGAGCACTACAATCCAGGCGGTGGAGGTGCCGACGTTCACTTTGTCGGACAAGTAGCTGCCGTAGTTCATCATCGATCCGGATCCCACTGAAAGTGAGAAGAAGGCAAAGCCCATGGCATTGAGGAGCGCTTCACCCGTAAAAGCCTCCGGGTCAGGCATGAAAAGAAACTTCACGCCCTCAATGGCCCCGGGAAGCATTAATCCGCGCACGATCAGGATGAGCATCAAAATGAAGAGGAGCGGCATGAGAATCTTGCCGACTCGTTCAATGCCGCGTTCGACGCCGCAAAGCACAACGCCTGCGGTCGTGGTGAGAAAGATGACATGCCCCATGACGGACTGTACGGGATCGGCTGCAAAGGCCTCAAAGGCGCTGCGCATTGCGGCCGGATCGTCCGTGATGCCGCGGCCCATGATGGATTCGATGAAGTAATGCGTGCACCAGCCGCCCACGACGGAATAAAAAGCCAGCACCAATGCGCCGGTGGCTACTGAAATAAAGCCGATCACTGACCAAGCGCGCCCGCCCAGCTTTAAGTAGGCCGTTCCGGCGCCGCCTCGTGCGGCACGGCCCATGCTCATTTCTGCAATGAGGAGCGCAAGACCGATCGTGAGCGAAAAAGCAATCGTCGGCAGCATGAAGATCGAGCCGCCGTTCGTGCCCGCCATATAAGGGAATTTCCAGATGGCGCCAAGCCCCACGGCAGAGCCTGCTGAGGCGAGGATGAAGCCTAATCGCGAGGTCCAGGCGGAGCGTGAGGATGTCTGAGGCATGAGAATAATCTGCGGGAAAAATAAAAAACGGGAGCGGTGATGAGCCGCTCCGCGCCTATCCATCATTGATCTGGCGCACGGTCTGCAAAAGCAGACAATCTGCTTGCAGGCCGTACGCAGAAGTTTGATTTTAGATGAGTCCCGAGATAAGAACCACGAGAACGAGGATAGGGGAGAACACTCGAAGCATGAGTTTCAGCAGCCACTGCCACTTTTCCGGCGCCGTATTCTTGACGCGGTCCCAGCAGGTGTAGCCCGCCAGATAGAGGATCACCAAGCCGCCAAGGGGCAGCGACAGATTGCTCGTAAAGAAATCAAAGACGTCAAAGAAGGTACGGCCGTTGAACATCTTTACGTCGCTCAGCAGGCCAAACGAGAGGCAGGGCAGAATGCCCACGACGGCGAGAGCAATGGTGGAGAGCACAGCAGCCTTCGGCCGCGACATCTTTTGTTCGTCAACGAGGTAGGAGACGAGAATTTCAATCATCGACACTGACGACGTAATGGCCGCGACTGCAAGGCAGAGATAGAACATCACGGCAAAGAGCTGTCCCATCGGCATTTGCGCGAAGACCGCAGGCATGGTGATGAAGGTGAGGCCCGGACCGGCAGTCGGATCCAGCCCAAAGGCAAAGACCGACGGCATGATCATGAGGCCGCCCATGATGGAGGCGATCACGGAAAGGAAAGCAATCCAGGAGCAGGAGCGGAGCACGTTGGTCTTGTCATCCAAGTAGCTGCCGTACGTCATCATGCAGCCGCAGCCCACGCAGAGCGAGAAGAATGTGAAGCCCATGGCCTGCAGGAGCGCGGAGAAGGTGAAGGCCTGCGGGTCAAACTTGAAAAGGAACTCCACGCCGGCCCATGCCCCGGGAAGCATGAGACCGCGGATGATGATGGCGAGCATCATGAAGAAAAGGAGCGGCATCAGGATCTTGCTCACGCGCTCAATGCCCTTTGTGACGTCAAAGGCAACAATCAGACCGTTGAGGAGTAAAAAGAGCCACTGAAAGCCGAGTGCCAACACAGGGTTGGCAGTGAATTCGCCAAAGTGAGCTCCGAGCTGCGACTGGTCGGTGATCAGGCCCTGTCCCACCAGTGCTTCGCAGAAGTACGACAAAGTCCAGCCGCCGATGGCGGAATAGAAGGAGAGCACCAGAAAACCGGTCAGAACACCCAGATACCCTGCCGGCAGAAAGGCGGGTCCGGCTAAGCGCCGGTAGGTTGTGACGATGCCGCCCTTGCCGAGACGTCCGAGAACGACTTCAGCGATAAGGAGTGCAAGTCCGACGGTGAAGGTGAGCAGAATGAAGGGCAGGACAAAGACGCTGCCGCCGTTCGTGCCTGCCATATAGGGGAACTTCCAAATGGCGCCGAGACCGACGGCGGCGCCCGCAGAAGCGAGAACGAAGCCGATTCGGCTCGTCCAGGTGATGCGTTCTTGAGCCATGATGTTCTTTGGATGGTTATTTGAATTGCATAGACAGAATCAAGGCGTTCCGAGGCGGAGCCGGCCTGATGATGGTCTCATGCGTGTAGGCAATATTAGGCGACTTTATGCTCAGGGAACCTGAACCCATTGGCGCTTTAGTCTTAGAGAAAGAGTTGTCGGGACAATGGTTGAGAAACTTTCTCTGCTTGAAAGGATTGCCGGCAGTCCGTCATAAGGGGCCGTGAGCGGCTGAACTTCTTCACGCTTCAAGCCCCTGCCAGCACGATGCCAGCACCATGAGAGGCGCAAGCCAGCGCAGACCGAAGCCAATGGCTGAAAGCGTGCCTTTGGTCACGACGCCGTTTTCCGGCGAACAGGTGCTCAGTTCCTTCATGGCCTTGGGCCAAGCCTTCCATCCGACCACAAAAGCAACGGCCAGTCCATTGATAGTCATCAGGAAGTTTGTGCAGACGTAGTCGAGAAAGTCAAAGATGCTGCGCCCGAAAATGAGGCAGTCGCTCCAGGGGCCAAAGGAAAGCGCCGAAACGGAGCCCAAAATAAAGAGCGCAGCAAAGCAGAGAAAAACGGCGGCTCGACGAGAGAACCGGCATTCGTTTTGCAAAAAGGCGACGGCCACTTCAAGCAGGGAGACGGCAGAGGTAAGCGCAGCCACAAAGAGGCAGAAGTAAAAGATCACCGCTACGACGCTGCCGCCCGAGAGCTGCGCAAAAATCATGGGCAGCGTGATGAAGACGAGGCCGGGCCCGGCATCGGGCTCAAGGCCGTAAGCAAAGACAGCGGGCATGATGACAAGCCCTGCCAGAATGGCTGCCTGAAGAGCAAGAATCGCTACCCACATGGCAGCGGCAGGCAGCCGCGTGCTTTTATTGACATAAGCGCCGTAGGTGACGAGAACGCCGGCGCCCAGAGACAGCGAAAAGAACGTGAAGCCCATGGCGTTCAAGATGGCCTGCGGCGTTACGGTCGACCAGGAAAACTGAAAGAGATATGCGAGTCCTGCCTCCGATCCGGGCAGCAGGAGTGAATAGGCGGCGAGTCCAATCATCAAGAGGAAGAAGATCGGCATCAGGTAGGTGGACAGCCGCTCGATGCCGCGGTGAACACCAAAGACAGCGGTCAAGCAAACGGCAGCCAAAAAGGCAAAAAGCCAGGCAATATTGCGCCCGCCCGAGCTCACGAGCTCACCGAACCGCATTTTGAGCACTTCAGGGTCCGAGGATGCAGCCTCTCCCATCAAGGCTTCCGCGAGATAGGCCGCACACCATCCGCCCACCACGGCGTAATAGGAAAGGATCAGAAACGACGTGAGTACTGCCATGCCGCCGCACCACGCAAAACCTCTGCCGCCGGCACGGCGCATGGCTTCAACCGCGGAACCGCGGCCGGATCGGCCGAGCGCTAGTTCTGCCATGACCAACACGACGCCCGCCGTAAAGGTGAAGAGAATGTAGGGCAGGATGAATGCAGCGCCGCCGTTGGCACCTGCCCAATATGGGAATTTCCATATGGCTCCGAGGCCAATCGCTGAACCGGCAGCGGCCAGGATAAAGCCGAGCCTGGAGCTCCATTGGGCAGAAGAGGTTGGGACGGACATGGTGAACGGCAAAAGCAGTGCGTACAGATAAACGAGGTCGGCAATTGTAACTAGACCATGCAGAAGCGTTGTTGCTTCAGCCCTTGTCTATTGAAGTTTCATTTGCAAACGATAAGCGTCACAGGACTTCGATAGGATGAATATAAAGAGATGCGCTTGAGTCACTTATTTCGCACTCTGCTTTACCACCCAGTTTGAAAGGCCATCAATCATGCAGAAACAATGGATGAAGGTTTCGTGTGCAGCTGCGGCTGCTTTGGCGCTGGCTGCGCCGCTTTCGGGTTATGCCATGCCGCGAGTGGCTGACGCAGGACTCGTTATGACGGTCACGGGCGAAGCCAATCGACTGCTGGCCAATGATCAAGCGGTGATCACCTTTACGGCGGAAGCTCAGCGCCCGCAGGCACAGGACGCCAGTGACGAAATCATTAAGGCGGGCAACGCCGCGATTGCCGCGCTCAATGCCATCAATGCGCCTGCCGGGCAAGTCGAGGTTCAGACCGCGGACTTTTCAACTTGGCCGGTGAGAACTCGGGCCAAAGAAGGAGAAACCTCTGAAATCGCAGCCTGGGGTGCACGGCAGACGCTGCGCGTCACTGTTCGCGACCTGAAGCTTGCGTCGGCGGTGATGAGCGCTGCGGGCAAGAGCATGAATTATGACGGCGTCACTTTCTCCGTCTCTCGTGCGGTTCGGGAAGCCGCGCAGGATGAGCTCCTTGCCGAAGCGGTGAAGCGTGCGACGGAGCGTGCTGTGACAGCAGCTCAGGCACTTGGGCTCGAAGAGAAAAACGTACGTATTGAGGGTATTCAGGTTTCCGGCGCAGCCGGTCCTTCTCCGCGCTACTATGCGCAGCCCATGATGATGCGTGCTGCGGCGGCCAATGATTCCGCTGAAGCGGTGGTGAGCGCAGGTTCTGCAGACACCGCTCTGACCGTCAGCCTTACCGTGCGTATCACGCCTTAATGCTTAGCGCTGGAGCAATTGGGAGATGGCAAAGTTCACTGCACAGGCCGGTATTGATCCGCTTTTGCGCGTTGACCTCGATCCCGGCGACGAAGTCGCCGCGGAGCGCGGATCAATGGTGATGATGGATGCAGGATTGATCCTGAAAGGCAAGACCCGCGGAGGCTTTTTCAAGTCGCTCGCGCGCAAATTCCTCAACGACGAAACATTTTTTCAGCAGTGGATTGCCGCCGAGGATCAGGCCGGCACCGCTTATTTAGCGCCAAGCCTGCCGGGCGGCGTCAAGGTCCTGGATGTCAAGGATGACGGCGTGATGATTGCCGACGGCTGCTTTCTCGCGGCAACGGCCGGCATTGACATTTCAGCCAAGGCTCAGGGGCTGGGACGGGCGATTTTGTCCGACAGCGGCGGCTTCTTTATTATGAAGGCCGAAGGTGCCGGCACGCTGGCAGTCTCGGGTTTCGGCTCTTTGGAAGAAGTGGAGGTGACGCCCGACCGTCCGCTTTTGATCGACAACGGGCATCTGGTCGCTTGGGACGCATCGCTAGACTATGAAATCACGCTTCAGACGGGAAGAAGCGGTCTTGCCGGCCGATTGATTGGCAGTCAGCTTACCGGAGAAGGTTTTGTACTTAAGTTCTCCGGCAGCGGCCGAGTTATTCTCAGCTCACGCAGCCAAGGCAGCTTCATTGACTGGATCTTCTCGCGCCGGCCGATTGATCGAGAAAAGGAAAAGACGGAATAAATTCAAGCTAAGTGACAAAACTCGGTATGATCCGCCGCCCGCACTCTCATTTTGGCTGCGGGCGTTTTTTCGATTGAACGCTAATTGAATAATTCCCGGGTCGAGACGACGTTGCGCTTGACCTTTTAAAATAGTGAATTACTAAACTTATCCATCAGGAGCTCATCCTTGTCCAACCGCATTTATCCCCATCCGATCATTGCCCGTGAAGGCTGGCCTATTCTCGCGGGAGCTCTGATCGCCGTCATCGTGAGCTGGATGCTTGACCTCGGAATCATCACGTTCCTTTTCTTCGTGTTCCTGGTGTTTGCTTTCCAGTTTTTCCGGGATCCGGCTCGCGAAGCGCCTGAAGATCCTCGGGCCGTCGTGAGTCCTGTGGACGGACGTGTCTGCAAAGTTGAAAAGTGCACGAATCCGGAAACGGGTGAAGATGCTGTGAAGGTTTCCATCTTCATGAACGTCTTCAACGTGCACAGCCAGAAGTCTCCGGTTGCGGGTGTGGTCGAGAAAGTGACCTATACGCCCGGTCTTTTCGTGAATGCTGACCTCGACAAAGCCAGCACAGAAAACGAGCGCAACGCCGTGACGGTGCGTATGGCTGACGGCCGCCGCATCACGTTTATTCAGGTGGCGGGCTTGGTGGCTCGCCGCATTATCTGCTATGCGACGATCGGCCAGGAACTAGCCCGCGGCGAGCGCTATGGCTTTATTCGTTTTGGTTCCCGCGTTGACGTGTATCTGCCGGCTGACGCCGAAATTGTTGCTCAGATCGGCGACAAGATGACGGGGGTTTCCTCCACGATCGCGCGTCTTTGATGTGCTTGGGGCTTGGTGTCTGTCGGCACACCCGTTTTCATTTATGCAAAATCCCCGCCAGTGATGACTGAGCGGGGATTTTTGCTGGATACGGCGAATGCTCCTTTCAGGGGTTTAAGAGCATCATTTGGCCGTTGCTTCGTGATCTTTGATGTTGAATTCGGCTTTCGGACTCTTTAAATCGGCCGGAACCTCCAGACCAAATTCTGCGCCGGAATTGAGCGCTGCCGCAGCTACTTCGTAGGACTTCTGTACCGGCGCTGTCAGGTTGATTTCTTCGCCTGAAGGCGTGCGAGCGGCACGCGGTCGGCTCGAGCGCTTTTCTGCGTTGTTTTCAGCCTGCGGCGTCAAGAGCATCGCAGTGGCTTCTTCCTGCCGCAGCGCAGTCTTGGTCGACGAGATGATGGAGCCGCGGTGCTCGGCGAGCCAGCCGTCAAGAAGCAGAGAATCTTCAACGACAGCCGTGATCACCCAACTGCCGGTCTTGCCGGGTGCATCTTCAATCTTTTGCGTCTGATTAAAGGGCGATTCGGAGAGGATGCGCACAAATTCAGGGTCATCAGACGTAATGGAAAGGCGCATCGCTTTGCCGCGGGCATCGTTGAGGCGGATTTTGGCCGAATAGTCTTCCAGGTCGAAATTTTCCGGACGTTCAAAAGCATCCTGCATCAGTTCGGCCGCATCCAGGCGATTAAGCGCTATGTGCTGAAAGTCGCCGGCATCGGTTTGGTAGACGAGGTAGGTGCGCACGCCCTTTTGGATAATGGCGAGCGGGCGCACGATAACTTCGGTATTGCGGCTGCGCGCCGAACGGCAGCGCAGCAAAACTTTGTGATCAATGAAGAGCGCGTCAGCAATGGCAGATAAAACGCCGGGACGAATGACCGGCGGCTGGAAGGACTGAGCGTCTTCGAGCACCTTGACTTTACGCAGCCATGTGCCTTCCGTTTCATCATCGTACTTAATGACACGGCGGGCTGAACGCAGAAGAGGCCGAATCGGGGTGATGGCTTGCGGCGGCAGATGGCTCTGAAGCCGCTCCTCAGCAATGCGAAGCAGCAGCATTTGCTCCACGCCGAGCTGGGGCAGATGAAACCCTGCGCTCTGCGGATCCCAGCAAAAGCCGTACGGTTTCCCTGAAGTCTCTACATGAATGGGGAAAACATCGCTGTGATCTCTGATCGTCTTCAGGTAGCGCTGAAGTGTGCGGCGGTGTATCTCAACACCGCGGTCTTCAAGTTCCTGATGTATTTCGGCGACAGTGGTCCATCTGTCCTGAGGGATCAGGCTCAGAATGCGGATCATTGTGACCACATCTTCAAACATTGTGGAGGAAGCGGTGTCTTCGTTCATTTGGTGACTTCGGGCGTTCGGTGATTTGTAAGAAGTTCCGTCCTCTCTGTCTTTGGTGGCTCAGATAAGCCGGAGCGACAGCGCTGGAGCATCGCTCATGGTTTACACCGTGCTGCAGGGGAAAGTCAAGCTACAGCACGGAAAGAGGCGCGGAGTTGTGAAAAATCACTGCTTTTGCGCAGTGCTGCTGCAGGTTGGACAGGATTCGTTTTCTGCTTCAGCGTCAAGGGCTGCCTGCTGGGCGGCAAGGTCAGCCTGAATCGGATTCGGACGACCGCGCCACCAACACCAGAATTCATAAACGAAACCGGAAAGTGCGTAAAGACAGAAAAGAATGAAGATCGACAGCGACGTGTTGCTGGAAATAATGATGAAAAGCACTGCGCAGACAATGATCACCCAGAAAGGAATCGTGCGGACGACGGCATAGCTCTTCCCAGAGAAGAACGGCGCATTGCTCACCATGGTCAGACCAGCGTAAAGCGTTACAACTGCAGCGATGGTGCCCTGCTGCGGCAAAAGCCAATCGGGCAGACGGTTTTCAACCGCGAGCCACACAAAGCCGCAGACCAAGGCAGCGGCTGCAGGGGAAGGGAGTCCCTGGAAATAGTTCTTGCTCACCACGCCCACATTGCAGTTGAAGCGGGCCAGGCGCAAAAGTGCGCAGAGCGCATAAACGAAGGAGACTGCCCAGCCGATTTTGCCCATTTCCACGAGTGCGAATTCATAGACGATGAGCGCAGGAGCGATGCCGAAACTCACGGCATCGGCGAGACTGTCCATCTGAACGCCGAATTCGCTCTGCGTATGCGTAAGACGAGCGACACGGCCGTCCATGCCGTCAAAGAGCATTGAAAAGAAGACCGCAATGGCGGCTTCTGAAAAATGCCCGTTCATGGCTTGGATAATGCCGTAATAAGCCGCAAAGAGCGCTGCGGCAGTAAAGGCGTTGGGGAGCACATAGATGCTCTTGGACTTCACCGCCTGCAGGCGGCGTTGACTAATCGAGGCGAGGCTTTCGCGGCGCGGCATTTGCGGCGATGTCATCTTTTTGAATGAATGTCCGTTTCAGGGGAAAAACGCTGGTCCGAGTAAACGTTTATGCCCGGCAGAGCGTCTAAATTGAAGCATCCTGCATTGTAGCGGCCGCAGAGCATTGTGCTCATTCGGATTTGTCGCAGTAGTTTGCCGCCGATGCGTGATAGTGCGAAAGACTGAGGTTTCAGCCGCTTTTTGCGGTGAACGGCTGATCCCCGAAATGTGCTCCAGGCCGACTGCGGGAATCGGCTCGCGGAGCGCCGCCGCGCAAGTGCTGAGCCGGTCTAAAATGATGTTCCTCAACTTTCAGCCGTCCTATTCGAAGGATCGCATCCTTATGCCATTTCTCTTCGCTCCGCCGCCTCAAGCCGTCATCCCTGTGCAGGATGAACGTTATGAATTTTTCCCTGTCAACCGCGTCTACGGCGCCGCGAAGAACTATGCGGCCGATGAAAAGCAGCGCGCAGCGGCTGCGGGCTTTGTACCGCCTCTTTTTATGAAGTCGTCCGATTCCATTCACCCCGTTGCTGACGGGGAAGTCTATCGCTGGCCCATGCCGGCTCGCACCGCCAGGATGGTGCCGGAGCTCGAATTGGTGGCGTGCCTCCATAAGGGCGGACGCAATCTTTCCGTTGAAGAAGCTCAAGAGTGCATTTGGGGATGGTGCGTAGGGTTTGACTTCACGCGCCGCCTTGCGCCTGAAGATCTTCCGGCGGGCGGTCCCTGGGACTTAATGAAGACGCTCGACGGAGGCGCCCCTGTTTCACATGTGCGCCCAGCCTATCGCACGCCGATGCCGGCGCCGGCCGAGATTTACCTTTATCAGAACAATCAGAAAAAGCAGTCGGCCAGCACGGCTTTCATGATTGTCCCGCCCGCGGAGCTCATTGCGCTCATTTCCCGCTATTGGGAAGTTCGTCCGGGCGACGTTATCTTCACCGGCGCTCCGGTCAATGTGCCTGAAGCACAGGTGGGCGACCGTCTGGAGGGCGGTGTGAACGGAGTGGGCACACTTAAGGTGGAGATTGCTGCCGCGCTTTGATATTTGCCGGCGGCGGATGACCAAGTCCAGCCAGCGGCTCGAAGACTGCGGCTTAGGCGCTTCAGATGGGATGCGCCAATCAAAAGAGGCGGGATGGATCCATTCCGCCTCTGAAGTTTCTCAAGAAGAGCTCGGGGCAGTTAATTGTCGTGGGTGCCTTCCGCCTGAAGTTCGGCATGGTTGGCAACACCCGCAGTCCTGAGAGTGTGTTCGGGGGTATCGTCGGTCGAGGATTCCGTGTGCTTCTGGAAGACGCGAAGCGAACCGAGCACGCCGCCCATCAAGATAACGAAGCCAATCGTCATCGACAGCGTCGGCATTTCGCCGCGCCACATCAGGGCATAAATGACCGCGAAGACGGATTCGAACACGATCAGCTGTCCGCCCAAGGCTGCAGGCAGAATCTGGCTCATCTTGTTCCAGCAGATCATGGCGACCCAAGAGCAGAGCAGACCGATGCCGAGCGCTACGGCCAGAAACTTCATCGGCGCAGCGCCCATCAGCGTGATGCCGGTATCCATCAAGCCCGCCGGCCAGGCGAGGATGCCGAAGAGACAGGCGGCAAAAGGCAGCACCGTCACGCCCTGAAGCGCCGTCCACGCTGCGGCATTGTGCTTGGGGTGATTGAGCAGCCATTCGGCATTCATGATGGAGAACCACGTCCAGGAGACAACGGCAGCCAAGCCGAAGCCCACTCCAATCCAGTACTGCATGCCGCCCTCAGCAGAGGCGGCAGCAGCGCGCTCAAACTCGGTCAGATTTGCAACGATCAGACCAAAGAAAATCACAGCGAGCGGCGGAAGAATTTTGCTCCAGGCAACGGCTGACTTGGAACCCGCATAGCGGATGTTGGAGGCGATGGCCACCAGCACGGGAATGACCGCCATAAACATGCCGGCCAGCGGCGCGCCGGCCAGACGAATGCAGATCGTCAGCAGACAGTAAAAGAGCACATTGCCTAAGAGCGGCAGCTTGAAGGACTCCCAAATGTCGGCGCGCGTGAAAGCTTTCAGTTCTCGGCGGAAGACCCAGAGGAAGGGGAGCGAAATAACGCCGAATGCAATAAAGCGGCTCAGTGCCACGAGCACAGGGTTGTACTCGGGGACTGCAAGCGGGGCGATGTAGATGAGCCCCCAGAGGGCACCGGCGGCAACGCCGAGCAGGACGCCTAACAGCATGATTGAGAAACAGCCAGTTTTTCCGAATGCATTCGCCTTTCATTCGAATGCGGATTTTGTGATCAGCGGTCCGCTTTGAAAAGCGGGAAGTCATCGCGGTCCGCTGCCGCAGGGCTGAGCCTTCGCCTCCGGAAGACCTCACGGAGATCTTCGGTGAAGCTGGTCATGAAGCCTCAGCCGCAGCATTCACCGGCTGATTTGCCGGGAGCCGCAGTTCATCGAGTTGGGCAGACGGTCAGACCTGCAGTTAAAGGGGGATGTCAGTCTGCGGCGCCTCCGACTCCTCAAGAGTTGCCCCGTCGTCCGACTCTTTGAACTTGAAATGATGGTATCACTCAGTCCTACGCATAGAATAGTAGGGAATAATGCTTACTTCATGACTAAATGCAAATCTATCCATTGAGCCATACAAATGGAAGACTGCAAATGCAGACTTATATACGTATATATACTAGAAATAATGTTATCAATAAACTAGTAAAAATAGTATTTGCATATCACAGGAGGTAACTCATCTTCAGCCCTATAGGAACAGCGCAAAAACGGTAAATTTATTCAATAGGATGAATCCCGGCGCTTAAAAAAATCAAACGCATGTGGCTCTCAAACCGTTCTTAAGCTCTAGAAATCCGGTAAAGAGTTCAAAGGCTGCCGGAAGACTTTCCTCATCCTGAATGGCAAAGTCAGAACGATGGTGCCCGTTTTGATTGCAGCCAAAAAGGAAATAGCCGGATTTGCCGCCGTGCGCGCGGACTCGATTGATGAGAATCGTGCAGTCGTCGCTGCCGCGGATGTCGTCCCAGAGCTCGACGGCTTCAATGCTTGGGGCTGCGCGCGCAATGCTCACCAGGTCGTCTGTCACGGCCTGATCGGTGATCAGTTCAGAGGCTTCGCCGACTTTTTCAATTCGGGATTTGACGTCGTATGCGAGCGCAGTGCCTGCCGTGATGCGCTTCACGCAGTCAACCATATAGCGATTGACATCTGCAGTAGACCCGCGTGTTTCGATTTGCAGGCGTGCATGAACAGGAACTACATTGCGGCCTTCGCCTGCTGTGAGGCGTCCCACAGCGATGCGGGTATCGCCTTCGCCGGATCGAGGGATGCCGACGAGCATCATGGCGGCGGAGCAGGCTGCCATGAGTGCGCTGCGGCCTTTTTCAGGATTAGCGCCGGCATGGGCCGGCACGCCTTCAAAATAAATATCAAGTTTGGTCGTCGCCAGATAGCCGTGCGTGCAGACGGCAACCTGATGCAGCGGGACGCTTGAGCCGATGTGCGTACAGACAATGAAGTCCACATCATCGAGAATGCCGCTCTCGGCCATGGGCTGAGCACCGCGGGTTCCTTCTTCGGCCGGTTGAAAAACCAGTTTGATCTTGCCGCAGAGTTGGTCTGCGTGGTCCTTAATCCACTGTGCGACGCCAAGCCCGACCGCAAGATGACCGTCATGACCGCAGGCATGCATGAGGTTGGGGCGTTGCGAGGCATAACCGCCGGCATTGGCTTCGTGAGCCGGATCGGATGTTTCGCCGACCTGCACGCAGTCAATGTCGAAGCGAAAAGCGGTGACGGGGCCAGGCCGCCCAGAGTCCCAAATGCCAACGGCGCCGGTAAAGCCGTCGAGTTCGCTGAGCAGCTCTTCACTGACGCCTTGCCTTTTGGCTCGGGCAATCGCCTCGGCGACGAGAAGAGGATCGCGTCCCATGACGAAGTCTGGATGGATGACGGCACGTCCGCAGCGGACTTCGAATTGAAGGCTGCGCAGATGATTGACAATCAGTGCTGTCGTCTCAAATTCGGTCCAGCCTTCTTCGGGGCGTCGGTGAACACGGCGGCGAAGCGCTGACATTTGGTCTCGGTAGACGGATACGCAATGCATGATGGACCTCTGCAATGAGTTTCGCGGCGCGGTGCTGCGGTGAAGATCTTCTGGCTTTAATTCATGCCGGACGATTGTGCTAATTCTGTTGGTCGTTTGGCGGAAGGACTGGCTCTAAGGGCTTATCGGCTTCGGGCGCTGCGGGTGATTCACCGATCGCTTGGCGAGCGCGCTTCTGGACGGCCTCAAGGTATTGGGCATCGCGGTCTTCAAGCTCTGAGGCGAGCAAAGACACTGCCGCAGCATAGAAGTAGCTTCGGTTGTAGCGCAAAATGGCTGCAAAGGAACCCGTGCCGAGGTAGTAGTCGACGCCGCGTTCGTTGTTGCTTTTGATCCAAGGCAGATCAACGAGAAGCGCCGGTTCATCGTCTTTGAGCGGAATGGCTTCGAGCGGCTTTACGCCCGCCTTATAGAGCGCGCCGGCGGTGGTATGCGTTTTAATGCCGCCTGAGCCCGTGGCTTTGAATATGGCGTCAGTAGCGGATACCCGATAGAGCGGCCGTTCACCGCGTACCCAGCCGTGCACCGCCAGGTAATTGGCTACTGAAGCGATGCCGTCGGCAGGGGAATTCACCACGTCGATGTGACCGTCGCCGTCACCATCCTTGCCGTAAGCGCGAAGCGACGCCGGCATGAACTGACCGAGCCCCATGGCGCCGGCGAAAGAACCGGTGACGGAGACCGGAGAAATCTGCTGCTTCCAGCAGAAATCGAGGAAATCGGTAAGTTCCGAGCGGTAGTACTTGGCTCGCCGCGTGTAGTCAAAGGAGAGCGTCATCAAGGCGTCGAGCACGCGGAAGCGCCCCATATTGCGGCCATAGATCGATTCCACTCCGATGATGGCGGCTACGGCATAACGGCTGACGCCGGACTCCTCTTCAATGCGCGCAAAGACTTCTTGGTGGTCGCGCAGAAAGGCGGTGCCGCGCTCAATGCGTTCGGCATTGACGATATTGCGTTCGTAAAGCAGAAAGTTCTTTTCCGCCGTCGTCTTCTTGTCTGCATTGGGACGCGGCGTCGTGTAGCGCTCGGACAAAGGCGAATAGCGAGCGAGCGCCACTTCATTCATCAGCCATTCGAGCGGAATGCCTTGTTTATTCGAAATGTCCTTGAGGTATTCCTGCACATCAGTGCGTTCCACATAGTCGCTTGCTGCGGGACTGCCCTTTACGGACTCGGCTGCGGATTTTGTCGGCATGCGCGGCGCGGGCGCTTTTGGCGCTTCAGCGGGCTTAGAAGACGTCGATGCTGCCGGCGCGGCTGCAGGGATAGAGGCCGGTGTTTCCTTCGGCGCGGCAGCGGCAGCCGCAGGCGCTGCTCCTGTGTCTGTCGTCTCAGGAGTGGGTGGAGCTGACTTCACCGTGGTGCAGGCCGACAGCGCGCACAAGGTGGTGAAGAGGAGCATGAGGCGCGAGGCGTAAGGCAGCGGGCGCAGAATATTAGACATCAGCGGAACTTCAAAGAAGACGGAATACTTCGGCGCATTGTAGCGGGGCAGCGTGAAGCGGCTGTTATACGTTTCTGGCGAAAATGTTTCGGAGCTTATGCAGATTTGAAGTCTTTTGCGGTGTTTCAAGAGCGGCGGCGCTCATGTGCTAGCCTTTCGGCACTACCAACTCTTTGCAGAGCGAAACTGCATCCGCGCAGCTCCACCCGAAGCGATGATGCAGATTCCTCAGCTCCATAAACGCATGCCAGATACGCTCCCAAAAGACTGGAGACTCCTGCCGACAGGTTATTTCACGCATCAGCTCGTCGGGCTGCCCAATCCCCTTGATGATGCGCCTGAGTCACCGGATCGTATTGAAGCGATTGAGGCCCGACTGATGCTTGCAGGCTTGGAAGGGCGCGTGCGGCGTGTTGAATGCGGTCCGGCTCCGCGCGAAGCGGTGCTGCTCGCGCACGATTCCCAATACGTTGACGATCTTGAACACGCTTCGCTGGGCGACCCCGAGGCGCTTAAGCGCTTTACCGAACCCGATACCCGGGTGGGTGAGGATACCTTCAGCTGTGCGATGGCTTCAGCGGGCGCCGTGGCGCGTGCGGTGGATGCTATCTACGGAAGGTCAGTTAAAAATGCCTTCTGCGCCGTTCGGCCGCCCGGACACCACGCGTCCCGCAGCCGCGCGAGCGGTTTTTGCTACCTCAACAATGCGGCTATCGGCGCGCTCTGGGCGCAAAAGCGCTGGCGAGCCGAGCGCGTGATGGTGCTTGATTTCGACGCACATCACGGCGACGGCACGGAAGAAATACTGGCGGACCGCCCTGGGGTTCGGTTTTTGTCGCTTTTCCAATGGCCGCTTTTTCCGCACAGACGCATGGAGCCGACGCCGAGCAATGCCGTCCTTTCACCGCTCCCGGCCGGTGCCGGCGGAGAGGATATCCGCAATGTGGTGGAGAACGTTTGGCTGCCCGAAATCGATAAGTTTCAGCCGGATCTGATGATTCTCTCGGCCGGATTTGACGCGCATTGTGAAGAGCGGATTGCACAGCTTAAGGCTGGTGAAATGGACTATGCCTGCGTGACGCGTCTGCTCGTTGAAGCTTCGTTCGCTTATTGTGAAGGGCGTCTGGTCAGCGTGCTCGAGGGCGGCTATGAGCTCCGTTCACTCGCGCGAAGCGTCTTTACACATCTGCAGGGACTGATCCGCAATCCGCTCCCGGCGGAAACTTGCAAAGACCCCAATTGAAGATGACTCCAACGATATTCTCGAAAAATGATTGATAAAAGCGCATTGATGCCGGGGGTGTCCCGCAGAGAAGTCTGGGCTTGGTCGGCCTTTGACTTTGCCAATTCGGGCTACACCACGGTGGTGCTCACGGCGGTCTTCAACGCTTACTTTGTGAGCGTTGTGGCCGCTGATGCCCCCTGGGCGACCTTTCTCTGGACGCTCATTATTGCGGTGAGCAATGCGGTCGGCATTTTCGTGATGCCTGTCGTAGGCGCCATCGCTGATGCCTCGGCGCAAAAAAAGCGCTGGCTTTTCGGGGCGACGGCGATCTGCATTCTCGGCACTGCAGGACTCGCCTTCTGCGGACCGGGAACGATTGTTCTGGCGGCCGTGATGGTGATTCTTTCGAACCTTGGCTACAACGTCGGCGAAACCCTTAATTCGGCTTTCCTGCCGGAAATCGCTCGTCCGGAGGCCGTCGGCAAAGTGTCCGGCTGGGGTTGGTCGTTCGGCTACTGCGGCGGACTGGTTACCTTGGGTGCATCGCTCGCTCTGGTGCAGCTGGGCGGCAGCTGGGGACTCACTATGGATGAGCGCATCGCGGGCACCATGCTCATTACGGCCCTTGTTTTCGCCGTTGCTGCCGCGCCGATTTTCCTCTTTCTCAAGGAGCGGGCTCAGCCGCGAGCGTCGAGCTTAGGGGCATTAAAGTCCGCGGATGGTCTCTGGACGCTCGCCGGTCAGAGCTTTCGAGAAATTTGCAGCACGCTCAAAAGCCTTGGACGCTTCAGAGATTTTGCCTGGCTTTCGCTCTGCGGCTTTCTCTATCAGTCGGGCATTGCCGTCGTGATCACGCTCTCGGCGGTGTATGCCGCTGAAGTGATGGGGTTCACGACGGTGGATACGCTGATGCTGGTGTTTCTTGTCAACATCACGGCTGCCGTCGGAGCCTTCGGTTTCGGTTATCTGCAGGACCGCATCGGACATAAGCGCGCTCTGGGCATCACGCTGATAGTGTGGGTGCTGATGATTGTGCTCGCCGCCATGGCTGTGAATCGGCCGGTCTTTTGGACAGCTGCCAATCTGGCCGGTCTGGCCATGGGATCTTCACAGTCAGCGGGGCGTGCCATTGTGGCGATTCTGTCGCCGAAGACCCGCTCGGCCGAATTTTTCAGCTTTTGGAATATGGCGCTTTGGCTCGCAGCTATCGTGGGGCCGCTCGCCTATGGCTCTGTGACTTGGATCACCAACAATGATCATCGTCTGGCGATTTGCGTGACGGGGCTCTTCTTTGCAGCGGCCGTTTTGGCGCTTATTCCTGTCAACCTTGAGCGCGGCCGGCGAGTTGCTGAGGAAACAGATGCCGCTTCACGCGGCACGACGTCTGACCATTAATACGGTCGGCCGTCCATATCTGCCGAAAGGCAGGAAGGACGTTCGATCCTTTGCGGGCAGCGGCCGATCTCGCCCGAACGGAAAACGACAGGGGACGGCGTGATCCGTCAGCCGAATGCAAAGAAAGCGCGTTTTTTGCCTTTCTGCGATCAATAAAAAGGCGCAGTCAGAAAACAATCTGCTGCGCCTGCGGATAGGGTTCAGAGCAGTTAACGCGAGGGCTGAGCGATAGTGCCGTTTTTATTAAGTTCGATGATGCGGCGGGTGTCCGCAGCCAGCTCGGTAAGCTTCAAAGCTTCGTAGCTTTGTGCAATCAGCTCGAGCGCATCGTCGCGCATCGGTGTGTTTTGGAATTCGCGCACGACGCGCTGCGCGCGTTCAATGGCCGCCACATAGGCATTGCGTACGAAGTAGTAGCGGGCGGTCTTGAGTTCATGCTCGGCCTGAGCGAGCACGAGTCCGTGCATGCGGCGGCGCGCTTCCGGCGTGAAGCGGCTGTCGGGATAACGCATGACGAGTTCTTTGAAGATGTCAAAAGCTTCGCGCGAAGCGTTGGCATCGCGTTCGGCAAGATCTTCGCCCGCGAGCTTATTGAACCAGCTGTCGGTTTCGTTCAAGGTCGCAAGCGCCTTCAAATACATCACGTAGTCGGCGTTGGCGTGGTTCGGGTAAGTCTGCAGGAACCGGTCGGCAGCCTGCACGGCGCCCGGTGCGTCGCCATCCTTCCATGTGGCATAAATCAGTTCAATCTGCGCCTGCTGGGCGTACTGACCAAAGGGATAGCGGGCTTCCAACTTCTGATAGTAGTCCTTTGCCTGCGTCCAGTTGCTATCATCGAGGGCTACGCGCGCTTCGCTGTAGAGCTTCTCGGCGCTCCAATCGAGCGTCTGATCCTTGTCAAGGCTCTGCAGCCATGAGCAGGATGCCGTGGCGAGCGTCACGGAGAGGAGCGCGCAACCGCGCATCAGGAGCCTTTTGAAGGGATTGGCAGAATTCATGACGACAGAAAAGGTCAATTTAGGATTGGACGATTATAACGATGAAGATTTTGAGGATGGTTTCGAGGAAACGCAACCTCAAACTCTGTCACAAGTAGACTTGCCGAAATTCAGGGTGGAAGGGTTCTGGGGAGAGCGGCTCGACAAGGTGCTGGCAGCGCATCTGCCCGACGTTTCACGCGCGAGATTGGCAAAGCTTATCGAAAACGGCTCCGTAAAGCTCAACGGCGCGGTAACGACGAAAATCCGCGCCAAGGCTACCGAAGGAGACGAAATTAAACTGCTCGAGCCGCCGAAGCTCGACGAAGCGCTCGCATTCGAGCCGCAGTCATTCGTTGAGTTCGAGGTGATCTATGAAGATCCCTCGATCATTGTCGTGAATAAGCCTGCCGGCCTCGTGGTTCATCCCGGCGCGGGCAACCCCGACGGAACGCTTCTCAATGGCCTCCTTTACCATTTCCCGGAATTAAAAGACGTGCCCCGTGCGGGCATCGTGCATCGGCTGGATCGAGATACCACCGGCCTCATGGTGGTGGCGCGCACGCTCGCCGCGCAGACGAATCTGGTCCGCCAGCTTCAGGAACGCACGGTCAAGCGTGAATACTGGGCGCTGACGATGGGCACCGCGGCGGAGGATTTCGTGGTCGACGTACCGATCGGACGCGATCCGAAGAGCCGTATTCGCTTCAAGGGGTTCCCGGGTTCCACGGGCGTGCGTGCCAAACCGGCGCGCACCCGCGCCCGCGCAGTGGGCTGGTCGTCGGTGGACGGCATTCCGGCCTCCTGGGTGGCATGCCGCCTGGATACCGGCCGCACGCATCAGATCCGTGTGCACCTTACCGGAGAGGATCTGCCGCTGATCGGGGATCAGCTCTATCGCGGCCGTGCGCCCGGCATCGCCGTGAAAGTTGAGAACTTCCTTGAATTTCACCGCCAGGCGCTTCATGCGTCTCGTCTGGGGCTGATCCATCCGGCCACCGGTGAAGAAATGGAGTGGTTCGTCGAGCCGCCCGAGGACATGATTGATCTGATGGAGCAGCTCGGCTTTGGTCCCTGGGATCGGCCGGTTACCGTTTTTGAAAAGAAGTAGCGGATTGCGAGGACAGTTGTCATGGCGGAACTCTTTAAGCCGGAGCTTGAAAGCATTCTTCCCAATTGGACCAAGGGTGCTCCGAAGCACGTGAAGGCTTTTTTCACCTGCCGTACCGGCGGGGTTTCAAGCGGCCCTTACGGCGGCCCGAACGGCATCATGGGACTCAATCTCGCGCTCCATACGGGCGACGTTAAGTCCTGCGTGATGATGAATCGTTCGATTGTGACGCAGTGCTGTCCGAGCGAACCAAAGTGGCTCACTCAGGTTCACGGCACGACAGTGCTCTGCGCCGACGATATTGATTCGGCGCAGTCTGCGCCCGAAGCCGACGCGCAATGGACTTCGACGAGCGGGGTTGTGGCCTGCGTGATGACGGCAGACTGTCTGCCCGTCTTTATTGCTGACCGCAGCGGCCGCATTGTTGCTGCTGTGCACGCTGGCTGGCGCAGCCTTGCCGACGGCATTCTGCAGAGAACCGTTGAAGAAGTCCGCCGCCACTGTTCCGATCTGAAGCCTGCTGTTTGGCTTGGACCGCGAATTGGGGCAGATGCCTTTGAGGTGGGAGAAGATGTTCGCGAAGCCATGTGTCAGCACCTCCCCGAGGAATCGGTCGCCCGCGCTTTCAAACCCGCTGCGGCGGAAGGAAAGTTTTATGCCGACCTGGGCGCATTGGCTTACGCCGCGCTTGAATCGGCCGGCATTGATGCTTCAGATATTGCTGACTGCGGGCTTTCCACTTATAGAGATCCGAAACAGTTCTGGAGCTTTCGCCGTGACGGTGAACGCTCAGGCCGTCATGCCGCACTGATTTGGATCGATCCGAAGCCTTAAGCAATGTCTGCCTTTGGTGATGAAGGGCGGTCATTGATAAAGAGCGTCTGAATTCACTGCAGCGCCGCAGATCTTCAACTATGATCCGCGGCGCAAATTTTTTCATTCCGGGCTTTTTCCCCAAGGCCCGCTGACTCCCACAAAAAAACATGACCTCACGCCATATTCCCGTCGTCGGCTTCGTTTCACTCGGATGCCCCAAAGCCTTGGTCGACACCGAACGGATCGTTACCGAACTGCGCGCCCGCGGCTATCGCATCGGCTCGACCTATAAAGATGCCGATGTGGTGATCGTTAATACCTGCGGGTTCGTGAACGAAGCGGTTGAAGAGTCTCTGGGCGCCATTGCTGAGGCACTGAAAGAAAACGGCCGCGTCATCGTCTGCGGCTGCCTCGGCGGCCGAACGGAAGCTGACGGGTCGAACTTCATCATGGCGCGTCATCCGAAGGTGATCGGTGTGACGGGACCGGACAGTGTGGATGAAGTCCTCGCCATGGTTGAGGGCGTGCTGCCGCGCCCGCACGATCCCTGGGATGATCTGGTGCCGGCGGCAGGTGTTCGTCTGACGCCAAAGCACTACGCATATCTAAAGATCAGCGAAGGGTGCAACCATCACTGTACTTTCTGCGTGATTCCGCACCTGCGGGGCTCACTGAATTCGCGTTCGATGGATTCCATCATCCGCGAGGCGATGAACCTCAAGGCCGCGGGCGTCAAGGAACTCCTCGTCATCAGTCAGGACACGGCTGCCTACGGCGTCGACAAGCGCTACAAACTCGACTTCGCCTGCGGCCGGCCGGTGCATACGAAATTAATTGATCTTTGCCGCGAACTGGGCAGACTCGATCTTTGGACGCGTCTGCACTACGTCTACCCGTACCCGCACGTTGATGACATCGTACCGCTGATGGCCGAAGGACTAATTCTTCCCTACCTCGATGTGCCTTTCCAGCATGCCCATTCGCGGATTCTGAAGCTGATGAAGCGTCCGGCCTGCGGCGAAAAGAATCTTGAGCGCATTGCGGCCTGGCGCAGAGCCTGCCCGGACATTACCATCCGTTCAACCTTTATTGTGGGCTTCCCCGGAGAGACAGAGGCGGAGTTTGAGTATCTGCTCGACTTCCTGCGTGAAGCGGAGCTTGACCGTGTCGGCTGCTTTGCTTATTCGCCCGTCGACGGAGCGGCTGCCAATGATCTCCCCGGCGCGCTGCCCGACGAAGTGCGCGAAGAGCGCCGCCGCCGCTTCATGGAAGTGCAGGCGGAAATTTCGCTTCGCAAACTCGCTCGCCGCATCGGCCGGATTGAAGACGTAATCATTGACGAAGAGCCTGATGAAGACGGTGTGGCTGTCGGCCGCACTAAGTCTGATGCGCCGGACATTGACGGCGTCTGCTACGTCACGACTGACCGTAAGCTCGTTCCGGGCGATATCGTCCCGGTGCGCATCACTGCCAACGAAGAGCACGATCTCGTAGGGCGAGAAGTTGTGGCATAAGCGTTTCTAAAATCCCAAATCGCAGGGCCCGCGTCTCAAAGCGCGGGCTTCATTTTTTCCATCAAGAAAGCCGTTTCGCAATTAGTAAACCGATTGACTTGAGCTCTGGCGGCGCCGACCGCGAGAGAACGCACGGCTTTTCTGGGGTGATGTGCCGCTCTCGATGGTGCAAGGCCCTGCGGTATCATTCACAGGATCTCCTGAAGGCGCTTTGCGGCAGTTCTGCAAAGCTCAAAATTTTCTAGGCTGTTCTGTTCAATGTTTCATCAGAAGCTCTCCATGCTTGCTGCGGCTGCAGCCGCAGCGCTTGCCGTTTTCCCTTCACTGAGCCAGGCCGTCGAACTCGGCGACCTTAAAGTGGTGAGTCAGCCTGGACAGCCGCTTGAAGCGGTGCTCGATGTCAATGACGTCGACATTACGATTTCGCCCCTTTTGGTGCGCGTGGCGCCGCCAGCCACTTATCTGCGTGAAGGCGTGGAGTGGCCCCGTGAAGCGCAGGATCTGAAGATGGCCCGCATGGGCGGCGAAGCCGGCAAGGTCCGCGTTAAAGTCGTGGGCGGCCAGAGTCTCTCGGAAGGTTTTCCGCTGCTTATTGAAATGAATGCCGGCGGAAAGGTCACCGTGCGCAGCTACCGGCTTGATCCGGTCAACGGCACCTTCCGCGTTTCAGCTGCAGAGGAAATGCCGGCGGCTGAGCCGAAGGCGGCCGCCGGGGGAGAGTTGTCTGCTGCGCCGGCTGCGGAATCCGCCGAGACCGCTCCGCAGTCGATGATGACTGTGGATAAGTCTGTTGAAAAGGTCTCTGAGACTGCCGAAAAGCCTGTGGAAAAAACGGCTTTTGCGGCTGCTGAAGCCCACCAAAAGACGACGCAACGTATTGAAGAAAAAGAAAAATCTGTTAAGTCTCTTGAGGCCGGCAAGAAGGGCGGGCATCGTACAGGACGTTATGCACCGAATGTTGTCCGCGAGTATGTGGCTTTGAACGGATTTAATCCCAATGATGCGTTCACGGTGCAGCGCGACATGACGCTTTGGTCGATTGCGAAGCTTTACTGGCCGAGCTGCCCGGGCGCCCTTCTCGAACAGGTTGCGGTTGCGCTGACGCAGAAGAATCCGAGTGCTTTCGTTGACGGCGATCCGTCGCGCATTGTGATTGGGCAGTCGCTTTCGGCGCCGCTTTCCGACGAAGTCTTTGCCATTGATCCCATGGAGGCGTTTCGCGCTGTGCACGGCGCTTCGGCAGCGGTGCCGGGACCGACACAGAATTTGATTGATGCGCAGCACCGCTCCCGCGAAGCTGCCGGCGAAACGGCTGCGGCGCAAATTGCTGCACTGAGCCGCGGTGAAAGTGTGAAGCAGGTGGCGGAGATCGGCCGCAAGGCGCTGGATGCTTGGGAAAGTAACCAAAAGAAGGCGGCTGCTGCAGGCGCTCCGACGGCTGCAGTGAATGCTCCGGCTGAAGCCGCTCCCGCTCTTCCTGAAGCCCCTGAGTCAGCGGCGCCTGCCCAACCCTCAGCTGAAGCTAATCCGCCGTCGGCCGCGCCCGTTTCGGAGGCCGAGACAGCCGCGGCCAATACGGGTGCTGCAGCCCAGCCGACAGCAGAAAACGACTCGAAGACGGAGGCGGCGGCTCCGTCGCCGACCGAATCGGCGCCTGCTGAGGACGCCAAGCCGGCTCAGTCTGCCGCTGATGCGCAGCAGCCCGCAGCCGAAGAGAAGCGCCCCTTGATTTCATATCTCCTTATTATTGTCGGCATCGCCATCATTGCTTCCATCGCCTGGCGCAAGCGCCGCGAGAAGGCCGTTAAAGAGGCCGAGGAAGCGGTTGCCGCGGCCAAAAAGGGACAAGGTGTCGTGGCTTTTCAGCGTGACGTGGCGCCCGCGGGCGAAGCTCAGTTGAAAGCGGTGGAGGCCACCGTTGATGAAGCCGTGAAGAACGGCACGACGGCCGGAGCCATGGGGGTGGGCGCGATGGCCTACACCGAGGCGCAGATGAAAGCCGATGCGCAGGCCGCAGCCGCCGCAGCCGCTGCTGCCACCGCGAAAAAGCAGGTTGAGGAGCAGCCGTGGCTGAAGGCTGATGATAACGATCAGGAGCTGCCGCCCCTTTCCGACGAAGAGCGCGAAAGCTCAGAGCGAACTGCCAAGCAGACGGCAGGCATGACCGCAGAAAAATTAAAGCGCGTCGACCTCAACCTGGATGAGCAGACGCCCGCCTATGTGCCGCCTTTGGCGCCGGAGCCCATACCGACGGAGGCTGCCGCCGCACCCGTCAAGGCGGCGCCGGCTCCGCAGCCCGCAGCCCAGCCGGCAGCGCCAGTGCCGAATGAGAAGGAGCGTGCGCGTCTCGAAGCCATTGATGCCAAGCTCAATCTGGCGAAATCTTTCATTGGTCTGGACGCCAAGAAGGAGGCGCTCGAGCTGCTCGCGGAGGTGAAAAAGGAAGGCTCGGAAGTTCAGCGTGCCGCCGCACACCGCCTCCTCGATGAGGTGAACGGCAAATCTGCTGGTGCCCGCTGATGGCCTTGGTCAAGAGCGAACCGAAAACGCTTGCGCTCGGGATTGAGTATCGGGGTACCGCCTTCAATGGCTGGCAGGTGCAGCCGGATCACCCGAGCGTTCAGGCGGCGCTGGAGGCAGCGCTTTCGCAGTTTGCAGATCATCCGATCTCTGTAATCTGTGCCGGACGAACGGATACCGGCGTCCACGCCACTCACCAAGTGGTGAGTTTTACCTCCGTCGCTCGCCGACCTTCGGCGGGATGGATCCGCGGCGTCAATGCCATCCTGCCCGAGAGCGTTGCCGTGCGTTGGATGCGCGAGGTGGACGAAAAGTTTCATGCGCGGTTTTCCGCGCGTTCCCGCACCTACGAATATTGGATCTGGAACGATCCCGTCCGTTCGCCGCTCTTTGAAGGGTCGGCCGGGTGGGTGTTTCGGCCGCTCGACGAGGCGCTCATGCAGCGGGGCGCGGCGGCGCTCATCGGTGAACACGACTTTACGAGTTTCCGTGCGTCAGAGTGCCAAGCCAAGACGCCGGTGCGCACGATCAGCGAACTCAAGATCGTGCGGCGCGGCGCATTGGTGGGCGTACGCATTACGGCCAATGCTTTTTTGCAGCACATGGTGCGAAACATCGTTGGCGCGCTTATTTATGTGGGCACGGGGCGGGAAAGGCCAGAGTGGATAGCCGAAGTGCTCGCCGCCAAATCTCGTGATGCAGCCGCGCCCACCTTCAGTCCGGCTGGGCTCTATCTCACCGGAGTGGGCTATCCCGAGCATCCGCATTTGCCTCAGCTTTCGTCAGGACCTTTTGGCAAAGTCTTTTGACGGAGGCGTCTGAAGGCGCATCCGAACGCGGGATGGTCGACCAAACGTGCTAGCCTCAAGCGGCACTCCGTGACGCGTGTTTGAAGGTCTGCACCTCGTATAATTTTTGCTTCGGTTTTCTGTTTCGAGCAAACGTCGATGAGCTGGATCAATCACATTCTCCCCAAAATCAAGCGCGAAGAAGCCCCGAAGAAGCCTAGCCCCATTCCGGAAGGCGTATGGACGAAGTGTCCGGGCTGCGAGCAGGCGCTCTATACCGAGGAGCTTGACCGGAGTCTGCGCGTTTGCCCAAAGTGCGGGTATCACTTCCGCATGGGCGCCCGCGTGCGTCTGCATGCCTTTCTGGATCCCGCTACGGCGGTAGAAATCGGCGCGGAGATCCGCACCAAAGATCCGCTGCACTTTGTCGACAGCAAACCCTACCCGGCGCGCCATGCGGCTTCGGAAGCTTCGACGCACGAAACAGATGCGCTTGTCGTGATGTCGGGTCTTCTTCGTCGTGAGCCGATGGTGGCTGCGGCCTTTGAATTCGGTTTCATGGGCGGCTCCATGGGCAGCGTCGTCGGTGAACGGTTTGCGCTCGGCGTGGAAGAAGCGATTCGCCGCCGCGCACCCTTCGTGGTGTTCTGCGCTTCCGGCGGAGCCCGCATGCAGGAAGGGCTTTTCTCCCTCATGCAGATGGCCAAGACGACCAACGCTGCGCGCCGTCTTGCGGATTACGGCCTTCCGTTCATCACTGTGCTGACGGATCCGACGATGGGCGGCGTCTCGGCTTCCTTTGCCTTTATTGGCGACGTGGTCATTGCTGAACCCAAGGCGCTCATCGGCTTTGCCGGTCCCCGCGTGATTGAACAGACCGTGCGTGAAAAGCTCCCAGAGGGTTTCCAGCGTTCCGAATTCCTGTTGAAGCACGGTCAGGTGGATAAAATCGTCGACCGCCGCGATATGCGTGCGCAGATTTCCGTCATTACGCAGCTTCTGATGAAGAAGCAGCCGATCAACGGGATTTGAGGCCGATCGTCTGCAGCGGCGCGGCTCCCTCCTGAGCGCATTTCCCGCTCATTGGTTTGGCGAACGCAGCTTTTTTCCGGGTTTCTGAATAGGTCAGACATTCGCTGAAGCGGGATACGGCTGCCGATGCGGTAAGTTTCTTTGACACGGGCATGCATCCGCAGCCCGTGTCTTTATTGTTTTTTCGATGAGTTGGATTTCACTGCTATGACTATCCCCGTAGTCTCTGTTTCTGCGCCGCATCAGGCGCCTGCTGCCGGTGCTTCGCTTAATCAATGGCTCGAGTTCATTGAGAAGCTCCACGATAAGCCCATCGATATGGGGTTGGAGCGCATGCAGACGATGATCGCCCGCATGGGGATTAAGTTTGAATGTCCCGTCGTCACGGTTGCCGGCACGAACGGCAAAGGGTCCACCTGCGCCGTCATGGAGCGCATTTGGCGCGAGGCAGGGTTCCGTACGGCCATGCATACGTCGCCGCACCTCATTCGCTTCAATGAACGCGCGCTCCTCAGTGGTGAGGAAGTCTCGGACGAGGCGCTGATCGCTGCCTTTGGCGAAGTGGAGTCCGCACGAGGCGGGATGACGCTCTCGTACTTCGAATACACCGGCCTCGCGGTGCTCAAACTTTTTCAGAATGCGCATCCAGACGTAGTGATCCTCGAAATCGGCTTGGGCGGCCGGCTCGATGCCATGAATGCCGTCGATCCGGACGTTTCTATTGTGGCGGCGATCGGCATTGACCATACGGCATTTCTGGGGAACACTCGAGAAGCAATCGCCGTCGAGAAGGCGCATATCTACCGCTCCGGGCGGCCGGCCATCTGCTCGGACCCCAATCCGCCGTCAACGCTGGTTGGCTACGCTGCCGAAATCGGCGCGAAGCTTCTGCTCATCAACCGCGATTTCAGTGTGACGGAGCATCTTGACGGGTCATTCCAATTCCGCATGGGCGACCTCAGCTGGCAGCTGCCGCGGCCTGCGCTCCAGGGTGAAAATCAATACCGCAACGCGGCGGGCGCCCTTGCAGCGATTATTTCGCTCCTCAATCGTCTTCCCGTGACGGAAGCCGCCGCCGCTGCCGGCCTCACTCAGGTACGCATCACGGCGCGTTTTGAAGAGATTACGACCCAGCCCTGCACGACGCTCCTCGATGTGGGGCACAACCCTCAGGCGGCGGGTGTCTTGGCAGAAAACCTTCATGTCTCCCGAAAGCCAGGAGAAAAGACCTTGGCCGTTTTCGGCATGCTCGAAGATAAGGATCGTGCTCAGGTGGTCCGACTGACAGCGCCGGAAATCGATCGCTGGTTCATTGCCGGCTTGCCCGGTCCGCGAGGGGGCTCGGCCGAGGCGCTCAAAGCTAAGATGCTCGAGGGCGGCGTGAAGGAGCGTGCGATTGAATCCTTTCCGACCATTGCGGACGCGCTTTATGCCGCTCGCCTCTCAGCCGAGGACGAGCCTGCGGCGCCAGTGCGCATCATTATTTTCGGATCCTTCGTGACGGTCGGCGAAGCGCTTGAGGTCTTTGCTAAGGAAGGACTGCGCCGGTGATCATCAGCGTCCGGGGTCCTTGAAGATTCTCCGCGAGTCTGCCCGAGGAAGCGCAGGTTCGCGGAGAAGATATTTGTCTGTTGACAAAAGTTCGATATCGAACTAACATAACGATCGAAGCCGCTCCCACCACAGAGCGGCTTTTAACGAAATAAATAATTCGATGTCGAACCACTTTGAGATCTTCCCTTTCGTTAATGAACTTCCCTGCTCTTACAATCAATGGATAAAAATCATGAATTCATCCAAGAAGAACTTCACGCTCATTCATGCTTCTGGCGACGCCCGCACGGAGCTCCATGATGAGCTTGGCCTAACGGGCTGTGAAGTCTCTGTCAATGACTTGCCAGCTGGTGCTGCCGTACCGTTTGTGCATGCGCACCGGCAAAATGAGGAGCTCTACGGGATCCTTTCTGGCGCTGGCGAAATCTGGCTTGACGGCGAGGTGATTGCGCTTCGTGCCGGCGACTGGCTCCGTGTGGCGCCGGCAGCTAAGCGCGCCATTCGGGCATTGCCGACCGAGGCTATGCGCTTTGTCTGTATTCAAACGAAGTGCGGCAGTCTCGAGGGCTTTACGATGACCGACGGGATGCCTTGCGAAGAAAAGGCGCCGTGGCACTGAAATTTCTTCTTATCGAAAAGTTAGAACGATAGGGCGGCCGACAGGACCGCTGATAGAATTTTGTGAGCTTCACCATTGTCTTCGGTCATAGAAGAGGACGAGCGGTGAAGCTCATACTGTTTTTATTGCTTGTAATGCTCGAGGCGTTCCCATGTCGTTCTTTAATCCTTTCCGGAAAAATCAACGCCCTGAAGGGGTGAAGCTCGCGACGATGCAAACGCCGGAAGAGGCTGGCACTGCCGCGCCGCATGCCGAACCCACCTTTGGACCGAGAACGGAGCCGTCATTAGGACGATTCAATGAGGGAACGCAGACGGGCGGGCAGACGGCACCGTCCGCTCAGCCGACGGAACCTCCGCCCTTTGACTTTGCTGAACCTGCGGCTCAGACCGCTGGGGAGCAAAGTGCTCCTCCTCAAGCGCCTCAGCCGCCGGAACGCCAAGCCGCAGCGCCGACTGCGCCTAAAGCAGCCCCCTGGGATCCGTATGGTATTCATGCGCCGACGACGGATAAAAAAGAGCCCCAATGGGGGGCTTCAGCCGAAAGCGTCTCTGCACCGGAGGCCGCTCAAATTCTGGCGCCCGAGGCCGCAGGCGCTCCGGCTGCGCAGGCGCCTTTTGTCATGCCTGAACCTCGCCAGGAACCGGATCCGTCCCCTGCGGCGGCAGGTGAGAGCGAAGATGCTGAAGTTCTTAAACCGGCCTTGAAGCCCGTGCCGCGCGAACAAGTGCGCGCTCAGGCCGAACGTGAACGCGCCGCTGAACGTCCGGCTCGTCGTCCGCTCACGGATGCGGAGCTGCTTGCCCGCCGACGCACTAAGCACCGCATGGTGGGAGCGGCTGTTCTTCTGATGGCCGCGGTGGTTGCCGCGCCTTTCGTGATCGATAACGAACCGCCGATCGACACGTCTAAGCTCGAGAGTACCGACATCAATATTCCTAAAGAAAGCGAGACGAGCACAACGCTGAATGTGCCGCCGGCGGCTCACGGGGATCGTGCTCAGGCGGGCGACGTGGATGTGTCGGATACGTCTATGGGCCGCGCGGAGTCGACTGCTAAAGCCAATCTTGAGCGTGAAGCGAAAGGAGCCGCCGAGGCCGCTCCGAAGCAGCCCGGCAAGACGGCAGCGCCAGCGCAGGCGGCGAAATCTGAAAAGGCCGAAAAAACGCCTGCCAAACCTGCCGAGAAGACGGCGGCAAAGCCCGATCCAAAGGCTCAGAAACCGGCTCAGAAGCCGCAGCCGGCCGCAAAGTCAGCCGGCATCGCGCCGCCCACGGGCAAGGGCTGGTATGTGCAGGTTGTCGCTACGAGCAACGAAGCCGCCGCGGAGCGCACAGTGAAAAAACTCGCGCTCCTGGGGCTCCCCGCGTACCGTACCAATGAGGGCGGCGCACTTTGGAAGGTTCGTGTGGGGCTTTATGCCGAGAAATCTGAAGCCGAAGGCGTACGGGGTACGATCATGCTTAACGGCATCGCTCAAAAGCCCTATCTGGCGAAAAAAGATTAATGCTTTGAGGCCGGACAGCAGGTCGCTTCGGGGTCATAAAACCTCCGAGGGAATCGAAAGTCCGGCAGACAATTTTCGGTACAATGTAGCCTTTTTAAGAGAAGTCCGGCGGCGCTCTTGAGGCAGCCGGAAACGGGCAGCGTAAAGCTCCCTATTTTCTCTCACTCATTTATCTCCCGCCTGCAGCGCACTCATGACGGAAATCGACTGGATCATCATTGCCGTTCTCGCACTTTCCACCATTGTTGGAATCATGCGCGGCGTGCTGCGTGAAGTGCTGGCCATTGCCGGCTGGGTTGCAGGCATCTTTCTGGCGATGAACTATTCCGCGGTTGTCGCCGAACACATTCCGCTTGAAAGCATCGGATGGCTGCCGCGCGTCATCATTGCGGCTGTCCTGATCGTTGTGGCCTGCCTCTTTGTGGTGGGACTGCTTTCGGCCATTATTCGGCGTCTGCTTGAAACGGCGGCGCTGCGCTTTGAAGACCGCGCTCTGGGCGCCGTTTTCGGCTTCCTGCGCGGCATTGTGGTTGTCTGCGCCTGTGTCTTCTTTTTCGGTATGCCCGCTTCCATCCATGAAAGCCGTATGTGGCAGCAGTCCGTGCTGATCGGACCGACGGAAACGATCATCAATTGGTCGATGCCCTATCTGCCGGCATGGCTCGCTGACATGCGCCGGTCTTATCGCCGCAGCTGAGAGAGGCAGGGCTCATTCATATCATGTGCAAGTTTTCACTCAAAGCCGCTCCGAGACTCGTCCGGGCGGCTTTGCGCATTGTGCCGTTATAGCCCATGCGCGCAAAGTTACTGTTTTTTCCCTTTTTCCTATTTTCTCTTCGGGCGTTCACCCCGGCCTAATCGAGGATTACATCCATGTGCGGCATTGTTGCCCTCCTTTCCAATGAACCTGTTAATCAACGCCTCTACGACGCGCTGCTCCTTTTGCAGCACCGCGGTCAGGATGCGGCGGGCATTGCGACGCTCGACGGTCTGCAGTTCCACATTCATAAGGCCATGGGCCTGGTGCGCGACGTCTTCCGTACGCGCAACATGCGTGATCTGACGGGCAATGTCGGCATCGGTCACGTGCGCTACCCGACGCAGGGCTGTGCGAGTTCGAATCAGGAGTCGCAGCCCTTTTACGTCAATGCGCCTTACGGCATCATGCTCGCTCACAACGGCAACCTGACCAATGCCGAGGCGCTTAAGCAGGATCTGTACGAGCACGATCATCGTCATATCAACACGACGAGCGATTCGGAAGTGCTGCTCAACGTTTTAGCCAATGAAATCTCCCGCGTCTGCGACGGCGGCAGTCTTGACGCTGACGGCATCTTCAAGGCCGTCGCGGCCGTACATAAGCGCGTGCGGGGCTCCTACGCCGTGGTGGCGCTGATTGCCGGCAAGGGGCTCCTTGCCTTCCGTGATCCGCATGCCATTCGGCCGATCTGCTTCGGTTCGGCGATTGCTGCCAACGGCGAACGCGAATGGATGGTGAGCTCGGAATCGGTGACGATGGTGGGGCTCGGCTTTAAGCTCGAACGCGATCTGGAACCCGGCGAAGCGCTTTGGATCGATTTCAAGGGGAACGTTGAAACGCGTCAGTGCGCCGAGAATCCAGTGAAGAATCCCTGCGCTTTCGAATACGTCTATTTTGCGCGTCCGGATTCCCTCATTGACGGCATCAGCGTCTATGGCGCCCGCCTCAATCTCGGCGTTTATTTGGCCGAAACGGTGAAAAAGACGATTGACCTCAAGGATGTTGACGTCGTCATGCCGATCCCGGACAGCTCTCGGCCGTGTGCGCAGGAGCTCGCCAAGCAGCTTGAGCTCCCCTACCGCGAAGGGTTCATTAAAAATCGCTATATCGGCCGCACCTTCATCATGCCCGGGCAGACGACCCGCAAGAAGAGCGTGCGTCAAAAACTCAACGCCATGCCCGTGGAATTTGAAGGCAAGAACCTGCTGCTCGTTGACGACTCCATCGTGCGCGGCACGACGATGAAGGAAATCGTCCGTATGGCGCGCGAGTCCGGCGCAAAGAAGGTCTATGTTGCTTCTTCTGCGCCCCGCGTGATGTTCCCGAATGTCTACGGCATTGATATGCCGACGAAGTCGGAACTGATCTGCGGCGACGGCAAGGATGCGGACGCTGTGGCTGAAGTGATCGGCGCCGACAAGGTGATCTTCCAGACGCTTGACGGCCTGAAGAATGCGCTTTCGGATTTGAACCCGTCGATTCCGGCCTTCGATTGCTCGTGCTTTGACGGCGTTTATGTCACGGGCGACGTGACGAGCGAATATCTCGATCGCCTGAGCCAAGCTCAGGCCGCTCCTCAGCCCAAGGCTCAGGACGATGAAGAAGGCGAAGGCGCAAACGAATAACGCCGAATGCTCTTGTCGGAGCTAAACGATAGCCGTTTGGGTTCATGAAAATGCCCGCCGGGAATCATTCAATGATTTCGGGCGGGCATTTGCCGTTTAGGGAGCGGGCGGCGCGGGAGGCGTTGTGCTGCTCGAACCCATCACGGTCTCCCAGCCGAGCGGGCAGGAGCGAACGGTCGGGAAGTATCCTTGTTCGCTCGAGCACCAATACCACGGATAGCTGCCGGATCCGGCAGCGCCCGATGCCGCGGGAGCCGCGGCCGCATAGGACGTGCTCGGCGTGACGGGAACCGTCTGCACCGGGACCTCAACATAGCGCGGCGTCGAGGAGCGATAGAGCTCTGCGCCGAGGATCGTGCCGACCGTAATCGTCGGCGCCCAGAAACCCCAGCTGCGGTACCAAGGACGAGGGTGCCAGCCGCGATGGTATCTCGGCGGGGGCGGAGGCGGGCCGGGGCGGAAGCCCGGGCGATGACCAGGACCGCCAAAGCCGGGCCCGGGATGGTGCATGCCGGGCGGCGGGCCGGCCAATGCCGGTGAAGGCAGGGCTGAGAAAGCGGCAAAGACGCCGCAGGTGAGCATCAAAGCCAAAGCGCCGAGCGAGCGTCGAAATCCGGAGCCGCTGCCGGCGGCTGCAGCAAACCTCTTCTTCATAACAAAGCTCCTTTCTTTGCAATAGCCATTGCGGCGATTTCTGAATCATTGTTCAGATATGACAAGGTTAGTGCGGGAACGCTGAGGTCAAACATAGGAATTTATAAAAAAGTGTTAGACCTTGCGCCAATCGGTTCTTCCAGACCCTTGGCCGGCAGACAGCCGGCCGTGCCGGGTTCTCGTGATTATCGGCGTCTGATCGTCAGGCGCATCGTGCTCGTGCGCCCGAGATCATCCACAACAGCGAGTTCATGCGTACCGGCGGGTGCAGACCATTCGAGCGCCTTGCCGACTCGGCGGGCACCCAGAAATGCGCCGTCGGCATACCAATAGAGAATGGCGGCGTCCGGATCGGCCCCCGCAGCGAGGAGCACACGGGCTGCGTCAAAGCCGGCAGGCGAGTAAATGGCGGCTCCCGCTTTGGGAGAGGTGATCACCGGTGCGCGGCCCCCTGGGACGCCCAAGCGTTCAGCACATTGGGCCGTGTATGGCGGGGGCGGCTCCTTGGCGATGCCCGCCGCCAGAAAGACCTTTTGAAAGTGCGTCGGCCAAAATTCCCAAACGCGTCTTTCAATGCCGGGACCGGGGCCGCAGGCCCGAAGCCCGGTTTCTTTGTCAATCCAAATTTCGCGAAAAACACCTGAATCCCGCACGGAGGTGCGGCCGGGAAGGATCCAGGCGTTGGTTCGCCGGCTGCAGAGCCGAATATCCAGGTCGCCCGTTGCCGCGCAGACCGGTTCTAGAGCAACTTTTAAATGTTTGTCTTCGGCCTCTTGCTGAGCACTGACCACGGTCGGCCAGTCGAGGGCGGGGATGCTCCCCAGACGCAAAGCCGCCGCGCGAAAGAGCGGGGCGGCAAGATGCGCGCCCTGAAGCTGCGGGTTGGGACGTCCGGCAAAGTCGCCGAGCCACACGACGATGACATAGGGACCGACCATGCCGGCGGTCCATGCATCGCGCCAGCCGTTGCTGGTTCCGGTTTTATAGAGGAGCTCGCGGCTCGCGCCGCGAATCGTCACCGATTCTCCGCGCGAAGCGAGCATGCGGCGAAGGACAAACTGCGCTTCACGCGAAAGCGGATCGGCCTCGGCTGGGGAGGCTTGAGCTTCCAGAAGCCGCAGCGGCCGAAGGAGTCCTTCCCCCGCGACCATGGCGTAGAGCTTGGCGGCGTCAGCCATGGTGATTTCTGCGCCCCCCAAAACAAGGGAGAGCCCGTACCAATTTTTATCATGGGTGAGCTCGACGCCGGCGCGTTTGAGGAATTCATAAAGCCCGGGACTGAGGCGCTTTTCCAAATCGACCGCCGGAATATTGCGCGAGAGCACCAATGCATCTTCGGCGGAGAGCGGCCCCCGGAAGCTGCCGTCTGCATTGTCCGGGGCCCATCCGCCGATGGCGATCGGGCTGTCGATCAAGACCGTCTTTTCGTGAATAAGCCCTTGATCGAGTGCGAGCGCATAGGTGAAGGGCTTCAGCATGGAACCAGGGCTTCGCTTGGCCGTCCAGGCATTGACCTCGCCCTGAATTGAGGGGTCAAAGAAGTTTGCCGAGCCCACCATGGCGAGCACGGAACGGTCGCGGGCGTCAACCACCGAAAGGGCGGCATTCTTCACGCCCCAAGGCGAGAGCCGTGCAATGGTTTCACGAACGAGCGCTTCCATTGCCGATTGAACATCGAGCGAAAGCGTCCCTTTAAGTTTTCCCGCTTTGAAAGCCGTTTCGTCAGCGTTGGGTTCTGACCGCTCCGGGGTCCCCACTATGCGGTTCAGAACCGTTTGCGCGTAGTGGGGAGCGAGAAAAGGGAGGTGTTCCGGACCGAAAACCTCCAGCGGCGCTCGCAGCGCCGCGGCGGCCGAGGGCGGATAAACGCCTTGCTCCACGAGGATCCGTGCGAGCCGCAGCCGCGCGGTATCGAGCGGCGTGCTGCCTTGGGGGTAAGGGCGCCGTTTGACGGGATTCTGCGGAATAACGGCGAGCGCTGCGACTTCTGCCGGCGTGAGATGGGAAGCCTCTTTATGGAACCATACGGCTGCGGCAGCTTCTGCGCCCTCCACATTGCTGCCGTAGGGCGCGAGGTTGAGGTAGGCCTCAAGAATCTGCCGCTTCGTGTAATGCGCTTCGTAGCGCATCGCATGCCAGATCTGCCGAAGTTTCCCGTCGGGTGTATCTGTCTGCAGATGGAGCCGCATGCGGGCAAGCTGCATGGTGATCGTCGACGCGCCGGTGCGCCAGCCGCCGATGTAGGTGCTGGCGGCCGAGCGAATCAGCGCCAGAAGATCAAAGCCCGGGTGCTTATAGAAGTTCCGGTCCTCATAGGCGATGGTGGCTTCAACCAGTTTGGGATCGATCGATTCGAGGGGTGTTTTAACGCGGAAGATGCCGTCAGCGGCCGGTACGACGCGAAGGAGGACGTTTTCTCGCGAGTAAAGCACGCTCGAAAAGGGAATGCCTTCGAGGAGCGGCGGCGCAGCTTCCGAGGCCGCGCGATTTTTGAGAACAGCATACCCGCCGTATAAACCCACGGTCATGATCGCCGCAGAAAGCAGGACATAGGCCGTGCGGCGCAGAAAAACAACGGCAGGGCTGCGGCCGACTTCCAAGGGCTGGGGAGCAGGTGAGGACGCCGTCGCCTCTTCGCTTTTGGCGGATTCTGCGGGGGCAGAAGACTGCGGCGACGCTGCGGCAGGCTGCTCAGCCGGCGCAGTATTCGCTGCGCCGGCCGCTGGTAATTGTCCGCTGGCATCGACGGGTTTGTGTGAAAGGTCGTCGGTCATTGGACTGCGCTCGCAGGCGTTGGGGAAGTGGCCGGCTGAGGAGCGTTCGTGCCAGAAGGCTCTTCAGGCGCCGTGATGCGGATCTTGGCGCTGCGGCTCTGAGCTGCCAGCGCGGGGTTGCTCAAGGACAAGGCTGCTGCGGAGCCCGCTCTATAAACGCCCGGATAGGCTGCCCGCACGGTGTAGGTGAAAGTGAGCGGCTCCCAGTTGGTGAGCGCAGGCACGGCCCACTGCACACGGTCTTCGGCACGGCGGCATTCGAGTGCGCCTTCGGGGCATGCCCCCGCAGGCATGGCCCAGACAAAGCCGCCCGGCAGGAGGTCGGTGACAACGGCGTCGCGTACGGCGCTTTCGCCCGCAAAACTCTTCACTCTGACGCGGACCGTCACGCGTTCGCCGGCGGTGAATTCGGTCTTGGCTTTGCCGTCGGCGCCAAGGTACGTGCGTTCGACTTCAAGCGCGGATCGGTCGGCCGGCTGCGTGTCATCGGGCACGATGTAGCCCGTTTGCTCGACTTGCCACCAAACATAGGGCGATGCCGGGAGACCAGATGCTTCGGCAGCCAGACAGCCGGGGGCATCGAGGAGCGCGCCCCAGGCGCCCAGCACGAGACGATCCTGGTCGGCAGGGAACCCGTCCGCACGTCGAGTGCAGACCAAATCGGGGGATGCGGCCGATTCGCCGGCCGTGAGACCGCCCACTTCGGGCGTGAGCGCAGCACGAGCGGCCGCAGCGGCATAGAGCGGCGAAACAATGCCGGCGGCAAAGGTGCGGGCCAGATCTTCACCGGCCATGCTCACCAAGAACCGTGCAGCGGGTTCTTGTCCCAAGCCGGCTTCGGAGAGCGCCGAGGCAGCCAAGGCGGCAGCCGTTTCCGGCGTCCACGCACCGGCGGCACGAGCCGTCGACGGCGTGGACTTCACCAGTGAGCGAGCCTCGTCACGAAGGCGAAGCCGTGAATAGGCGGCTGCCAGGAACGAGGCGGCAGCATCACGCTCCCAGCCTTCAAAGCGCGACGTCATGGAGGCGCGCAGGGCTTCGAGCTGCGCGGTGGTCATGGTGCCCTCACGGGTGAGCACCCAGAGCGTGTAGGCGCTCGTGCGGGCGTCATCAATCGTCTGAGGATCCAAATTGACTGAACGAACCAGGCGGCTCCGCAGGAGCTGCAGCGGTTCGAGCGCGCTCGAGTCAAGCCGAAGAGCGTCGACCAGATAGTCGAGCACTAAGGCGCTGAGGAAGGGATCGAATTCGCTCCAAGGCATCGCTTTAAGGCCTTCGCGAGTGAGGGTGCTGCGAACCGCGGCATAAACCTTTTCGCGGCGTTGGGCAGCATCTTGAGCGGCCTTCTTGGCGGCCGAGGCGTCCGTTGTCAAAACCGACTGCGGCAACAGGCGTGCGGCGTCCGTGTTGAGCGTAAGCAACACTTCCGGCAGCGATGCAGCCAGCCGGGGAAGTACCGCTCCGAAGTCGTTGTCAGCCGTCTGGAAGGGGCGGCCTAGTTCGGGAGCGAGCGCTGCGGGGGTGGAAGCTGCAATGAAGCGGGTGCGGTCATTGATCGGGTAGAGCACCGTCGGTACTTCGTATGCCGACTTATCCGCTGAATGCTCAGCTCGGCCTGCGTAAAGCCTTGTCTGGAGCAGCGATGCGGGCCGCACAACAATGGATTCGCTGCGCTGGGCGGAAAGCGTCTGTCCATTCTCTTTTGCGCGCGCGTCAGCCTTGAGGATAAATGGATGTTCGCCGAGCGCACTGGGTTGATTGGGAACCGTGAACTGAGCCGAGGCCGATATGCCGCCGACAGCCGGGAAGTTAAGCGGAAGAACTTCGGGTTCAGCAGCAAATGCCGCAGGCGGCGTGATCGTTAAGCTCGCGGATTCTGCGGGCATGTTCGGTGTGACGACCGCTCCAGCACGGAACACATCGCCAAGCGACAAGACACCGGGAAGAGCGGGAGTGAGAGCAAGCGGGGGCGCAGCGACAATGAGCGCCTGAGCAGAACCTGCAGAGGCTTCGGCCGCTCCCACAGCGCTCACGCGCACTCGGCCGGCATAGCCTTCGGGCAGTTCGACAGTAAAGGTTTGAGCGTCAGGCCCCACTTCAACCAGTCCGCCCCACCAAACCGTTGACGGTCCGAAAGAGCGCTTGAAGGGGCTCCCAAAGCCCGCAGCGGCTTTGGCGCTCGCCATGAAGTCGCCGCCAACCGGGGCTTTGATGAGGTCCTTAAGCGATCCGGCGTCGGGCATGAGGAGTGAAAGCGTCTCACGGGTGTCTACTTCGAGCGCTCGATCGAGCAGCATCGTCTTAATTGGGTCGGGTGTCTGCCAGTTGGTGAGCGAAAGCAGTCCGTCATCGGCCGCAAAGAGGAAAACTTTCGCCTTGGCAGCCGCGGAAACTTGAATGGGTATCCGGCGAGCGTTTTCGACTTTTTCGGGCGCCTTAATAGTGACGGGCAGAGTCTTGGCGGAGGCGTTGAGCTCAATGGGAACGGCGGTTTCCGCAAAACCCTTCAGGAACTTCTTGGCGTCAGTTTGGCCGCGCACGACAGAGAGCCGCAGCCATGCCCGCCCGGTGAAATCGGCAGGGGCTTCAAGCTCGAGCAGGTTTTCGCCTGCATTGACGCTCACCCACTTGGTGGAAATCACTTCTGTCGACTCAAAGCTTGCCAGCGCAAAACCCGATACTGGGGAGAGCAGCGAGACACGCACGGTGTCGCCGGCATTGAGATTCGTTTTTTCGAGCTTGGCGCGAAGCTCTGCCGTCGGCAGCATGCCGTCGGCAAAATCAGCCAATCGGCCGCCGGCAGTGCCGTAAGGAATCACGAGGAGTTCTTTGCCGGACTCATCGGCCGCACGAACAAGCCAATTGCCGGGCTCGCCCGTGAGCAGTTTGATCCGAGCAATGCCCTGATCATCCGCGGTGACGTCCATTGTTTGCCGAACTTCCGGGGCTTCATCGTCCGAATAGGTAAAGCGCCCCGAGCTGTCTTCACTCAGGGTAGTGATCCAGCGGCTTTTTTCAATTGTGACTTTGAGCCGCGTGCCTGCTTTGGGCTTGAGATTGCGGTCAATCACGGCCAAAGCCATGGAGGCCGGCTCACCCGTCAAAAGGAACCAGGAGGGCTGCGGCGTTTCTTCGATCCGCCAGCCCACGGCGATGTCGTTAGGCGAAGCAATGAAGGAGAGATGCCGTTCAACAGCGCCGGCCCCTTCGGCTTCGGTGCCGGTAAGCGTGAGGTCCACGTCGGCAAAGCCGTTTAACTCTAAAAGCGAAAGCGGAACCATCGCATCTATTGAACCAGAGCCGGGCGTAACGGCCGCTTCAATGTCCAAGGTCCGGCTTGTCGGCAGCGCCTTCCAAGGCGCGGCGCCGGGAGATGGGAAGAGCCACCCGTCCCATCCGGGCAATTTGACTTCAGAGACGGGCGTTACTTCTGCCGTGCCGGTTACGCGCCGACCTTGAGCGCCCGCGCCAAAGAGGCTCGTCAGCGTTGCTGAAATCGGCAGATCGTTTGGCTTGACCCAGCCGGCTTTAGCCTCATCAGCGGGAAGTTCAGCTGAGAGTGAAAGCGTTTCGGGGGAGAAGTCGCCCACAAAGACGCTTGTGGTGGAGAGCGCGGAGCGTTCTTCGCCGCCCGCGAAAAGGTCCAGGCGAAGCGTGCCCGGAAGCGTTCCGTCGGGAATCTTCCAGTCAAAGGAACCCAGCCCTTCGTCATTGAGTTTTACCGTGCGCCTCTCCAGTACTCGGCCGGCATCATTCGTGAGCTTGAGTTCAATGGGAGTGCCTTCCGGAAGACGGTCAAAATCGAGTTTGCGTACGCCGAAGCCGAAATGCACGGTTTCGCCCGTGCGGAAGATGCCGCGGTCGGCAAAGCTGAAAGCCGAAAGCCCCGTGCCGCCCGTATAACGGCCGCCGACATCCCAGCGAAGCGTTTCTGCAACGTTGGAGCCGTCCTTGAGCGAAAGCCATGCGAGGTCGGTGCCCTTGGAGCGGAGTGCGGCGGCGGCAGGCTTCTTTTCACGCTCCCAGCCGCGGGTCGATTTGAAGTGAGCACGTCCGTCCGCATCGGTTTCCGTGGTTTCCAGCACGGTGCCGTTTTCTGCCAAAAGAAAGGCTTTGAGACCTGCTGCGGGCTTCCCGTCAGCGAAGTTTGCTGCAAAGAGGTCCAGTGCGCCGCTCGCCGAGGTCTTGGCGATCATCGCAATATTGGTAATGAGAATGCGTTTGGAGGCATTGGCGACGGTTTCAGGCTTCCCGTCCTTCATGCGTGTGCCGGTGAGCTCAATTTGATAGAGCCCAGGCCCGCTGCCCATGACGGCTTCAGAGAGGTCAAGCGCTGTGAAGCGCGCTTCGCCCGGACGCTTGGGATTGACTTCTCCGAGGTCAGTGCTCCCCGATGAAGCCGTGACCCAGCTGTCAGGCGCAATCGACTTCATCACATTCCAGCCGTCGGCGGCGAGTGAAAGGAATTCATTGCGTACACGGGCAATGCGCCAATTGAGCTTGTCGATGCCGGCTGTAAAGAGGGAGAGTTCCCAGGAACCCGCCAGCGTGAGCATGTTTCCGGGCTGCAGGAACGTGATTTCTGCGGAGGGCTGCGGCAGGAGCAGTACGCTCTTCCAGCCGTCCTCCAGCCCCGGCATGCCGGCAGGGCCAAAGCCTTTGGGGAGCTCAAGATAGATGTAGTCGCCCGGCGTCGCTTTCAGGCGCAGCTTTACGCGCCCGGTGGTGCTCCATTCCAGATCAGGGCGAACTTCAAGCGCGGAAGCTCGCTTTAAAACTTCATCATCGATCAGCGGCGCAGCGGTCCAGACAGTGTCGGAGGCAGCCGTCGAATCGAGTTTTTTCGGCAGCGTCAGCACTCGGATACGCTTGGAGAGCTCTGTTGGGTCAAGCGCCAAAGACGAGGCGATAGTGATTTCATACTCGGCGTTGAGCCCGTCATCCTTCACCGGCAGAATGGAAGCTTCCGTAATTTGGAAGAGCGTGGAAAGCCCGGGAACCGTTACGGATGCTTTGGCAGCTTCAAATCCTTTGGGAACGGTAAAGCGGCCGTCTTTAAGCTTTGCCCGCCCTGCAGCGCCTTTAACCAAAGCGGAAGCAACGACCGGACTGTCGGCGAGTTCAATCACCGGCACCTTAACGTAGAGGCTCTCTGAATTGTCGCCCCAGACAAAGCTCGGCTTGCCGAGCTTCAAACCGGATTTCGCATCAAAGTCAAGCGTGAAATTCTGCTCAATGCCCGTCTTGACTGCCGCGGAAACGGAAGTCGTGAAATCAAACTCAAAGGATAGAGCACGGTTTTTCTGCTCAAGCGGGTCGATCCAAACTTGAGCACGGGAGGTCACGGCAGTGAGCGGGGGTGTTTCCACCGTGAGGAAATTGGTCGTCAGTGAGGCACGAAGCGGCATCGGCAGACCAATGAGGGAGGTGCGGAAGCGCTTCCCGGGCTGCCAGGCCTCTTTCGGCGTGAAGACAATAGTGCTTGGTGACGCCCATCGCCATTCCCCTGCAGTTTCCGGCGTGAGCTGCACGCCTTGAACTCGAGTTCCGGGTTTCCCGAGCGTCAGCTGACACCGTTCATACCATTCGTCCCCGTAGGCGGCACGGCATTGACTTTCCGCTGGGGAAATCTCAATGCGAAGCGGCGCTTTGGCGCTTAAGGGTGAAGTCCCTGTTGGAGCAAGCCAAATGCTTTGTACGTCATTGGCTGCCGGAGCGGCCGATGCCGCGCAGGCAAAGGCGCCGGCGAGGGCACAGACGAGAAGCGAAGGAGAAGAATTCAAAGGCTTGAAGCAACGCATGCGCGGACTCCACGGAAAGAAAGCATAAGTCCTTCAAGCTTAGCCCGCAGAGATCAAACCGTCGAGGCACGGAGGCAAGGAATGGGCATATGAGCATGCTTTCCAAGTATCAGGCTTGCCAATATCAATCAAATTGGCGGCAAGGCGGCGTCAGCACCAGCTCAAATTCCTGCAGCGACTCGGTCGTAAATCAAGAGCGTTATTGCCCTGGTGGCAGGACATAGTCATGGACTACTTAAGCGCATCGAACTCTATGGTCCTCAATGTCCTTGCTCTTTCGGCGGAGGGATGGGAATCATCTGGTCCCGTGGTGATCAGCGGCAGCAGCTGCACTGAAAGCAAAAGCATCAGTGCGTATCTCTCTGCGACGATCGGAAAAAGTATAAAAGGGCAGCGATTGACTGGATCAGTAAGGCGAAGGTCGGAAGGAGAACGTATGAGCCCGCAAGAATTCAGGTATTCCTCTGCGTTTGAAATGTGTTGGCTGGATAGTGTTTTGAACCAACGATGCTCTCAATCTCTTTTAGATATTTCTATTTCATACATAATGCAATGCAATTTTTATGTTTGAAGATTTTTAATAACTGAGGTCGCATATTGATAAAAATAAGTCAATCTAAACATACTCTTCAGTTCCTCATTTTATGAAGAAATAATTTATAATGAATTAAGTGCGAACGCTATAAAATTTGGGTGTAAAAGAAATTGTACTCAGTTGTGATCTTCTTTTTATATGGTCATCTCTCGATATAAGCAAATCAAATAAACATCCAGTTTGTATCGTAAAAGCCCTCGAGGGAGAAGGGCTTTGTGCATTATTCTTCAATCATTTTTTTCTTGTAAGGTATCCAGTATTCCCATTGCTGCTACATCAGTAATTAGCTTAGATCCTTTATAGATGGCTCCAACAATATTGGAAGTAGGAGCTTGTGCCTGTACTCTAATCTTTGCAAGGGCATCGTCGCCTTTCTTCAAAAAAACTATGGCAGAGAGCTGTTGGTTAGCTTTCGTATATCCTAGACTATCAATAGCTGTTCCAAGTGTTCTTTCATGCCATCCATATAGATTTACTTCGAGTATAGGTGAATATCGGTCAATTACTTGTTAGAGATGAATGTCTGTATGCTTGTTAAACTGTCGTGTGCTTCTTTAGCGAAATTATTTTTTAGTGACGAGTAAGCAAAAGACATTGAAGAAGCCATCACTAACTACATCAGTACGATGGGTCGCAATCCCTTTCTAATCAAGGTTGTCTTTCGACCGATTACTTGTGTCGGCAATGACTGGGTCTTCACCCGTCGCAATCCCTTTCTAATCAGGGCAGTCTTTCGACAGAAGAATTCGCTCAGGTGACAACCCAAAAGATTGTCGCAATCCCTTTCCAATCAGGGCAGTCTTTCGACTATGTGTGTGATCAGGAACTGCTTCTTGCAGCTCGGTCGCAATCCCTTTCTAATCAGGGCAGTCTTTCGACTGAAAACGCCTAGCGTCCTCGATCCCTGCTGCGTCGCAATCCCTTTCTAATCAGGGCTGTCTTTCGACAAAAGTGCCGGATCGTACTGGAGCCAGTCGACCTGTCGCAATCCCTTTCTAATCAGGGCTGTCTTTCGACTCTACTTTTCCAAAAATATTTCATTTTTATCAATGAAATGCGACAATGTCCAATAAGGGCAAAAAAGTGAATTTTGGTGCATTTGATCGATATCAAATATTTTCAGCAAGCCGCTGTCAATGAACTGTCCAATTTTACGCATGAAATCCTTTCAGATCCAGCTTGGGAGTTCTCAGCTTCAGCAGCTCTGAGAGAGCTCCGGAAACTCGGATAGATAGATGCCATCGGGAAGCGGTGCCTGCCCCAGAGCAATTTTGATGCCTCGTTCCGGGAGGGCGTAGAACCGAAGATCGTCCTTTGACGAGTCGATGATCTGTTCGGCCTTCTGACGGCACTTTGCAAACTGCGCTTCACTTCCCATGAGCAGAAAGACACTTTTCTGTATGGGCAACGCATACTCGCAGAGAGCCTTGTGAAGACGTTGAAGACGTGACGGGTTGGTGACGTCGTAGGCAATGATGAAGTGCATCAAATCTCCTCCCCGCACATAGGTGCGCAACGGACGACCTTGTATTCAACAAGACGGCATTCGAGTTGGTTCATTTCGTCGACGCCAAGCTCGCGGCCGCGCAGTTCTGGACGGAGACCTAACTCCAGCGTGAAGAAACGCGCGCCCCTTTTGCAGACCTCGGCAACAGCCTTCATCGGCAGCGTGCCAATGACGACGTCGCCGGTTTTTACAATTTTGGGATCAAGATGTGTGATCCATTGATCAATGCCGAGATTTTGCCTGCGAGACCATTCAATGGCTCCCGGGTGGCGTGAGATGAAGAACGTGCTCATGCAGATAGCGATGGAAGAATCAGTGCTCTTTTGCGTAAGTCAGGATGTCATCAGCAAGTTTGCGGGCTCTTTTTGCCAACATTCCGCGCCACTCACTGGCAGCCTTCTCAAAGGCGGGATAGAAGACAGACCGGGCATTCTTTGAGATAAAGCACCCGGCGTCGGTAGTCGAAAAGCTTTTTAAGGTAAAGAGTCCGCTTTCAAAGAGGTCGAGAACAAATCGGTCTACTAACGGTCGAGCGGGTTCCATGAGGTCGCACGCAAGCGAGTGACGGCCGAATTCGGGTTTATGCAGGAAGCCGACAAAGGGATCGAGTCCCGCTTGATGCGCAGCTATTGCAGCATCGGCGTAAAGGAGCACATAACTTAAAGAAAGCGCAGCGTTGACGGGGTCTCTCGGCGGCTTGCGATTGCGTCCAGTGAAGCCGAGTTCAGCAGGAAAGAGTGCCGTAAGGCCTTCGAAATACACGCGGGCAGCTCTTCCTTCTACTCCGCGGATGGCGGGTTCCGACGCCTTGGCGTCGATGAGCGGCCATAGTTTGCGGAGATTGTCGGTGGCTGCAACGAGTGCTTTTGGCGCGGTGTCTTTAAGTGCATCAGCACGGCTTTGAAGAAACTGACGCTGCGCTTCAATCTTCGTCTGAAGAATGTCAACAGCGACCAATCGACAAGCCTCAGGGTTGCGGCTCAGTACGCATTGATGGATGCGGATTAAGGCATCGTTATGCGGCCGCGGCAAAAAGAGTACCGGCTCATGCCTGCGGCCGAAGAGAAAAATCACTCCGACACCCAAACTGCCGAGTTTGGCAATTGCCTGCGTTTCCACTTTGGCGGTGCCCCGCATAACAACGCGTTCGAGCGGCGCCGTCGGAATAGTTCCGACGCGCTGACCGTCTTCATAGCAGGTAAGCGCCCCGCCCTCGAGTCGAAGTTCCAAATTGTTCCGGTCTATGTAGAGCGTTGTCATAAATAAAGAGGCTCCTCAGAGAATGAGAAACGGATCAATGGAACTGCGGCGGACTTTGCCGACGGCGGCGGCCAGTCGGCGCGGGTCAAGCTCGAAGAAATGGATACGGTCCGTTTTCTCATCCATGACAGCCTTGAGCTCGCTGACGAGCTGCGCACGTTCGCGATTGTCAAGAAGGCATTCCTTGAAAGACTTCTGCCCGCTTACTGCGTAGGCAGAGATGTGCTTGCGGATCTTTGCTGAAGCCTTCGGTGAGCTGACGTCGTAGAGGACGAGGAAAAGATGTCGAGCGGTCATAGAGGCGCATTCCTTGCAGTCACCGCCATGGTCGCACATGTCCGAGAACGATGAGGGGTTCACAAATTTGCGGTGGCTCGCGGCCGCAAATTTGTGAAGTCTTCACGAAAAAAACTTCCGTCTTAGGATTCGTTTCAGCCGCACTGAATACCGGCGAACGCTCTTATTTGGCGGGCGCAGGTTCCTGCCCAAGCGAAGAATGCGGACTGCGTTGCTGCGGAAAGTCTTTCTCCCATCGTCCGTCGACGACTTACCGCTCGGTCTCCGGACGTTGTTTCCGTTCCGGCGACGCAGGTTCTGCTCGATGCCGGCCAGTGCGGCTTCTCTCTCCCTCACTTTCATGGTCAAGAGGTATTAAATGAAAACACTCCTAGGATTAGCAATTTGCGGTGTGATTGTCTCCGTCATATCCGGTATTAGCAGCGGCAACGGCGCCGTTCTGGCGGAAAAGTTGATGGGTTCTATCGGTGCACTAGTATTCATTCTGATCATCTACGGCGTCGTGAAGCTCTTCAAGGCCGGCGGAAAGGATGCAAAGTAATGCACGTATTGGGAATCTTCGGCGGGTTGAAGCGATGGATCTGTTTCGTAGGGTGTAATCGCGTCCATAGGGGCGGCTGCTCAGGATTGGGCTCAGTTCTCATGTCCCGATGCCGACTTCATTGTGCCGGCGGATTGGCAAGCTCTCGATACAAACGAGAAGCAGCAAATTGCGGATCAGGCGGATGCCCTTCTGCGTCGGCAAAGACTGGAGGGTGGGGGCTCGTCTGCATCTAAGGTGCGGCACCTTGTGATGCGGGAGCCTTCAGCACCGCCGCAGGCGCTCATCCGATTTGTAACACAGCGTGGCGAGTTCGCAGCAGACGTGAGGAATGCACTGAGTGACGATGAGGTCTTTCGCGGGGTTTCCGAAGCGATCCGTACGGTATACCCTCGAATGATTCCGAATCTGCTGCGGTTTGAATCTGTCAGCCGACAGCGAATCAATGGCATTTCGGCACTTCAAATATTGTATTTCAGACGCGGAGAGGTCGATACCCAAACCGTCTGGCAGGTGCGCATGTTCATGGTGCCGCTCTCAGGTGACCGCTGGGCCACACTCACGCTCTCAAACGACGTGTCTGCGTCTGAATCTATAAAGACTGCTATGGATGCCCCGGCTCGTACCCTACAGCTCAAACGCTGAGACTCGACAATTGCGCATGCTGCTTCAGCCTTAGATCGATTTCACATTTCCGCTTCAGAAGGAGTCAGATACATGATCATTGCGCACCGCGACCTGAATGCTTTCGAACGGTCCTTAGAGCAGGGCTGCGCGCTCCACGGCCGGGTGATTAGACGGAAAGCCGGCGGCTACGAGGTGTTGATCAACGGATCCAAAGCCTTTCTGCCGAATGCCTGCGTACTCAAATCTGAGGATGCTCCGCTGCCCCGGAAGTACCTTGGGTGGTTCGTTGTTCAGACGCTCGCTTCACCCGATGACCTCCTGAACGGACGTTTGACGGTGGTGAAAGAGGTGTCAAAGTCGTCAGAGTGCGTGCCGGCAATGCCGCCAGAGGCCGAACTGGCGCCCGCCTCCCCGACCGAGGTCAGTGAGGCATCTTCGCCCGCGCGGACAGACTGGCGCAAGGGCTGGGCGACAGCGATTTCTCCGCTTTTGAGTACGCCGTCTCACTCAACGGCGCCTAATCCGTCGATCAAAGCGAAACCAGGGAGCCTATTGGCCCGCCTGAATATGCTCTTAAGCGCCTACGGTATTTCGGATCCCATGGAAGCGAATGAACTCCGGCTGCTCGTGCAGGATCTCGGTACAAAGAACTTCGCTTCGAGCGGCGATCTGAGCTTCTATATCCGCAGTCATCATCTGCAAACGCGCTATCCGCATATTGCCGGACGCGTGAAGTTCAGGAATTCCTGGGATGCCTCGCGTGAGTGGACGATGGACGGAGGCTTTTCCACCCAAATCTACAAGATCATCTGTCAGACACTCGGCTTGACCGGGCGCGGATCTGATGCGGTTGCGGTGGATTTCCGCTCAGAAAGTGAACTCTCGGCTGTCTGGCCGGCATGAATTGTTTTCAAAAAAGTCTTTCGGCGGATCTCACTATTAGATAGGAGGCAGCAAATGACAGAGGATTTGAATCGCGAACGAGCAAATGCCGAGAGTGTATTCACGCTGAACAGGAGAGCCGAATTCGTCATGACGGCACATTTTGCTGATCTGCCCCCGTGGATCGACTGGAGCCCCAGTGCGCTTGCCGAGGAAGTGTCCCGAACCTATGCTGAAAACACTCCTCAGAGCGGAGTTTTTTCTAGGCAGCAGAGGTGCGGAAAGCGCTCAGTGATGCGCTAGGATGGTCGCAATTATTAATTTGTCTACAGAAGGAACGTCGTCCATGGGTAACGCTGCCGAGAGCCGATCGAATGTCGATTTTCAGGCGTTCAGAACGCATTTTTGTCTTGTTTCTGAACAAGCTGCCGCAAACTTTTGGCCCATCATCCTTTATCGGCCGGATCATGTGGTCTTATTCGTTTCAAAAGCGATGAAGGAGGCAGCTGATCAGCTTGAGTATGCTGTGCGTACCGCTTCGCCTTCCACGAAGATTCGTCGCGTGTCGATAGAGAAGGTCGACGACGACAATGAGGTACGCAGCCTGGTTTTTGAACTTGCCTTTGAATTTGAGTCGTCCAACCCCATTGTTAACGTCACGGGCGGCACCAAGCTCATGGCTTTTGGTGCGCTTACGGGAGCCTATGACGCAGGTCTTCCGGCCTTTTACCTTAACGTGCAGAACAATGTCATCAGCATCCTGCGCGGCGGCAAGGAGAATCGCCGTGAATTTGTCGCGCCTATTGCGGTGAAGCTCAACTTAAAGACCTATCTTGCCGCTTACGGATATGAAGCGGGTGCGGTAGAGCTGCCATCTCTCTCTTATAAAGAGGAGCAGCTCGCTGAGAGCCTCATCTCCAAACAGAGTCAGCGTAGCGTTCTGAGTACGCTCAATTGGCTTGCAGCCGAAGCCCAAGAGAGGCGCGTGCTGCAGATTGATCCCAAGGAAGCGAAGCTTTCACCGGACCAAGATGAAGCCTTAAAGACCTTGTGCGAGTCCTTCTGTGATGCCGGTCACCTCACATTCAAGGGGCGGCTCCTCAGCTTTCCGTCTGAAGCCGACCGCTTCTTCGTCGCGGGCGGCTGGTTAGAGCGCTACGTCTGCGGCCAGCTCGCCGCCATGAACCTGCGCCCGCAGGCCAACCTCGTTGTCAAGAACAAGGTGAAGAATGAAATTGATGTCGCCTTCATGCATGAGGGCGGGTTCTGCATTGTTGAATGCAAGACGAGCAGGCTCGATGACCTTGAGGAGGCAAAAGCGGTGGTCTACAAGCTTGAAACGCTGAAGAAGTTCGGCGGGCTGAAAACGACCCTTATTCTTGTGAGTTATCACAAGCTTCATGATGAAGCAAAGAAGCGCGCCGATTCGGTTGGCATCAAAGTGATTCACGGCGAAGGACTCCGCAGCCTCAAAAATCAGCTTCGCAATGCCATTGCTGGGGAAAGATGATGAAATATCCTCGACGCATCTTTGTCGCCGTGGTCGGCATGACGCCTCAAGTCGTAACAGAGACGCTTTACGCACTGCTTCAAGAAAAAGGCGAAGCGCCGACTGAAATCCATCTCATTACAACTTCGAACGGCCGCAACCGAGCTGTCCGAGATCTGCTGGACTCTCAAACAGGGCAGTTTCATGCCTTCTGCAGAGACTTCAGCCTCTGCGGTCAGATCAAATTCGATGCCTCGATGATCCATGTCATTCACGATGCCGAGGGCGCAGAGATCCCCGACATCCGCACGCCCGAAGAGAATACGGCTGCGGCTGACCTCATTGTCGGATTGATTCGATCCTTTGCGCAGGATGACAAGACTCAGATCTGGGTGTCGCTTGCGGGCGGCCGCAAGACGATGAGTTTCTTCATCGGCTATGCGCTCTCTCTTTTTGGGCGCGAACAAGACAGCCTCTCGCACGTACTGGTCTCCGAACCCTTCGAGAACAACCGTGACTTCTTTTATCCTTCGCAGTCGCCCAAAACGATTTTTTCGCCTGCTGGTGAGCCGCTCGATGTGAGCACGGCCAAAGTGATGCTCGCCGACATCCCGCTGATCAGACTGCGCAGCGGCCTTCCAGACGCGCTCGTTACCGGCCAGGCCGGATACGGTGAAACCGTACTGGCAGCTCAGAGCGAGGTGGTGCCGGTGCATTCACTGAGCTTTGTTGCAGAGGAACGCACCGTCATTTGCGGAACGACCCCGGTGAAGCTCGCTCCGGCTCTTTTTGCCGTGCTGTGGTGGTTTGCCGAACGGCGCTGGAGAAGACTCGAACCCGTCCGGGCAGGCGAAAATGCCCAGGCCGAGGAGTTTCTGAAGATCTACCGTCGTGTCGTTTCTACTGGATCGGCCGAATACGAAGCAGCCTGTAAAACTGTCAAAACTCCTGAATACTTCCTCAAATATATTCAGGAAAAGCGCACTCAGGTGAATAAGGCGCTTCGCGCTAAGCTCGGAGAACGCGACAGCCGACACTATCGGATCGAAACGATTGGCCGCAGACCCAAAACGTGCTATGAGCTCGTGACGGCTCCTGAACTGATTCGAGTGTAAATAACTGACGCAAAAAAAGTATATCAACTGGTATAAACTCTAGTAAACACTTCTTAAACCTGCGACGTCCTGGTTCAGCTTCAGAGCGGCGCGGACATTGAGTCATACCTGAATTTTTCAAAGCGCATGCATATGGACAGTCTTCTGAACGATTCTTGCCGCGTTGCCTTCGCAGGCTTAATTTATAACCTTGACACGTTGTTTCAACGTGCGAACCTTAAGGGAGAAAGCCCGGCGGATGCGCTGCGCAGCATTCTCGGCCGCGCACCGGTCCTCGAGGGCGAGACAGCTCCCTTCAGTCCGCAGGGATCGGATGAGGTGAATGGCGAAACGCTTGAAAAGGTTGTCACACATCTGCAGCGGCCAGAAACCTTCCTGCAGTCAGTCGTTGCCACGGCAGGGCGCCTGTCGGCGGGTTTTGAGCGTGAGCTCTATGACGACGAGGGAAAGAGTGCCAAGGTGCAGAACCCTCTGCGTACGCGGCTGCGCGCTCTTTTCGAAGAGGTTTCGATTAGTGAGCCAGGCCGAACACTTTCCGCCAAGGCGCTGAAGAAGTGCTATGCCCTTCAGCCCCTCACACCGAAGTCGCTTTTCCCAGTGAGTCTTGCTGAGTCTGAACCCCGCACGGACGCGGCGGCCTCGGATGAATACGCTCAACTGTGGAGAGCATTCTCAGAAGCGCTCCGTAAAAGCAGCGTCGATGCTGTTGCGGGCAGCTTCACCAGTCAATGGCCGCTTTGGCTCGATGCCTTTGACACACTGTTGCTCACCTATACCCATGCAATACCGTTTTTGCCGAAAGCGGCGTGAAGCCCGACGTATCGCTCTACGATCATGCCAAGACGACGGCGGCGCTTGCTACGGCGCTTTGGCGATGGCACGAGGTGCGGGGCGAAACGGACAGTGCCGCAGGAGAGCGCCTGAGATCCCTTGCTGAGGAGGACAAAGCGAAATTTCTCCTCATTCAAGGCGACTTCTTCGGCATTCAGGACTTTATCTTCAGCGAAGGCGCCGAAACAAACAAAAATTCTGCGAAGGTGCTCCGCGGGCGGTCTTTTGACGTGTCGCTCATCTGTGAACTGGCGGCGCTTAAAGTGCTCGAAGCGCTCTCACTTCCGCCGACCAGCCTCATCATCAATGCTGCGGGCAAGTTCCTGATCGTTGCGCCGAATACGGCAGCGTCGGCTGAAGCGCTCGACCAAGTGCGCCGCGAGCTTAACGCATGGTTTGTTGATCATGCGTTTGCCACCTGCAGTGTCGGACTGGTGTCAACCGAGGCCTCCAGCAGGGACTTCACCGCCAAGCGCTACGGCGACCTGCTCGATCGACTCTTTGCGGATATGGAAAGCGCTAAATTTCAGCGCTTTGATCTTGCTGAGCGAAAGGAAGTCGTGCTCAACGCCGATTTCCAGCACGGGGTGTGCCGATGGCAGGCAAAACTGCCGGCCGATGGTTTGGCCGACGGAACCTCCTGCGCTCTCTCGCGCGATCAAATTCTCATCGGCCGTGCGCTCACGAAGCATGAGCATCTGCTGATTTTGAAAGAAACGGCGGAAGTTCAGTCGTCCGAATCGCTTCTAGTGTGCGAAATGCCGATCTTTGGCTATCGCGCGGCCTTCGCTCAGAGGCCTGGCGCAGATAAGCGCATTGAAGCGCTTGTGCGCTCGGGCGATCTCCTGCGCTGCTGGGATTTCGCACTTCCGGGGTCCGAAGACGAAGTGCTCTGGAAGGGCTTCGCCCGCCGAGCAATTAACGGCTACGTGCCGCACTTCGAAGAGACAGATCTGACAGACGCTCGGGGTGAAACAGTCGGCCGCGGCCGGCTCGGGGAAGTTAAAACATTTGAAGACCTAGCGTCTGCAGACCACCGAGACGGACACGGTGTCCGCGCGGTTATGACGCTCAAGGGCGACGTCGATAACCTCGGACTTATCTTCCGGCGCGGACTTGTGCATGAAGACCGCGATCCGGCAAAGCGCCGCACACTCAATTTCGCGAAGACTGCTGAGCTCTCGCGCAAGATGAACGGCTTCTTCTCGACGTGGCTGCCGCTGATTTGCGCTCAGTCATACCGCAACGTCTACACCGTCTTTGCGGGGGGCGACGATTTCTTCATGATCGGGCCCTGGCACGAAATGCAGCAGCTCGCGGCGCGCCTCAAGCAGGATTTCGATGCGTACGTTGCTGAGAACCCAGAGATTCACTTCTCTGCAGGGCTCGTAATGACCAAACCCGCCGTACCAGCGAAGACTTTGTCGCAGCTCGCCGAAGAGGCACTGGGCGATGCAAAGTCTGCAGGGAAAAATCGCCTTGCGCTTTTCGCAAACATTGTCGAGTGGAAAGACCTGCAGGCACTCCATGATCTCGAAGCGTTCCTGCGGCGAGCCGTCGATGAATATGGGGTGACGACTGCATACATGTACGGGCTCTTTGAAATCCTCGACATGTCCGCAGACACGCGCAATCCCGCTGCAAGCATGTGGCGCAGCCGGCTCTACTACAACACCACGCGGCTCTTCGAACGCGAGGCTCGCCGACGCAGCGTTGACGTCGAACAAGCGCGCAATGAATTTCTTCAAACTGTTGCGCGGGGAGTGGAGCGGCATCAAGCCGCCTTCCGCATCCCGCTCAGCAATGTCTTTTATTCCATTCGTGAGGTCAAGTGAGGGACGACATGGCAAACAACACCACCAGCTACGCTTCGTCAGCGCTGCCGAAGATCAGTCTTGAATCGGACTCATCCGAACTCTACGCCGACACGGCCGAAGAGGCGGCAAGGTGCTGCAGAAGCACAAAGTGCAACAAGCAGGCGCAGCTGCGCCGCTTTTATGACGAACTCGTGATGTGGCACGAGAAGGTCTTCAATAAGCAGACGGCCGAAGAGCAGGAAAAGTGCTTCAGAGAACTTCTGCCTTTCATTCAGATGATGCGTGCAAAGGCCGCTTACGCCCAGAGCCGAGATCTGATCGATCAGAACTTCCGTGATCTCTTCAACAACCTGATCCGCGAAGTTAAGTCGCCTAAGACGCTTCATGCGGCAAAGCTTTTCTTCGAAGCTTTTCTCGGTTTTGAGAAGTATTTCGAATCCCTTAACAAAAGAAACTGATCTGCAGTTGGAACAAGGCCATGAAACTTACCAAAATCCTGACGATCCGTGCGAATCTCCGCTGCCTCTCCGGTCTTCATATCGGCGGAGGCGATACTGAAATGCATATTGGCGGCATCGACAACGCTGTTGTGCGGAATCCGCTTACCGGCCGTCCCTACATTCCCGGCTCGAGTCTGAAGGGCAAGATCCGCAGTCTGCTCGAATGGCGCACGGGCGCGGTGAAGCCCGAACCGCTCAGCTACCGCGACTACCAGCATTCGAACGGGAATACGGATGTGCTGACGCTCCTGAAGCTCTTCGGCACGGGCGGCTCCGACAAGCTCACGGACGCAGAGTCCTATGAGCTTGGGCCCACGCGCCTCTCTTTCTGGGACTGCGACCTCAAGGACGAATGGATCAGCCGTGTTGAGGAGGCCAACGAACTGCCGACCGAAGCGAAGAGCGAAAATGCGATCGACCGTATTTCAGGTGTTGCCCGCAACCCGCGTTACACCGAACGGGTGATTGCCGGCGCGCTCTTTGACTTCCGTCTTACCGTCAAGGTGATCGATGATGAAGAAAAGACGCTGCTGCCGACAGTCCTCGCCGGCCTCAAGCTCCTTGAACTCGACAGCCTCGGCGGCTCTGGGTCACGCGGCTACGGCAAAATCGCCCTCGAAGGACTGACGATCGACGGCCAGGACCGGCAGGCGGAATTCGCCAAACTCGATCCTTTCAAGACTCAGACGAAGTAAAGGTGCGGCATGACTGCGCTGAGATTCACTATTCGCCCGAAGGCACCTTTCGGCTCGCCGCTTTTGGGGGAAACGCTTTTTGGGCAGCTTTGCTGGGCGATTCTGCGTCTTTACGGGAAGGAACGCCTGGAGGCGCTGTTGGATGGCTACTGCGAGGGCCGGCCTTTTGCAGTAGTCGCCGATGCTTTTCCGAAGGGATGCATTCCGCTGCCCGCACTGCCTGCCCAGTTTTGGGCGCAGCATGATGATTCGGACCGCAAGTATCTGAAGAAGAAGGCCTGGATGCCGCTCGCAGTGCTCTCCGAACCCCTGAGCCGATGGCGTGATCTTTCCTATACGGATGCTGAGGCTGCGCAACGGTTTTCTTCGGACTCTTCTTCTCTCAGAATCACCGGCCCGCGGGTGCATAACACCATCAATCGCCGTACGCTTACGACCGGTACGGGCGTTTTTGCGCCCTATATGAAGAGTGATACCTGGTTCAATCAGAACGTACCGCTTTGCGTGCAGATCGTGCTCGATGAGACTCGCATCGATCGGGCGGAGTTTGCTCAGGCGCTCGAATACGTAGGACTTTCTGGGTTCGGGCGAGACGCCAGCGTCGGTCTCGGCAAATATGAGATGGAGGGCGAACCCGAGGTCCTGCCGGCACCTCGGGCCGCAAAGGTACACATTACGCTCGCCTCGTGCGTACTGAGCAGCGTTCCCGATATTCTCCCTGCAAAGACTTACTACAAAGCAAGGACGCATTTCGGACGCCATGGCGACGTGCTTGCAGTCGCGGGTGCGCCCTTTAAACGGCCTCTTCTGCTGGCTGCCGCAGGAGCCTGTGTTGAGACGAAACTGCCGACGAGCGCTGAGTTTTTCGGCTGCGGCATCGGCGGCGTTTCGCCCTCGCAGCCGCAGGCAGTGCATCAGGGCTACGCACCTGTAATCGCTGTCCTCTGAAGGCTGCAGAAGGAATTTTTAAGATGAACAGTCCATTTCTTTCGACGCACCGGCTGCTTCTCACCCCTCTTTCGCCGATTCACATCGGTTGCGGCGTGGATTACGAGCCCACAAACAGTGTCATCGATGCCGATCGGAACTTCCTCTACAGTTTCAATCTCGGCCTCGTCGGACTCTTGCCTCAGGAACGGCGCGGCCTCATGACGGCTGTACAGAATGGCGTGATTGAGGAAATCAACAGCTTCTACGCGCGCAACATCGATATCTTCCGGCCTTGGTCCTCGAACATCGTGCCTGTGAGCGGCAAAGCCGTTCAGAAGTACCGCAGTATGCTGAGCCCTAAGCCGCAAGTTAAGGGCGGACAGAAGAAAACGGCGCAGTTCGCCTTCCAAAGATTGGTATTCACCCGCTCTGAGGCGGGAGATCTGCCGATGATCCCAGGTTCCTCACTGAAAGGGATGATTTCGACTGCCCTTAAAGAGCGTGTCAATCAGCTGCGTTCCATCGGTTCCAAGGAAGAGGCGAGGCTGCTCGGGGGCGACTTTGATAAATCGCCGATGCGCTTTCTGAAGGTCGGCGACATGCAGCTTCGCCCCCCTCAGGCTGCCACTCGTCTTTACTATGCCGACCGCGTGCATAAAAAGGATGCTGAGCCTTTAGGAATCGGCAACGGTTTTGAAGCCGTGGTGCCGGGTTTCTACCGTCAGTTTGAAGGCGAAGTCGTTCTCACTAGCGGTCAAAACACATTGGGCATTGAGAAGGTCTATAAAACCGTCACAGAAATCCTTAAGGATCTCCACGCGTATTCGATGCGCGTGTTGCTCTCGCAGTCTTTCTTTTACAGCAAAGCAGCGCCCGCATGGCTGGAATCGGTTATGAAGCTGCTTGCCGAGCTGAAGCCTCAGCTTGAGTCCGGGCGGCTGGCGCTTGTGCGTCTGGGCAAAAATACCGGCGCAGAAAGCAAGACGATTCATATGCCTGACGACGCGCCGGATGCGCTTCCCGGCAGATTCAAGACCGGCGCTTCCACAGCCTATATCACAAGCGATGCGGACGAAAAGTTTGGTGCTCAGCCTTTCGGGTGGGCCATTCTTGAAGCCGATCCGGCTGGCGACGTTCAAGCGCTCAAAGAGTGGTGTGCTCGTCACGCATGCGAGGAGCTGCCCGCTGCTCTTTCCAAGGAGTGGCAGTTCATTGCGGACCTCCGTGCTGAGCGTAAGGCGCTGCTTGACAAGACTGCAGCTGAGGAGGCCGACTTGATTCGCCGCCGTCAGGAAGCTGAAAAGGCGGAGGAGGCCGCCGAGCGTGCCAAGGCTGCTATGTCGCCCGAGCGCCGCGCAGCAGTCGAAATCTGTGAAGCTCTCGCGAAGTTCCCCGGCATTGTTCAGCCGGGTACGCTGCTTTTCGATCGAGTGAAATTACTCCTTGAAGAAGCGCTCTCCTGGACGAATGCCGAGGACAAGAAGCAGCTGGCGCTTGAAATTCAGCCGCTCATGAAGAAGAAAGACATGTATCGCGGCAAGGCTGAGAGGCTCTTTAAGTCGCAGCTCAAGACGCTCCGAGGTGAAGGCTGATGGCTGGTCTTCAGGAAGTTCTCTTGAGTCCGAACACCATGGAGAGCGTAACGCTCCCCATGGTGCGCTACCGCATTGCCTTCGAAGTGACTGAACCGGTGCATCTGCCCGAATATTCCGGCTCCACCATTCGCGGCGCCTTCGGAGGCGCACTTCGGCATGTCGCCTGTATGACGCGGCAGAAAGACTGCAAAGCCTGTCCGCTGTACCGCAGCTGTCCTTATACGGATATTTTCGAGACGCCGCCGCCCGAAGAGCACACGCTGCAGAAGTTTTCACAGATTCCAAATGCGTACGTTATTGAGCCGCCTAACTGGGGAGCTCGGACGTACGAGAAAGGAGAGACGCTCGAATTCCACTTCGTGCTCTTTGGGCGTGCGCTCTATCACCTCGCACTCGTTGTATTTGCATTCCAGCGCGCATTTTCACGCGATGTTGGCCGCGGCAAAGCGGTCTTTAAAACGCTGTTCGCAGAATATCCGACTGGCGATGTGTGCGTTCTCGACGGCGAAAAAGACCGCATTCGGGAGCATGTCCCGGAAACCACAATGCCGCTCCCCCAAGGGAAAGAGATTGTGCTCAAGGTGACGACGCCCTTGCGGCTGCAGAAGAACGGCCGACCGCTTCGCTCCGAAGAGATCACGGCGCGGGGGCTTCTTACTGCGATGATGCGCCGCACTGCGCTCATTTATGAGTTTCAGTGCCGCACTCCGCTGGGGCTTGATTTTGCGGGTCTCGCAGAGGCCGCTGAATGCGTTGCCTTGGCGTCGCGTCTCACTTGGCGCGATTGGGCACGTTATTCCAACCGTCAGGATCGACGAATGAGCCTTGGCGGTGTAGTGGGCGAGATCCGGCTGTCCAATGTCCCTTTCGCCTTCACCGCGCTTGCGGCGTGTGCGACGCTTGCCCACGTGGGCAAGAACGCGACCTTCGGACTCGGACGGGTCTCACTGGAGCAAAAAAATGGCCTTTGAACTCACGCCTTTTATCAAGTCGACATCGGATGACTGCCGATTCTCGGATGCTCTGGACTTCTTTGGTGATGTTGCCAAAGGGACCGCTCAGGGCGTCGTCAGCGGTATATGCGGCACGGCTGGCGATCTGATTGAAGGCTGTACGCATGTTGCCAAGGGGGAATTCGGCAAGGCCGGGAGGATTGCGGTCCGCCGAGCAGCAGGCGTCGTTGCCGGAGCCGTCAATGTCGTTGAATCCAGCGTGGGACTTGCCGCTTCGGGTGCCGATGCGCTGCTCCATGACAGGGACTTTCTGACGGAAAAGAACAAAGCGCGCATGACGGCGGTCTGCCAGGCAGCCGTCTACGGCGCTGCGGGCGGAGCACTTATTGATGACAGTGCGCCCCACGGCGACGGCTGCGCGCTCAATGGAGACGCCTGCAGTCTCCCGGGTGTTGAGAACGGCGTCTTCGTGGGCGACGGAAACGATCTCCAGGCGCTGATTGCCGCGGGTGAAGACCCGGATGCAGCGTACGTCAGCACGGCAGATGTATCGAGGGATCCCGGCGTCAGGGCCGAGTTTCTGGATGCTCACGGAATTGACGATACCGAGGGCTGGCAGGTGCACCATGTGAAGCCGGTAAGTATGGGCGGCATGGATGTACCGGAGAACATGGTCCTCATTGATCCTGAAGATCATCAGACGATCACGAATGCGCACGCCGAGTATTACGGATGGCATGAGAGAGACGGATCTGCTTAGTCCGTTCAGTGTGTGCGCAGCGCTTCAGCGGCTTCGTCACACACAGGTTTTTTAACGTCCTGAAGGCTGCGGTTGGGCGACACTGGAGGTCTCGCCCAAGCGAAAAGCAGTCCCTGCGGAAGCGTTTCTGAACAGTCTTCCGCCAGGGTGTTTGAAGAATGACGCTTATCGCGCTCTCAGCATTTCCTGATGCGCAGCTTCACCGGCTTCGGATCCGGAACTTGGTTCCCGCGGATAAAGTTTTTCGAGCGCAGGAATCATCAGTGCAGCGTAGTCCGAGGCGCTGATGCCCGGGCGTCCCGCACCTTCACTCGTGGAGAGCAGGAAGCTCTCGGCTTCCTGGACATGAGCCGAAAGCAGATTTTTGAGTTCGTTGGTCGGGCGCAGGAAGAAAACGGCATTGGTGGTCCGAAGCACCGGGGCAGCGGGGCGGCCCGCAGCGACGGAAAGCGCCGCGGCGGCGAGCACCGTCTGGATCAGGTCTTTGGTGCGCATGGTTTCAGCCCAGCGCAGCGGATCGTCAAAGCGCCCGCCTTTAGACTTGTATTCCAGTGCAATGAGACCGGCGGGGAGCTCCAGCACAGCATCGGGCTGCGCGCAGAGTGCGCCGGCTTTGAACGTTTCGCGGTCCGATTCCGTCAGAAGAAGCTTCGCCGCGTTAGCCGGAAGAAACGGCACCAGTCTCACTGCGTCTTCATCCAAACGGGAAACCGGTTCCGGGTCAAAAAAGACCGCTTCTACGCCAATCCCGCAGAGGTCGGCGTGAGCCATGGATAAGCCCGATCGGCGTTCAAAGGGGAGTGTGAGGAGAAAGCGAGTGCCGGCGAGCGGATCGGGCGCCTTCGGCTGCAGTTTTGCCGGGGATTCCCAAAAAGCCGGTGCGGCAGCTGCAGGCATCGGCGGCTGCACTTCTGCAGCATAAGCCGAGACGGCGGGGGCGGATTCCGGAGCTTGAGCAGACTGAACGGGCTGAGTCTGTTCCAAAACGGGTTCCGGCAGCTTGGGTTCGGCCGCGGCGGTAATGTCAGGACCGGCAGCCCGCAGACGGGCGAGCGCAATAGGGGCTTTGGATGCGGCTCGGGCAGATTGTTCTGCGGCTTCACGATCAAATGCGGCCAGCGGATCTTGAGATGCGGACTCGTCCGCAGCGGGAGAGCTGTCAGCGGTCTCGTCGTCCGTATCGGGGGTTTGATCAATCTTGACGCCGCGGCGGCGCAGGAGCGATCCAATCCAGAAAATGAGCGCCGTGAGGAGCAAAACGATGCCGATGAAGGCAACACCGACAACGATGAGCATGCCTTCGGGCGTTGATGCGTATTCGATGATGGCGTCCATCAACGACCTCCTTTGGGTGTCTTGACGGGCGATCCTTCAGGCCGGTGCGTTTTATTAGCTTGCTTTGGCCGATTGTTGAAGACCGCAGGTTTGGAGGACGGTGCGGTATGGGCACGTTTTCCGCCGGCACATTCCGGTGCATACCGAGGTGCTCTGTTTCCTGGGTTAGCGAGGAAAGCAAATACAGTCGGGAGCTTCGGCAGCGTGCGCATTGCTTTAGGAATCGCCTTCCAGGCAGCAGCCGTTAATGTGCGGATGGATTCGTTTTGTCCTGTGACGTCAATCGCTACCGTGAGCCGTGTGTCGGGCGCCAGTGTTTCAAGGAGCGCATCGAGGAGCGCAGTGTTGCGGTACGGTGTTTCGATAAAGAGCTGTGTTTCGCTTGCGCGGCTCGCTTTTTCGGCAGCCAGAATGGCAGCGCGCCGTTCGGCATCGTGCTTAGGCAAGTAGCCCGAGAAACGGAAGCGCTGACCGTCGAGCCCCGAGGCCATGAGCGTCAAGAGAATCGAACTGGGGCCGGTGAGCGGTACGACGCGGATGCCCAATTCATGCGCCCGTGCGGCAATCTGCGCACCGGGATCGGCAACGCCGGGGCAGCCGGATTCGGAAAGAACGGCCGCATCGGCGCCGTCAAGCACGGGCTGCAGCCATTCGCTGATCAATTCGGGGGCCGGATCATGACCAATTTCAACAATGTCAAGTTCAGCAATGGGTTTGGGATGACCCATGGCTTTAAGCGTTGCACGGGCCGTTCGGGCCGCTTCAACGAGAAAGTGATCAATGCGGCGGGCCGTTTCAACGGTCGACGCCGGAAGCGCATCCAGCGCAGGTGCTTCGCTGATGGGGCACGGCAGAAGATAGAGCTGACCAGACATCACGGCGTCCTTAGAAAAACGGAAAAACGGGCGGGCTGAATGAAAGTTTCGGGCAATGACTGCGTTTATAGGCCGGGAAGCACCTCAATGCCGGCCTCTTTAAGCAGTGTCGTGAGCTTCATCAGCGGAAGCCCAATCAGTGCGGTGGGGTCGTCCGAGGATACGGCAGACATCAGTGCAATGCCGAGCGATTCAATTTTCGCTGAACCCGCGCAGTCAAAAGGTTTTTCGCGGTCGATATAGGCTTCAATTGCACTTTGGCTCAAAGGACGCATACGCACCCGTGTGAGGCTTTCGGCGGTGTGAGCATGCCCTTGGGTGTCGATGACGCAGAGTGCCGTCGCAAAGACGGTCTCTTCACCCTGCATGGCGCTGAGCTGCTTCACCGCATTTTCGCGGGTATGGGGTTTGCCGAGCCGCACGCCGTGCAGGTCGGCCGTTTGATCGGAGCCGATAACAACGGATCCCGGATGCTGATTCCAGACGGCACGCGCTTTGAGTTCGGCCAAACGGAGGGCTGTTTCTCGCGGCGTTTCGCCGGGCTGAGCGCTTTCATCCACATCCGGAGAAATGGATTCATAGGGCAGACACAGTCGATCCAGGAGCTCGCGCCGGTAGCGGGAGCTTGAGGCAAGAATAAGGAGAGGCTTCATGGTGTAGTGGATTGTAGTCGCAAGCCTCTATAGACACTGCATTTAAAGAGCGATTCGATGCGGATAGGCTAGACTTGGTGCCGCTCGAACCAAAGAGCCATATACATACCAAGGCTCGATGGGGAGTTCGCTGTGCGAAGGCAGACTTTTGTTGAGGAGCTATTGAGCCATGCCGCAGTTCATTAATATTTTTGAGCTCGCCCGCCGAGGTGAGACGATTGAAGGCGAAGTTGCCGTGAAGGATCTTCCCAATTTGCTCGGCTTCACCGCTACGGAAAACGGCACGCTCCGATTCGTCGCAACGGGGCTCGGCGAACGCCGCGGACTTCCTGCCGTGGATCTTGATATGGAAGGCGACGTGGACATTTCCTGCGCCCGATGCTTGAAGCCCATGTCCGTGCACATTGCTTCCGGAGCAGTCTTTCGTTTGGTAAGAACGGAAGCAGAAGCCAATGCCCTTCCGATTGAGGATGACGAAGAGGACGAAGATGTCCTCGTAGGATCGCGCAGCTTCGACCTCGAAAAGTGGGTTGAAGAAGAAGCCATTCTGGCGCTGCCGCGCATGGTCGTGCATGATGCCTGCGAAGAAAAGCGCGAATGGAGCGACGAGGAAGAACCGCAGGAAGAGAAGCGCCCCAATCCCTTCGCAGCTTTGGCGGCTTTGAAGAAATAACCTTCAGCGCATTCGGATAACAATCGGCCCGTCCGCATCGAAATGCGGCGGGCCGTTCTTGTTAGATGCTTATTAAGTCAATGTGACTTTATTTCGCCTCAGCTTCATCAGGCAGTCTGGCGCCGCACACTGAACAGAAGAGCGAATCGCGCGAGACCGCGGGTGTGCCGCAGGCCGTGCAGCGCTTAGGCACCGGGGCGAGTTCGACAATCAGTTCGCCTTCCTCTACCGGGACCATGCGGCGGGTCTGAGCAAAGTCAGCGCGCTTAAGCACGCGCTTGACGATCCCGTCGACGGCTGCGCAGACAGCCTTTTCCTGCTTCATGATTGAGACATTGAAAAGTTCCTGACCGGCTTTGACAATGTCGCCTTCGGCTACGTGCACGATCCAAAGATCGGCCTTGCGCGGGCTGGCCACCTGATAAACGTTGCCGGGCTCTGCGCGCAGCACGGTCGACTTCGGTCCCGTGCCTTCCTTCACCTTCACGGCACAGGTGAGGATCTCACTGTCGAGCACATAGCGCACCGTGGAGAAACCCTCTTCGGTCACCGGATCAATCGACAAAATGTGCATCTGGTGGGGTTTGCCGTCAGAGCTCGAAAAGTTGAGCGTTTCGCCCGACCGGAGCCCCTCAAACCACACGTCAAGCGGCAGCGCGTTGGGGTCGCCGAAACGGCGGCGGAATTCGATGGTCTTGAGCGCGTCGGCCGGATGATTCATGTACATCACGAATTCTTCTTCGGTGGCCGGACGTTTGATCAGACTTTCGAGCTTCACGCGCTCGCCGGCAAGGTCGGCGGGCGCGAGCGTGAGGAGCGGCGACTCTGCACGGCGGTCGCGCAGGGCTTCGCGCCACTTTGCCCCGAAGGCGCTTTCATAGACCCAATCCTCGGGGAAGCCGAGCGGAAGCCGGCCGAATTTGCCTAGCAGCAGATTGCGGAACGCTTCGTTGCAGTCCATGTAGATGATGAGGCGCTCATCGCGCTCGGCCTGAGTGAGGTTCGTGCGCTTGCTCCCCGCCGTACGCACGGCGTTGAGGAGCCGCTCCACTTCAGGCATTCCGCCGCGCTTCCAGGCCCCGGTAACGGCTAGGAAAGCGGTGTTCCAGGTGATTTGCGAGCCCGGCGTGACGTCGTGGTAGCGCACGATGCGGCGTGAGCACTCGAGGAATTCAAGCATGAAGGGCAGCAGCTGAATGTAGCCCTGCTTGACAGCGCCTTCCTGCGAAGATGAGGTAGCTCCGCCGGGCATTTGGTAGCGCGTGACGTCATAGTCGACGCCCTGGAAAAAGGGCGAGCAGTAGCGGTCAAACCACGGCATCACCTGCTTGGCGGCAAAGTTGGCTTTAGCGACGGCCTCGCGGTCTAAGAGCGTCTTCATGCCGAGTTCGTCTTCAAGATAGGCGGCGAGCGACAAGAGGTCGCCCTGACCATAGCTGCGCACCGAGGCGCCGAGCCCAGCGTCGAGAATTTCGCAGCCCGCAGCGGCAGCGGCAGCACAGGCCGGCAGGAAGAGACCGTCGACGGCATGACGGTGGTAGTGAAGAACGAGTTCGGGCCAGCGTTTTTTGAGCGCCGTCACCAAGGCCGTCATGAAGGCGGGCGAACAGACGCCCGCCATATCTTTGAGGCCGAGCGTGATGCGGCGGACGGCGGTCTGTTCGGGCACGCCCATGATCTTTGCGGTCATGTCGACCACGGCTTCGGCGGACTGCAGGCAGTAGTTGACGTCAAACCACGGCGCGCACGAAAGCGCAATGGCGGGCTCAAAGAGCTTATCGGGACGGCTGAGAACCACTTCGGCGATCGGCGCCATATTGTCGGCTTCATTAAGGAAGTCAAAGCACCGCACGACGTCGTAGTGCTCGCAGATCATTTCGCCCGTAAGCTGCATGAGATTGCGCGGCTGCGGGGTGTAGCCCAGCACATTGGTCGAGCGCACGAGGAGCTGCTTCAAAGTCTTCGGCGCAAAAGCGTTCCACTCGCGGGCTTCCTCGAAGGGATAGGTCATGTTGGCGAGCATCGCCACATGAAAGTGTGCCCCGCCGCCGTTCTCAATGGAAAAGAGCCCTGCGCTGTCCAGATAGGGGCCGACCAGCCGGTCCTCAGCAAGACGCATGCGGTTGCCGTGGTTGGACTGGGTCATGTCGCGCGTGGTCGTATCCGTAAAGTGGATGCGGCCCGTGTCGCGGATGAAGGCGAGGAGGTCTTCTCGGTCTCCCTGCGGATAGGGCGAGGGGCGGCTTCGCGCCGCTTCAGAGAGCTCGGGCGAGAAGGGCTGAAAGTGCGCTAGTTTGGGCGTGGTCTTCGAGCGGTATTCGCCGAGCGAAACGTAGGGGTTGAAGCCGCGCGCAGAAATTTCCGCGACAAGCTTGGCGAGCCGTTCGCTTTCAGGCTCCAAATCCGTGTAGCGCAGAATCTCCGGGTGCTCTTTGATGAAGGTGGTGGTCACTTCACCCGCGCGGAAGCTCGGATGGGCCACGACTCGGCGCAGGAAGGGAATGGTGGTCTTCGGGCCGCCGATCACGTATTCCTGCAGCGCTCGGTCCATGATCCCAAGCGTCTTTTGCCAGTCACGGGCATAGGTGATGAGGAGCGCGCCGGCGGAATCGTAGTTGGAGGGGAATTCATAGCCGGCGGAGAGGTTCGAGTCGAGGCGCACGCCCGGTCCGCCCGGAGAGACGTAGCGGGTGATGAGGCCGGAATTGGGGGTGAAGCCTTCCTGAGGATCCTCCAGATTCACGCGGACCTGAAGGGCATGGAAGGAGGCCCGCGTATTTTCCTCGGTAAAGCGCAGGGTGCTCCCGAAGGCGATAGCGATCATTTCTTCGACCAAGTCGACGCCGTAGCGGCTTTCGGTAATGCCGTGCTCGACCTGCAGACGCGTGTTCACCTCGATCATGTAGGGTTCGCCCGCTTCGGTCACGAGGAACTCCACGGTGGCAACCGAGTGATACCCCACAGCCAGCACGAGCCGGCGGGCATAGTCTTTGAGCTCTGCGCGCAGTTTTGGCGTCATGCCGCGCCACGGCGACGGCGTGACTTCGAGGAGCTTCTGGTTGTTGCGCTGAACCGTGCAGTCGCGTTCGTCAAAGGCAAACACATTGCCCCAGCGGTCAGCGATCACCTGAATTTCGATGTGGTGAACCTTGGGGAGGTATTTTTCAACGAAGAGCCGAGGGTTGCCAAAGGAGGCCTCCGCCATGGCTGAAGCCTTTTCAAAGGCGTCTTCAAGCTCATCCTCGTTGGTCACGAGGAAAATGCCGCGTCCGCCGCCGCCGCCCTCGGCTTTGAGCATGATCGGGAGACCAATTTCATGAACGATCTTTCGCGCGCCCGGAACGTCGACGGATTCGTCGGAACCCGGGACCACCGGAATGCCGAGGCTGCGTGCCACGCGGCGTGCTTCGACCTTATTGCCGAGAAGGTGCATCGCTTCGGCCGTAGCGCCGATGAAGGTGATGCCGGCCTCGGCGCAGAGCTTCGGAAAGTTATTGTCTTCGCTCGCAAAGCCCCAGCCCGGATGGATGGCGACGCAGCCGCGTTCGCGGGCGAGGCGGATGATGCGCGGAAGGTCAAGATAGGCGCGCGGGTCCGCTCCGAGCAGAATCAGTTCCTGTGCGGAGGCTGCTGCCGGTTCGGTTTTGTCGATGTCGGTCGCGGTAATGGCGGCAATCGCTTCAAATCGCTCGCGAATCGAGCGGCTGATGCGGCGTGCGGGGATGCCGCGGTTGGCGACCAAAATCACCTTGCCGCGCAGACTCTCGCGTACTTCCTCAAAAGTTCGTTGCTGCATGGATGGAATTCCTTCCCTTGAGTTGTTTTAAAGGCTTGCGTTGATTTTGTGCTGCGTATGAGACTTTATTTTTAAAGCGTGTCTCACGCGCGGCTCTTTTGGGGATCAAGTATCCGAGACGTTTCAATCCCCTTAGAAGAATTCATGCCGCCCGGGGCGGGAGACGTTCAATGCGTCTCCGGCGACCGGGCACTCAATTTCGCGGTGCCGCTGCCGCTGCTGCGGCGTGCGGCGCTGGCGCCGCTTTGATGAGACTGCCGCGGTCGATGGTGACTATTTCGCCTGACGGCGTCTCGAGGAGGAGCTCTCCGTCGGGCGCGAGACCAATAAGTCGGCCCTCGGTCAGGGTGCCCTCAGCGCTCTCAACCGCCACGTCGCTTCCGAGCCAAAGGAGGTGAGCCTGCGCGAGCGCTCGCCAGGAGGCGGTAAGCCGGACGGGGTCGGCTTCGCGCAGATGACGAAGAATGCGACGCCAAAGTTCATAGGGATCCATTGCGGCTCCCCCGCGGGGCACCAGGCGCCCGGGCGGGAGCGCAGCGCCCTCTCGGAGCGCCGACGCTTCGGGCGACCAGTTGACATTGAGGCCGATCCCTGCGGTGAGGAGCCCGTCAGTTTCTTCGAGCAGAATGCCGCCCACTTTGGCCGGCCCATTGGGCGAAAGACAGATGATGTCGTTAGGCCACTTCATGAGCACCGGGAAGCCGAGACTGCGAAGCGCTTCAGCGGTCAAAGCCGCCGTCGCTGCGGCGGACGCCCGCGTGGCATAAACCCCTTCAAGCGGCAGTCTGACGCCGGCATGAAGATTCCCTCGGGCGCTCTCCCATGCGCGGCCGTATTGTCCGCGTCCTGCTGTCTGCAGGTTTGCAAAGATCGAGCCATAGACCGGCAGGCGGTCTGCAGCATAGAGCGAGCGGGCGAGCGTGAGAACTGAATCCGTTTCGTCAATACGGTAAATGCCGTCAGGATCAGGTTCACCGAGCGCAGACGCCGGATCGGTCGATTGAAGCAATGGTGCTGGGATCATGAAGCGGAGGTCCGAAAAGGACCGGAAGTTGTTTTCTTTGAGCCTATCAGCCTCATTGGCTGTTGGCGGCGCTCATTGCGCCAAACCTGCGCCGGCGTGCACGGCTTTTGCGCCTTTCCTGCACGTGTTGGGAGATATGCCGTACAGACTAAATGCTTAGTTCGGGGTTTCGGGCGGCTGCTTTCGATTCGCCGGGTCGGCGTACGTCCATGGGGACGATGTCGTGCTGAGCGGCTCCTTTAGTGCAAGGTATTTGACGGATATGTCTGCAAAAATTCGGTTTAAACAATATATCTAATTGATTAATAAAGAAACATGCACGCAATTATTAGAAAATTGCAATGAATGTCGGGGAAATTTGAGAAATATCCCGTTCTCCTAAGCGGATCTACTTAGAGGCGGCAAACAAAACCATCGAGGAAAAGTGCACTATTACTGCACTAGAGATGGAAACGAAAAGAAGTTTCCATAAAGCTCAATCAAATACGTCTTTTATTTCGGAGATTCTGCGATGAAATTCACTGCCTTGCATATGAGTGATGCCGCTTCGGCAGCATCTGCTGCAGGCGGGCAGAGTCTCCGGCTTCCGCCCCTGCACCTAGGGCTGCGACTGCCGCCGCGGTCGGCGCTGCACCTTAGGGTGGAGGACGGTTTCTGCTGAAGCTTTGTGCTTCAAGCTTTTCGAGGCCGCCCTCCCGCCCCGCCCCAACGCGCAGAGGGTTGACCTGACTGCATGACTGCATTTATGGCGGTCTGCGCTGAGCGCATCCCGATGCCTGCAGTCTTTCTTTTGAAAGACCGCATCAAACGATTTCCAGCTTTTTTCCTGAGGATGCCGTCATGTTCCAGTCCTTTGCCTTCATGTCTCGCCGAGACTTTATTGCTGCCGCCGCTATGGCCGCTGCCGGGATCGTCTGCTCGTCGCCTCGCGGCGTTTTTGCCGCCGAGCCCGAAAAGCGCTCGGTGACCATTGCCGTCGGCGGCAAAAATCTCTACTACTACCTGCCGATGGCGCTCGCCGATTGGATGGGCTTTTATAAGGACGAGGGACTTGACGTCAAAGTCGTGGACTTTCAGGGCGGATCGAAATCCCTTCAGGCTGTGGTCGGCGGCTCAGCGGATGTGGTTTCGGGGGCGTTTGAGCACACGCTTTCGATGCAGACCAAGCGCCAGTCCATGCAGGCCTTTGTGCTTCAGGATCGTGCGCCGCAGTGTGTTTTTGCCATTAACCGCCGCACCATGAAGGGAGTCAAGGATCCCGCTGCGCTCAAAGGCCGCCGCATCGGCGTCACGGCGCCGGGGTCGCATTCGCACGTGATGGCCAACTTCGTGATGGCGCGTGCGGGCGTGAAGCCTAATGAATACTCGGCCATCGGCATCGGTTCGGGCGCGGGCGCTGTGGCCGCCGTCCGCTCTGGGCAGGTGGATGCTTTCGTCGGGCTCGATCCGGTCGTCACGCAGCTCGAAAAAGCCGATGCCATTGACATTGTGGTCGATACCCGCCGCGTGGAAGAAGGCGACGCACTCTATAACGGCCCGATGGTCGCGGGCTGCCTCTACGCGCCTCAGACCTTCATTGACCGTAATCCGGAAACGGTTCAGCGCATGACGAATGCGGTTATTCGTTCGCTCAAAACCATCGCAGCGATTACGCCCGAGGAGCTCATGAAGTCCGTGCCGAAGGCCGCCTTCCTCGGCAATCCGAAGCTCTACGCCGAATGCTTCCTGCGTAATCGCCCGGCCATGTCGATTGACGGCCGGTTCCCGGAGGGGTGCGTTGAGACCGCCGCCAAAGCGCTCGCATCGGTGAAGCCCGAACTCGCTGACTTCAAGTTTGATGCCGCGGCTGCGTACACCAACCGCTTCGCGGATGCCGCGAAGAAGGCCTGATTTCTAACCCCATTATCAACACTTTCAACACTTCGCCCGGGGGAATAACCCTCGGGCCGCGCCCATAATCCAAAGCCGCTCTCATGCAAATGCGGCAGAGGCGCAAAACCCTAAAACAAAAAAGAAATTCATAGAGGAAGCGGTCTGATGTCGAGCGAGACAAATGAACCGATTGGAGCGGCTCGAAACCCTGTGCCGGCCATAGCATTTGAAAACGTCACCTGCAGTTTTGAAACGCCTGAGGGCGTTTATACCGCCACGAAGGATGTGTCCTTTTCGATCGGCGACGGCGAGTTTGTGAGCGTCGTCGGACCGACGGGCTGCGGAAAGTCGACGCTGCTTAACGCTGCGGCCGGGCTTTTAAAGCCCGCTGCCGGGCGCGTCTTGATTTACGGCGAAGCCCTGAACGGCATCAACCATCGGGCCGGCTACATGTTTCAGGCCGAAAGCCTGATGCCTTGGGCGACAGCGATTGACAACGTCATGATGAGCCTGAAGTTTCGCGGCGTCCCGGAAAATGAGGCGCGTGAGGCGGGCTTTGACTGGCTCGAACGCGTGGGGCTCGAGCGTTTTGCCGACCGCTATCCGCATGAACTTTCGGGCGGCATGCGTAAGCGCGTCGCCATGGCCCAGACCATGATTGCCGATCCGGACATTCTTCTCATGGATGAATCCTTCTCAGCGCTCGATATTCAGACGCGGCAGCTCATGGAAAACGAACTGCTTGAACTCTGGCAGGCGAAGAAAAAAGCCGTGCTCTTTATCACCCACGATTTGGATGAGGCCATTGCGATGTCCGACCGCGTGGTCGTGATGTCGGCAGGGCCCGCTTCGCACCCCTTGGGGAGTTTCCCCATTGCCATCCCGCGTCCGCGAAACGTTGCCGAAATCCGTACCCGCGCGGACTTTAACGAATGCTATTCGGCCATTTGGGAGGTGCTCCGCGAAGAGGTACTGAAGAGCTACCGCGAACACCGCGCGCACGTCGGCTCGATGGCGAGCTGATTAGAGAGAGGGAGACACATCATGCAGCGCAAAGGTTTTCAAATTCGAATTTGGCAGTGGGGGCTCCTCGCAGCGATCTTCGTCTTTTGGTGGGCGATGACCAAGCCCGGATTAATTCCGGCGTTTTTCTTCTCCGACGACAGTCAAGCCGCCTTCTTTTTCGGCGAACCGGTGATCATTCTTCAGCGTATTTGGGAGTGGTTTGCGGGCGGCGAAATCTACAGCCACCTCGGCGTTACGCTTTATGAAACCGTCATGGCCTTTGTGATCGGCACGGTTGCAGGGCTCGCCGTTGGTCTTTGGCTCGCGCTCTCGCCGGTGGCGGCAGCCGTGGCGGACCCCTTCATCAAGGGTTTCAATTCCATGCCCCGCGTCATCCTTGCGCCGATTTTCGCCGTGTGGTTCGGACTCGGGCCGGCCTCCAAGATTGCGCTCGGCTTCACGCTCGTCTTCTTCATTGTCTTTTTCAATGTCTATCAGGGCGTGCGCGAAGTGAATCCCAATGTTCTCGCAAGCGCCAAGATGCTCGGCGCCACGCGCCGGCAGCTTCTGCGCTACGTCTATCTGCCGAGCGCCATGAGCTGGGTCTTTTCGAGCCTCCATACATCGGTGGGCATGGCGTTTGTTGCAGCCGTGATTGGTGAATATTTGGGCTCGGCAGAAGGCGTGGGCTATCTGATTCTGCAGGCCGAAACGACCTTTGACATGAATACCGTGATGGCCGGCATTTTGGTGCTGACGGCCTGTGCGCTGATCCTCGACCGCATCGTGACGGAAGTTGAAAAGCGCCTGATGCGCTGGCAGCCGACGGTTTGATGGGGGAGCGGGTTCTAACCGCTTAACACAGCATTTTTTAAATTCTTCCTCTTTGGGCTCTCTAGGATCAGCAGATCGCGAGAGCCCTCTTTTTTTGTGGTCCCTCAGCCCTCAACCTCAAATACAAGGGAGGGAGAAAAACAAATCGTCAACAACACGCCGATCGGTTGATCAACTGTTAACCGGCGTATAAGCACTTTGACTGCCGCTCTAGGCATTAGAACAAATCCTCTGGCCGGAAACGGGGCTCGACGCTTACGCTTCCCTGATGCGTAGGTAACTTTTAAAGGAGCGTCAAATGATCCGAGTTTCTCTGCTTTCTGTCGCTGCGGTACTGGCTTTTGCGGCGGGCTCCGCCCCCTCGGCTTTTGCAAAGGACGGCGTGTACACGTCGACAACCCTGGGCCGCAATGGCGACGTCACGGTCCAGACGACCATCACGAACGGACGCATCGCGGACGTGAAGGTGCTCGATTGGTCGGAAACGCATCCTATTGCAGACCTGCCGCGAGTGAAGGTGCCGGCAGACATCGTCAAAAATCAGAGCCTCGGCGTTGATGTCGTTTCGGGCGCCACGCTCACTTCATTTGCCATCATCAATGGCGTGAGAGATGCGCTCAAACAAGCGGGACTCAATCCCGCTGACTTCTCAAAGAAGATCGCACCGCAGCCGAAATTAACCGACACGGTCGAAGAATCGGCCGATATCGTCATTATTGGCGCCGGGGGTGCTGGTCTTTCGGCTGCCGTAACGGCTGCTAAAGCCGGCAAGAGCGTCATTGTGATGGAAAAGACGCACTACGCCGGCGGCAACACCAGTGTTGCGGGCGGGTGCTACAACGCTGCCGATCCCGCTCTGGAAGCGAAGCAGGAAATGTCTCCTCAGCGCCGTGCATCAGTTGACACACTGCTCGCGGAACCGGTGCGCAGCAAGCTTCACGGCGAACTGATTCAGAAGGTCAAGGAGCAGCTCGCTCAATACGATGCCAAAGGCGGGAAATACCTTTTTGATTCGGTAGAGCTCCATGCGCTTCAGTCCTGGAAAGCAGGGGATTACGCCGGGAATCTCGACCTCGTTTATGAGCTCGCCAAAGGGGCGCCGGAGATGCAAAAAGAGCTTGCCGAGATGGGATTTAAGTGGAATTCGGGTACGGAGCAGGTGGTCGGCGCCCTGTGGCCGCGCTCCAACCGCGCGAGCAACTATAAGTCCGGCGTGGGTTATATCGACACCTTCTTAAATGAAATCAAAACAAAACATCTGCCCGTCACCTTCATCATGAATACGGCAGCATCTGACATCCTGATGAAGGATGGACGTGCGGCCGGTGTTGTCGGCACTGCAGAAAACGGCAGAACTTTTAAAGTATTGGCCAAAGACGGCGTCATCCTCACGACGGGCGGCTTCAGCGCCAATATCGATATGCGCGTCCAGTACGACACCATCTGGGATAAAAAGATTGGGAAGGGCGTCATGACGACCAATGTGCCGTCGATTACCGGTGACGGCATCAAAATGGCCCAGAAGGTCGGGGCGAATCTGATTGATATGGGCTACATCCAGCTCCTTCCGACGACGGATCCCTATACCGGCGCCACCAATCATGCGGTTTCCCTTACCACGGGCATCTATCTCAATACGGACGGGAAACGCTTCGTCAATGAACTCGGGCGCAGAGACGAACTCGCCCGCGCAGCGCTTGCTCAGCCCGACCACAAGTTCTTCATTTTGGCAACGAGCGATGCCAATAAGATCGATAAGGAAGGACGGAATCAATACGGCATTAAGGTGGCTGATCTCATCAAATCAAAGAAAGTCTTTGAAGCGAACACCTGGGATGAATTGGCTGAGAAGGCCGGCATCAACAAAGAGAACATGAAGAAGACCATTGCAGATTGGAATGCTTTCTGCCGCAATCCGGTCAACGATCCTTTCGGCCGTGTTTCCTGTGACCCAGGCGTGCGGCTTGACGGCAAGGGTCCGTTCTATGCCACCGTCTTCACGCCTTCCGTGCACCACACGATGGGGGGCGTTCAGATTAACGGCAAGGCCCAAGTTCTCGATACTAAAGGCACGGTTATTCCAGGACTCTATGCTGCCGGCGAAGTGACGGGCGGCGTGCATGGGAAAAATCGAGTCGGCTGCAATGCTGTGCCGGATGCTTTGGTGTTTGGGCGCATTGCCGCACTCAACGCGGTGCACTGAGGTCGGCAACGGTCATTAGATAAAAAAGACTAAAAAGAGGAGACCACGCTGATAAGGTACCCCCAAAAGCGTGGTCTTTTCTTTTGCACCTTTTCTTTTGAAGCTTTTCTTGGACGAAGTTCGCTCATGAGGCCATTTCAAAGAAAACGGTTTTCTGCCAAAATCGAATAATTGAAGCATTTGATTTTCTACCGTGAACACGCCTCGCAGAGGCATATCCTCTCTGAGGCCGGTACTTTTTTTGATGGAAGGTTTCACCATGCCGGCCATGCCGTTATTTATTTCCGTCAGTGAAGCGGCTTCGCTTCCTAACCGTTGTTTCATTGATGTTCGCTCACGCGTGGTTCACGGATGGGATGCCCTCGGGGCATACAGCAAGGGGCATATTGCCGGAGCTCAGTTTCTGGCTTTTGACCGCGTGTTTGCTCGTGACCCGGTCTTTGAGCTGGGACGCCATCCCTGGCCGGATCGCCGCACCGTTGCCGCACATCTCCTCGGTGTTTTGGGACCGGCGGGCAATGCTCATCATCGCGTGATCTTTTATGACGACGGCGGCATGAATTTTGCAGCACGAGCGGCGCTCTGCGCTCGTTGGGCAGGTTTCTCGAATGCCCAGATTCTCGACGGCGGTCTTTCGGCTTGGGTGCGGTGCGGCTTGCCGCTCAATGATGGCGCACCGGCTGCTGCAGATCATCCAGCGGCCAAGAGGGTGAACGATTTTCTGCGGCAAACGATCGCTGGCGCCGTTCTTCAGATTCTTGGCAAAGCGGCGTTTTTCAATGCAGTTAAGCAGGTTGACCGACTGGTGATTGATGGCCGGCCTCGGGAGCGCTTTGCTGGGCGAACGGAAAATCTGGATGCTCGGCCCGGGCATGTGCCGGGTGCGGTCAATCGTCCGGCCACAGAAAATCTCGATGCTGACGGCTCTCTCAAGTCCCGAGAAGCACTTCGCCGTGAATGGGGCGCAGTGATTGGCAGCAGAGATCCGCGAAGCATCGTTCAGATGTGCGGCTCGGGTGTGGCGGCATGTCTGAATGCGGCTTCGCTCGATGCGGCCGGCATTTTGCCTATCGCTGAGGCAGTGCTTTACCCAGGCTCCTGGTCGCAGTGGGCGGCAGATTCCCATTTGCCGGCGGAAATCGGTTATCGCGATACCGCGGAATAACGCGTGTTTTGCGGTTGATCTCCCAGTCTTTGGAGAAGATGCACTTCAAAGGCTGGGGAATGTCTCGTTTGCATAAATAAAATGCGATATCCAATAAAGGATCTTTAAAAAGACAGAATTATTCAAATAAATTTCTTTCTCATTTCGAGAAAGATTCTTGCCAAAAAATAAATATCGGTTTGGCATTGATGACAGTGAAGCAGTTCTCAATCTCAGCGCTTGATGAGTGTTGACAGCAGGACGGCGTCAAGCGCCAAAAGCAAATGAAGCTCTCGATGCACAGAGCGCCAGCTTCAACGAGGCAATCGGCGTTCGGATAGCCTGCCGTCCTGTTTTGTGACCTGTTGGGGTAGGTCATTTTTGCGTTCGTTAGGTAGGCAATTTATGCGTTCGCGTAACAGTTTGACCGATTTTTGTGTAGGCAGATTGATTTGAGTTGACGCTTTCAACTAACGCTTTCCTTGCTGGGGACTCGGCAAAGGAGATGACTCGAACGGCAACAGGAGTCTTCGAAACCCTACGACTCTCAAATTGACCTTAAATGCCGCGCCGTTCTCTAATGTGTTTTCGTTTTCCGGTGGTCAGGGAAGCGGAGCAGCAGGAAATCGGCAATGACTTCCGCTTTGCTGACGGGTGGATAAGCCTCCTCGAAGAATCGTTTGCAGAAATTGTGAACGCCTTAGGCCTGCATTGCTCCAGTCGCAGTCGTGATAGCCCCGATTTATTGGAGGAGGCGTGGAGATCATTTCGTAGTGACTTTCCCAGCGTGAGGAGGTTCGCCTGTTTACATGGCGAAGGCAGACCGTCGAGTAAGAAAGCGAATACATCAACCATATGTTTACAGCATCTTAACTGAGTGTTGCATATGAGCAAACTGCATTATTTAAGCGTTAACACTACCCATTCCAATCATTAAAGTTTACGCATTTAGAACGTTTTCAAAAATTCATCATAGGGTTTACCCCCCCCCCCACGATGTTGACACATCCATTCCTACACTCCCGTCAGTGCTTCGCGCACTTGTTCTGTTCACGACGTGTAAACGCCGACGCAGAAAGAACCTCATTATTCTTGGAGTAAAAGAATGAATCGTAATTTCAAGGTGGTCTTCTCTAAAGCACGTGGTGCGCTGATGGTGGTTAACGAAGCCACATCGAGCGTCCAGGCTAAGGGTACAAAGACCGTTATCGCCGCCGCTGTCGCTGCGCTCTCTCTCGGCGCAGGCGTGGCTTCGGCTGCTTCGCAGACATTCAAGGATGTCACGCTCGGCGCCGGCGATGTTCTGACCGTCACGACAGAGACCGATGCAAATAAATACGCTGTAACCGGTGAAATCAAGGGCTCTGTTGATGGTAAGGACGAAGCCCAGACCTTTACGAAGGATGATACGTTCGGTGCTGATGCCTCGATCAAGCTCGACGGCGGCAAGCTCGTTCTGCAGAATACGGAGGCGTTTGATGTCGCCGTTACTGCTGGATCGACTGGCGACATCGTAGTTGAAGCGGTAGATACGACAGGGAATACTTACGGAAAGCTCGCAAGTGGTACCTACGACAAGGATCTCAATATTGATCTGAAGACCTTCAACGCCAAGACGGGTGGCACAGCTGGTGATGCTAAGGTTGAAGTGACCGGTGCACTGACCCTTAAATCCGGTGCACTTACCATTGGAGCTTCTGATAAATCCGAAGGTTCGGCTGTTCTTGGTACTGCCACTCTTAAAGCAACTGAAGCTCTTGCACTCGGTGTTCAAGACGAGCTCTATAAGGACGGAGAAGTCGAGACCGCTGGTTCAGTCTATGACATCACGAATAATGGCCAGAACGCCGTTGTAGAAGGCTCAACGGTCACCTACAACAAAGGTACCGTCACCAACTCGGGCGATCTGACCATCCAGAGTACGAATGGTTTGGTCAAAATCACTGATCAGGTTGGATTTGCCAACACTGGGACGATCTCCATTGAAGCGGCCTCCGGCAACGTTGAATTCGGTGCTGACTACGACACTGCTGCCAATCAGGGCGGTCAGGTTTTCTTCAAGGTTGCTGATGCTAACACCATCAAGCTTAGCGGCGCTGTCGCCGCTGATACCGTGAAGGTCGGAGAGAAGGTAAAGGACGAAAAGAATCAGATCGTTTTTGACGGCAATACGGAAATTTCTGGGGACGCTTCGCTTTCCGCTAAGACCCTTACTCTCTCGGGCAAGACGCTGACGGTTCAGGCTAATACTCTGGATGATACGGCTTCCCTTACTGCCGAAGCCACCACCGTGGATGCGGCTGGCTCCAAGATTGCGGTTAACGGCTACGCTGCCGCCAACCTCGGCGCCATCACCATCGCTGATGCCTCAACTGCTGCGGGCCTCACGCTGACGGTAGATTCCACTGCCTCGGCTTCCGCCAAGTCCCTTACTATCAAGGCTGCAGGTACAAATCCGACTACCAATGCCGGCACCTTTGCCCTCTCCGGCAAGCTTGGCATCGAAACCCTTGACAATGCCGCTGGCGGTACGGTCACAATTGGTGATTCCGGTAAAATCGGTGCGCTCACGCTGACTTCCGGCGCTTCCGTCAACAACGGTACGATCGCGTTCGCTAATGCATCAACTGATGCCAGCACCGACTCCCTCGTCATCGCCAAAGATGCAGCCCTTACCAATAAGGGTACGTTGGGTTCCGATGTTGCTAACGGCGCCATCGAAGTCGCCGGCACTCTGACCAACGTCAATACGCCTGCAGGGACGAATCCTGTGACTCCGGCTGTCACCGGCACGATCACCACTAAGACCCTTACAGTCAAGGACGGCGGTACGGTTGTTGCTGACATCGATGCAGCTGGTACGGTCTACGGTGTTGCTGAAACCACGCTCGAAGCTGGTTCCACCTTCAAGACGGCTCTGAACTCCAACGTCGCTGCTACTCCGGCTACGGGTGCCGCAAAGGATGAACTCACACTCGTCAAGACCTTCAACCTGAACGGCGGCACGCTTGCTGACGCCGACGGCAATGCCGTCGCCAATTATGAACTCGGCGACAGCGGCGTCCTTAACGTCAACGCTGATCAGGAATTCAAGGCCGTTAAGGTCAACGGAACTGATGCTGAGTTCAACATCGGTACTGAAGACGCTGCTGTGGTTACGGTTGCCGACCTGGAACTTGCCTCCGGTTCTGCTGTGGTTAACAACGAAAGCACCCTGACCGTCGGCAAGCTGACGACGGCTACGGGCCAGACGCTCACGGTTAATGACGGCACCCTGAATGCCAGCCTTACGGCTATTGGTCTGACCAATACGCTGGCGGCTGGTACTGGTGATGCCTACGGCAAAGTTGAGGCCAATACGATCGGTCTCGGCGTTGACGGCGTCTTCGCGCTCTCCGGCTTTACCGATGGTCAGGAACTGACCGCGGCGAACATCACCACGCTCAAGGGCAAGATGGCCAATGGTTTCAAAGGCCTCGTTGATCTCGGCAACGTTGCGATCAAGGATCTCGATACTTCGAAATCCATCAAGTTCTCAGAACTCGCCGCCTTGAAGGGCTTCACCACGACCGCCCTCAAGAGTGCGACCATTGACGGTGAAGGCAAGGCTGTTACGATCGATACTAACTCAGCGACCTACGGCAAGTTCGAAAAGACGGACAGTCTGACTGTTGACGGCGTGAAGCTCACGCTTACGGGTTCCGGCGATCTCGTTACCAAGGTCGTCAACAACGCCGCAACGCTTGCGGATGTGACGCTTGAGAACGAAGGTGTCCTCGCGGTTACCGGTCAGAATGCGGTGATCGGTAATGTGACTGCTGATAGCAGCTCTAAGGGCTTCTTCGAAGTCGAACAGGGCGGTTCGCTTACTGTTAAGGGTAATGTCGACGTCACCGAACTCGCGGTTGGTGCTGACAGCTCGATGACGATCGATGCCTCTAAGACGGATGTGCCTTACACCGTTAAGACGGGTTATCTCGAAGTCGAACAGGGCGGCGTCTTCACAGCTGAAGCTGCGACTGTTGAACTGACAAATACCGGTGCGGCTGGTGATGAAAGTGCCGGTTCCATTGCCGGTACGGCGAAGGTCAAGAGCATCAAGGCTTCGGGCAACGGCAACTTCTTTGTCGCCGGAACGCTGGATGTCACGGATATCCTTGAGATGGGTACTGGCACCCTCTATGTTGGTGATGCAAATCGTTCTGCCGGTACGCTGACGGTTGGTACGCTGAAGTCCGGTACGGTTAATGTCAGTGCGGATTGGGCCAAGAACGAAGGCGTCAGCATCGCTTCCTTTAAGACTCTTGAACTCGGCACTGCCGTTCAGGCTGAAAAAAAGGCAGTCGTCACGATCGGCGCCGATGCTTACACTGCTGACGCAGTGAAGGCTCTTACTGGCTTCACGATTGCTGAATCGCCCGTCTCGGGTGACAAAGCGGTTGACGCTAAGGTTTCGGGGACGGTCAACAACGCTATCGTCGTTGATGCTTCCGACATCATCAAGGGTGTTGTCAGCGCTGGTGCTGCAAATCAAGCCGGAAACTACATCGGCCAGAATAATCTCCTTGTCATCGATGCTCTGACGGCTGACACGACGGGTGAACGCGCTGTGTTCGGTAACTCGCTGACGCTTGCGCAGGGCTCGGTTCTTTATCTTGACAACGCTGCCAACGGTCAGGCGATCAAGATGAGTGCTACGGATTTCAACGCTGATGGTGCAAATGTGGTCTACGAAGGCGATTTGCTCCTGAATGTTGATCGGAAGGCCAATACAAATCTGTTGGTTGTCGGCATCGAAGATAAGGCTGATGTGGTCAATGCACTCGGCGACGTTGCTGGTCTCGATGCGATCTACGGCATGTATGAAAAGGGCGAAAACGTCGGCAACGCCAACGCCAAGTTCTTCCGTGATCTCATGTCGTCGCAGACCTCTTCTGCTTATGACAAGACCACCGGCGAATGGAACTACCAGACCATCCGCACGACTCTGAACGACGTTGCCGCCATCGGCGCCACGACGGGTGCTCAGGCCGTGACGATGGATGCCGTCAACCAGATGGCTGACACCGTTGCTGCTCGTACGTCCATCCTCACGCAGCGCGCTCAGGGCGTCAACGTGTGGGTCGACGTCAACGGCGGCCGCTTCGAAGGCAAGAAGGTCATGGATGGTGCGGGCTACTCGTCC
>NZ_QNRV01000006.1 GCF_003315195.1 Sutterella wadsworthensis | reverse complement strand
ATTCCGAACAGGACAGTGAAACGCCTCTGCGCCGATGATAGTTGGTTGTATTTCCAGTGAAAGTAGGTCATCGCCAGGCTCCCTATACGAACCCCCGCAGATTTCGGTCTGCGGGGGTTTTCGCTATCTGCGGCTACAATTCCTCTTCTTTAGAAAGCAAGTGCTCATCCGGACGCCATGACTGAAGAATCTCTTTTTGGGACGACTGAATCGCCTCCCGTTATTGCCAGGCACGATCGCGGAGCCGCCGGAAAGCATTCGGCTGCACTGCCGATACTGAAGCCTTTAGCTGAACGCATGCGGCCGCAGACTTTGGATGAAGTCATCGGCCAGAAGAAGCTTTTGGGACCCGGAGCACCGCTGCGGGTGGCGTTTGAGAATCATCGTCCGCACTCCATGATCCTTTGGGGACCGCCAGGCGTTGGCAAAACAACGATTGCTCGATTAATGGCGAATGCTTTTGATCTGCCTTTTATCGCTATATCGGCTGTTTTGGGAGGCGTAAAGGACATTCGTGAGGCGGTCGATGCTGCTAAGCAGACGCTGGCTGCAACGCAGCGCCCAACCGTTGTATTTGTTGACGAGGTGCATCGCTTCAGCAAGAGCCAGCAGGATGCTTTCCTGCCGCACGTGGAGTCTGGACTTTTTATCTTTGTGGGCGCCACAACGGAGAATCCGTCCTTTGAAGTGGTTAATGCACTGCTGTCGCGAGCCACGGTCTATCAGCTCGAAAGCCTTTCCAAAGAAGAAACCGGGGAGCTAATCGACCGCGCCATGACTCGGGAGTTCAGCGAACTCACACTGAATCCGGAAGCACGCGGCATCTTGATTGAACTGGCCGACGGAGATGCCCGCCGTTGCCTGAATGCTTTGGATGTGTGCTGTACGATGGCCCGAGAGCGCCGCATCGGGACGATTGATGCTGCATTTCTCAGAAAAACGACACCCGCAACACTGCGCCGCTTTGATAAGGGCGGAGACAATTTCTATGACCAAATCAGTGCGCTTCATAAGTCCGTACGCGGATCGGACCCAGATGCAGCACTTTATTGGCTGATGCGTATGCTCGACGGCGGGTGTGATCCGCGTTACATCGCCAGACGTTTGATGCGTATGTCGGTGGAAGATATTGGTTTGGCCGACCCCCGAGCGATGGATGTTGCGGTCAATGCGGCTGAGATCTATGAACGTCTCGGCAGTCCTGAGGGTGATCTGGCGCTAGGCGAGGCTGCGGTCTATTTGGCGTGTGCGCCAAAGAGCAATGCCATTGAAGTTGCGATGAATGAGTTAAAGGATTTTATTCGCAGCGACGGATCTCGTCCTGTGCCCATGCATCTGAGAAATGCGCCTACAAAACTAATGAAGGATTTGGGATACAAAGAGGGCTATCGATACGCGCACGATGAACCGGGCGCTTTTGCTGCCGGTGAAATCTATCTGCCTGAAGGTTTAGAGGGCCGTCGCTGGTATCACCCGACGGACCGCGGGACGGAAGCGCGGATCGCAGAAAAGCTCAGGGGCTTGGCCGAACTCAATCAAGCGGCATGGAAAGCCGGTAAAGGACGCCGTCGCGGACAAGGTTGATTTGCAATAGAGCTCTGAAACCGCGACAATTATTATTTCAGCCCGAAGCGGTGCCCTGTGCCGCCTCACCTTATGCTCGCTGCCCGCAGATGCGTGCTGCGGACTGTTTTTTCCCTTTAGGACATATAAGAACATGCTCGATGTGACGATGCTCAGGAAGAACCTCCCGGAAGTGGTGGCTCGCCTGAAGACGCGCAATTTCGATTTCCCCGTGGACGCCTTCAACGAACTTGAGGAGCGCCGCAAGTCTGTCCAGAAGAAGACCGAAGAGCTGCAGGCCCGCCGCAATTCGCTCTCCAAGGACATCGGCATGATGAAGAAGAATGGGGAGGATGCTTCCGAGCTGCTCGCTCAGGCAGCTGCTATTCCGGGTGAACTTAAAGCGCTCGAGGATGAACTCGAGGAAATCCGTGAAAAGCTTCACGATCTGATGCTGCGTGTGCCGAATCTGCCTTCTCCCACCACGCCGATCGGCAAGGATGAAACGGAAAATGTGGAAGTGCGCCGCTGGGGTACGCCGCGTACGTTCGACTTCCCCGTTAAGGACCATGTGGATGTCGGTGCTCCGCTCGGTCTGGACTTCGATACGGCAGCCAAACTTTCCGGTGCGCGTTTTGCTTTCATGCGCGGCGAAGTCGCTCATCTGCACCGCGCGCTCGCTCAGTTCATGCTGGATGTGCATACGCGTGAGCAAGGCTATACCGAATGCTATACGCCGTACATCGTTACCGCTTCCACAATGACCGGTACGGGTCAGCTGCCCAAGTTTGAGGAAGACCTCTTTGCTGCGAAGAAGGGCGGTGCCTACAGCGATCTCGAGCAAATGTATCTGGTTCCGACCGCTGAAGTCACGCTCACGAATTCGGTGTCCGGTCAGATCCTCAAGGCTGCAGATCTGCCGATCTTCCTCACGGCCCATACGCCCTGCTTCCGTTCCGAGGCCGGTGCTTACGGTCGTGATACCCGCGGCATGATTCGTCAGCATCAGTTCGACAAGGTCGAAATGGTGAAGATCGTCCGTCCGGAAGAATCCTACGATCAGCTCGAAAGCCTGACCCATGATGCCGAAGTCATTCTGCAAAAACTCAATCTGCCTTATCGCGTAATGGCGCTTTCCACGGGTGACATCGGTTTTGGCAGCTGCAAGACCTATGACCTGGAAGTTTGGATTCCGGCACAGAACTGCTACCGCGAAATCAGTTCCTGCAGCAATTGCGAAGACTTTCAGGCTCGCCGCATGAGCGCTCGCTTTAAGGACGAAAACGGCCGTACCCGATACGTTCACACCCTCAATGGTTCCGGTCTCGCTGTCGGCCGTACGCTCGTGGCTGTGTTGGAAAACTATCAGAATGCCGATGGTTCCGTGACGATTCCTGAGGCGCTGCGTCCCTACATGAACGGCAAGGAAAAGATCGTTCCGGCGGCGAAGTAATGTACTGACGCTCTGCCAGAGATAGAGAGGCCGTCGAACACGGGAATGCTTTTCTCGGTCGGCGGCCTTGCTTTTTCTTGTAAGCGCAGATACAATCCGTCTTCTCTCTTGACGCGGAAGGGTGGCAGAGAGGTCGAATGCGCCGGACTCGAAATCCGGTATACGGTAATTCCGTATCGTGGGTTCGAATCCCACCCCTTCCGCCAGCATACACTGTGCCTCAGGCAATTCCGGGCAATATTTGCTGGGATCTAAAGTCTGGCCATAAGACTCGAAAAGAGCCCCGCACGGGATGATCCGTACGGGGTTTTTTGTTGATTGACTCTTCATAAACTGCCGACCTCGGAATTTTTGTTGAGCGTGCAATATCTCGTTCTCTCAAGGTCTTTCGCAGGCAAGGGTGTTGGTGATGGCTGAATTTACGACGCAGACTGTTTTAGAAGCTGCACTTCTCGCCGCGCGCAAGCCGCTCAGCATCCGGGAGATGCGGCGGCTCTTCAGCGACGAATTGTCGGCGAAGACAGTGCGGCAGGAGCTTGAGTCACTGCGGGTGTTCTGGGAGAATCGAGCTATGGTGCTTGAGGAACTCTCCGATGGCACTTGGCGGTTTCGCACTGCAGAGGGTGCAATGACATGGCTTGCCCGTATTGAAGAGGAGCGTCCGGCGCGCTACTCACGCGCGGCAATGGAAACGCTTGCCATCATTGCTTATCGTCAACCGGTAACCCGCGGCGACATTGAGGAAATACGCGGCGTGGCGGTCAATCCCGCGATTCTGCGTCAGTTTGAAGATCGCGGCTGGATTGAAACGGTGGGGTGGCGCGAAACGCCTGGTCGACCGGCGCTGCTTGGCACCACGAAGCATTTTTTAAACGATTTGGGGCTTAAAAGCCTTACGGAACTGCCGAGTCTGATGGATTCGGCGCCCGAAGAATTTGCGCTTGGGATCAATAACCCGAGCAATCATCTGCTAGACGACCCGTCTGATGCGGCGCCGACGCAGGAGGAGCTGAATTTTGACCAAGACCATGACGCGCAAAAAAGCGCCGGAAAAAAAGAGAACGCCGTTTCGCGCACCGATGAAGAAGCCTCGCTTCCCCAAGCCGCGCGATCCGAATCCTCTGACGGCTCAGATCAAAGCCGCTGAAGGCGATTTCCAGGGCGCTTTTGCGGCCATTGATCGCGCCGAAGCTCCTACGGAAAAGCTGCAGAAGGCGCTTGCCGATGCCGGTATGGGGTCGCGGCGCGAAATGGAGCGCTTGATTGAATCGGGCATCGTGACGGTGAACGGCAACCCTGCCAAACTCGGCGATCGCGTATCGGCTGAAGATGTGATCCGCGTTGAAGGACGTCTCGTGCGCCGTCTGTCGCCCGAGGCAGCCGACACGCCTCGTGTGCTTCTTTACCATAAGCCCGCGGGCGAAATCGTTTCGCGTGACGACCCGGAAGGCCGCCCGAGCGTCTTTAATCACCTTCCGCGCGTGCCGGGCGGCCGTTGGATTGCGGTTGGCCGTCTTGACTTCAATACCGAAGGACTGCTTCTCTTTACGACGTCGGGAAGTCTGGCCAATCGGCTCATGCACCCGCGCTACGAAATGGAGCGCGAATACGCAGTGCGTACGGTTGGTGAACTGACGCCTGAAGATGAGGCCAAACTGCTCGCCGGCGTTGAGCTCGAAGATGGTCCGGCCAAATTCGAAACGCTCACCGATGAGGGCGGCAAAGGGTTGAACCACTGGTATGTGGTGACCATTCGCGAGGGCCGCAACCGTGAGGTTCGTCGTCTCTTCGAGTCGGTGAATCTGACGGTTTCCCGTCTTATCCGCGTGCGATACGGCGCTGTGGAGCTGCCGCCAGGGCTGGTGCGCGGCAAGCGCGAGGAAATGGATCCGGCGGATGTGCGCCGTTGGATTACAGAGCTCGACCGCATGGATCGTGCCAGTTCGCCCGAAGAGGCGGCTGCCAAGGCCGCAGAAGTCAAGGCGCTTAAAGCTGCGGCGCGTCTGAAGTGGCGCGAGCGGCTTGAGCGGGAGGCTGCAGAAGCTGAACGCGCGCCTCGCCGCGGTGCGCCGGGCAAGTCTGACCGCACGGGCGTTCCTTTCTCTGAAAGCCGAGATCTGTCGGACCGCCGCACGCAGCGCGCTTACGGCAAGTCGAACGCCTCTTCCCGCACGCGCAATGAGGAAGACGGCCAACGCTCCGAGGGGGTGAAGCGTACACCTTTCGGCAAGCGCGGCAGCGGCGGCGCGAGCGGCCGGGGTCCGCGCGGCGGACGCCTCTAAGAGCAGCGTGTCCAAAGCCTCCCGCAGGTGCGGGAGGCCGAGCTCAATGTTATGCAGGGCTGTGCCTTGCGCGGCCGCACTATTTCTCCTAAAATCACGCAAAATCTTCAAGGCCGGTCAGAGCCGCCCAGCGCGTAGAGTCTTAAAACTTTACAAGGCGCAAATGGGTCGGAGACCGAATGTCCCTCTCAGCCTTTCGCAATCGACGGATTTTCGTCCGTTAAAAGACTTCCGGCAGGGACAGGCGCCGAACGCTCCTGAGGGCGTGCGCGCGCATGATGCCTTGAGACGTCGCATTCTGGCGTCTGCAGTGGTCGAATGATTTGACTGCGCAGCAGCGCCGCCTGCGGTTCCGATGATGAACTATCCGCACTGAAAAATGTTTGGACGGTGCGTTTTGGGGCCGACGGGAGAGGGAAATGGGCATTAGGCCCATTTTTTTTTGGTTTTGAGGCGACGGCGGTCGGTGTATCTGCTCCGATTCCGCCGAGGTCTCTATTTTTCGAAGGTTTTGTCAATGAATTCATCCGGAGCGCTCAGCGCCCTTGTGAAGAAGACGGTCGAAGGTCTCGGCTACGAGTTGGTAGACGTCGAGCGTTTGCAGCGCGGTCTTGTTCGCGTCACGATCGACATCGAACGCGACGGCGGTATTTCGCTCGAAGACTGCGAGCGCGTGAGTGATCAGCTCACGCATCTCTTCACAGTCGAGGATGTGTCTTATGAACGCCTGGAGGTCTCCTCGCCCGGTGTGGAACGCCCGCTCAAGCGTGCGCGTGACTGGGAGCGTTTCACGGGAGAACTCGCTTGGGTGGAGCTCTTTGCGCCGCTTAAGGCTGAAGGTTTTCCGGAAGCCGGCCGCCGCAAGCTCGAGGGCCGCATCGTCGGCATTTCGGGGGAATCCGGCGCAGAGCAGATTGAATTCGACTACTTCGAAGTCGACATTGCCCGCACGCCGCGCGCTGCCGCGCTGCGCGCCCGCAAAAAGCAGACCGTCGAAGCTGCGCCCGTGCGCGTTGTCTTCCCGCTTTCAGAGGTCGAGCAGGCTCACCTCCTCGTAGAATTGAATTTCAAAGGGTAATACACCAATGAACAGCCGCGATATGCTCGAGCTCGTTGACGTGCTCGCAAGCGAAAAGAACGTTGCTAAGGACGTCGTGTTCGGCGTTCTCGAACTGGCTCTGGCGAGCGCCGTGAAGCGCGCTCGTTTCCCGGGCGAAGACGCCGACATTGTCGTGCGGGTTGACCGCACGACCGGTGAGTTTTCCGCCGTGCGCCGCTGGCTCGTTGTGCCCGATGAAGAAGGGCTGCAGGAGCCCGATCATCAGGAAATGTATTCGGACATTCACGATGAATTTCCGGATCTGCAGCCTGGAGACTATATCGAACGTCCGCTTGAGAACGTGGATGTTGACTCTGCCGGCCGCCGCTTTGCTCAGGACGCCAAGCAGGTGATTCTGCAGCGTCTGCGCGACGCAGAGCGCGAACAGATCCTCGCGGAATTTCTTGAACGCCACGAAACGATCGTGACCGGTACGATCAAGCGTATGGACAAGGGCGATGCGATTGTTGAAGTGGGCCGTCTTGAAGCGCGTCTGCCGCGCAACCAGATGATCCCGCGCGAAAACATGCGCACCGGCGACCGCGTTCGCGCCTACGTCGATCATGTGGGCGATACGCCGAAGGGACGTACTGTGATCCTTTCGCGCACTTCCCCGGAATTCATCAAGAAACTCTTCGAACTCGAAGTGCCTGAGATTGAAGAAGGCATCATTGAGATCAAGGCTGCAGCCCGCGATCCGGGAGCCCGCGCCAAGATTGCCGTGGCTTCTCACGATCAGCGTGTAGACCCGATCGGCACCTGCATCGGCATGCGCGGCTCGCGCGTCAATGCCGTGACGACGGAGCTTTCGGGTGAACGCATCGACATCGTCGTCTGGAATGCCGATCCTGCTCAGTTCGTGGTTGGCGCTCTTGAGCCCGCCAAGGTTCGTTCGATCGTGATGCTCGAAGACTCCCACACCATGGAAGTGGTGGTTGACGAGGATAATCTCGCAGTGGCGATCGGCCGCGGCGGCCAGAACGTGCGCCTTGCCTCAGAACTCACCGGTTGGCAGATCAACATTCTGACGGCTCAGGAAGCCAGCGAAAAGCGCGCTGCCGAAGTGAACCGCATCCGCGAAGAGTTCATGAAGAGCCTTGACATCGATGAGGCTGCCGCGAATGTGCTGATTGACGAAGGCTTCTCGTCGGTGGAAGAAATCGCCTATGTGCCTGAAAAGGAACTCTTCTCGATCGAAGCTTTCGACCATGAAACGATCGAAGAGCTTCGTCAGCGCGCCCGCAACAAGCTGCTTGCTGATGCCATTACCCGAGAAGAAAACCTTCGCAAGGCTGATCCCAAGATGCTTGCGCTCGAAGGCATGGACAACGATCTTGCCAATAAGCTCGTTGCCCGCGGCGTGAAGACGCTTGACGACTTGGGCGACCTCGCCGTTGAAGAACTCGTTGAAATGACGGGGCTTGATGAAGAGCGCGCCAAGAAGCTCATCATGGGTGCCCGCGCACATTGGTTCGGCGACGGTGAATCAGCCGATCAGCCCGCTGAAACCAAGGCCGAAGAACAGAAGTAACCGCTCGAGCAGAGCATCCAATAAACCCTAATCCCGCAGTAATGCGGCGACTGGAGTTCCCGCCGAGGAAGCGTTGAAGAGCGTTCAAATGAATCGCTCTCCGCTCCGCGGGAACTCCCCGGCCTCCCCCGGAAGAGGGACCGCGTCTGCAGTTTCTCGACTGCACTCGCCGCATTCGAAGGAGAACATCACACATGACCAGCATGACGGTTAAAGAATTTGCGCTCGAGTTGAAGCTTCCCGTCAAGACGCTTCTCGCGCAGCTGCGCGCTGCCGGCGTCTCCAAGGACGCCGAAAACGACGTCCTTTCCGACGCCGACAAGAGCCGGCTGCTCGACAGCCTGCGCATTGAGCGTACGCAGACAAGTCAGCGCAAGATCACCATCAACCGAAAAGAAAAGAGCGTCATCAAACAGACCGACGCTTCGGGGCGTGCCCACACCATTCAGGTTGAAGTTCGTAAAAAACGCGTCTTTATGAAGAATCCCCAGATTCAGGCCGAAGAAGAGGCGAAGATCGAGCAGGCGGCTCGTGAAGAAGCCGCTCGCCGCGAAGCAGAAGCCAAGCGTCAGGCCGAAGAAGAAGCTCGCCGCAAGGCCGAGGAAGAACGCCGCGCAGCTGAAGAAGCAGCGCGCCGCGAACGCGAAGAAGCTGAACGCCGCGCTGCCGCCGAACGTGCGGCCGAAGCCAAGCGTCTTGCCGAGGAAGCCAAGGCTCGTGAAGAGGCCGCTAAGAAGTCGGCCGACGAGGCTGCGCTTAAGGCTGCCCGCCGTGAAGCCGAAAAGGCCAAGCTCGACGCTGAAGTTGCGCAGGCTACGGCTGCCCGTATGGAAGCTGATGCCAAGCGTCGTGACGATGCTCGCCGGCAGGCCGAAGAAGAAGCCCGCCGCATCCGCGAAATGATGAGCCGCAAGGCCGGTGTTCTGACGGCTAAAAAGCCCGTTAAGGAAGAAAAACCCAAGCCTGAAGCGAAGCTCGCTCAGAAGACTGAAGACGGTCAGTCTCGTCAGAATGCGGGTGAGAAGAAGCAGCAGCCGCGCCGCAGCAACGCCACGCGTCCGGCCGCTGCGCCTGCCGCGGAAAAGAAGGGACATGGCGACAAGAAGGGCAGCCGCAACAACGCTAACCGCAGCAACGGCGCCTGGGACGAGGAAAATCGGTCACATCGCTCCATCAAGACGCGCGGCGATTCCGGCGACGAGTCGACTGGCTGGCGTACCGCCCGCGGCCGCCGCAGTCAGGATCGTCATCGTCAGAACGAGCCCGCGCCGCAGCCAGCAGAAAATGTCGTGCGCGAAGTGCAGGTGCCGGAAACGATTTCCGTTGCCGATCTTGCCCACAAGATGTCCGTGAAGGCTACGGAAGTCATCAAGACGCTGATGACGATGGGTCAGATGGTTACGATCAACCAGATGCTCGATCAGGATACGGCGATGCTCGTCGTCGAGGAAATGGGCCACAAGGCGATTGCTGCTAAGGCCGATGATCCGGAAGCATATTTGGGCGAACTCGAAACGAAGGAAGAGTATCCTGCTCGTCCGCGTCCGCCGGTTGTTACGATCATGGGCCACGTTGACCATGGCAAGACCTCGCTGCTCGACTACATCCGCCGCGCTAAGGTCGCTGCGGGTGAAGCGGGCGGCATTACCCAGCATATCGGCGCTTATCATGTGAAAACGCCGCGCGGCATTATTACGTTCCTCGATACCCCGGGGCATGAAGCCTTTACGGCCATGCGCGCCCGCGGTGCTCAGGCGACTGACATCGTCATTCTGGTGGTAGCGGCTGACGACGGCGTGATGCCCCAGACGCTCGAAGCTATTTCGCATGCCCGCGCTGCCGGCGTGCCGCTGGTGGTGGCGATCAATAAGATCGATAAGCCCGAGGCCAATCCTGACCGCGTCAAGCAGGAGCTCGTCAATGCGGGCGTCCTGCCTGAAGAGTACGGCGGCGATGTGCCGTTCTGCCCCGTGTCAGCCAAGTCTGGCCAGGGCGTGGACGAGCTGCTCGAGAATGTGTTGCTGCAGGCCGAAATGCTTGAACTCAAGGCGCCCAACGAAGGTCCGGCTCGAGGTCTGGTGATTGAATCTCGTCTTGACAAGGGGCGCGGCCCGGTCGCTTCGATCCTTGTGCAGTCCGGCATGCTGCACCGCGGCGATGTGGTGCTTGTCGGCGCCGAGTTTGGCCGCGTGCGTGCCATGCTGAACGAATTCGGCAAAGCTCAGCAGTCCGCTGGTCCGTCGATCCCGGTTGAAATTCAAGGTCTCTCCGGTGTGCCGCAGGCGGGCGACGAAGTGATCGCGCTCTCTGACGAACGCAAGGCCCGCGAAATTGCGCTCTTCCGTCAAGGCAAATACCGCGACGTGAAGCTCGCCAAGCAGCATGCGACGAACCTCGCCAATCTCTTTAGCGATGTGGGTGAAGGCGAAGCCAAGACGCTGCCGCTCATCATCAAGGCCGACGTTCAGGGTTCGCAGGAGGCGCTGATTCATGCCCTCACGCAGCTCTCGACGAGCGAAGTTCGCGTGAGCGTGGTGCACGCTGCCGTGGGCGGTATTTCCGAGTCCGACGTGAACCTTGCGGCCGCTTCCAAGGGCGTCATCATCGGCTTTAACGTCCGTGCTGATGCGCAGGCCCGCAAGGTGGCAGAGGCCGAAGGCGTTGACATCCGCTACTACAACATCATTTACGATGCTGTGGACGATGTGAAGGCTGCGCTCTCGGGCATGCTTTCGCCCGAGAAGCGCGAAACGGCGCTTGGTCTCGTCGAGATTCGTCAGATCATCCGCGTGCCGAAGGTGGGCAACATCGCCGGCTGCCGCGTGCTCGAAGGCGTGGTTCGCCGCAATGCGAACGTGCGGCTCCTGCGCGACAACGTGGTCATCTGGACGGGCGAGCTCGCCAGCCTGAAGCACTTCAAGGACGATGTCCGCGAAGTGAAGGCCGGTCAGGAATGCGGTCTGTCGCTTAAGGGCTATGACGACATCAAGGTGGGCGACCAGCTTGAAGTCTTCGAAGTGACGGAAGTTGCCCGCACGCTCTAAGCGTGCTCTTCCCTGCGGACAAAATCCGCAAAACTGCGCTGCTGGGGGCGTTGCTTCGCTCCCGGCAGGTATCATTCCCGCCCGGCAGACAGTGCGCATGCTCTCACGCAGAGAATGCGTCCTCCTTCCGGGCGATTTAACGCTGAAAGAATTTTTTATGAAGAATGTCAAACCCGGCCGCGCTCAGCGCATCGGCGAGCAGATCGCACGCGACCTCGCGGAATTGATTCCGCAGGAAGTGCGGGATCCCCGCGTGGGACTCGTCACCATTACGGGCTGCGAAGTGACGCCGGACTATGCGCATGCAAAGGTCTACTTCACGGTGCTCGGGAGCGACCCGGCTGCATCTGCTGCTGGTCTGAATGCCGCTGCGGGGATGCTGCGCAGCATTCTCTTTAAGCGCCTGCACATTCATACGGTGCCGACGCTGCATTTTGCCCATGACCAGAGTACGGTGCGCGGCTTCGAAATGGATGCGCTTATCAAGCAGGCCGTTGCAAAGTCCGGCGACGCCGACTGATTTGGAGCACCGCATGAAGAAAAAAGGCGATCCGATCGACGGCGTTCTGCTCTTTGACAAGCCCGAAGGTCTCTCGTCCAACGCAGCGATGCAAATCGTGCGCCGGCTGGCCAATGCACAGAAAGCGGGACACACCGGCACACTCGACCCCATGGCAACAGGTCTTCTGCCGTTATGTTTCGGCAATGCAACGAAGTATTCGGCAGACCTCCTCAATGCTGAAAAAGGGTATGAAGCCCGCGTGCAGCTCGGAGCAGAAACCGATTCGGGGGACCGCACGGGCACCGTCACACAGACGTTCGATGCGTCGGGTGTGACCGCAGACATGGTTCGCGAGGCGGCGGCCGCATTTTTAGGCGAAATTGAACAGATTCCGCCGATGCATTCAGCACTCAAAAAGGACGGCCAGTGCCTCTATACGCTCGCTCGCCGAGGCGAAGTCGTAGAGCGCGAACCGCGCCGCGTGACGATTCACGAGCTCTCCATTTCGGATTTTGCCGACGGCGCCTTCACCATGAAGTGTTTGGTTTCCAAGGGCACGTACATTCGCGTGCTGGCCGAAGACATCGGCCGCCGACTCGGCGTCGGCGCTCATTTGATCGGTCTGCGCCGTACGCGTGTTGGTTATTTGATGATTGACAACGCGACAACGCTTGAAGATCTGCGTACGCTCGGCACACCTGAGGCGGTGCGCGCTAAACTCTTGCCCGCTGATACGCTTATCCTTTCGCTTGCCCGCGTCGACCTTGACGAAGCGGGCGAGTCGCGTTTTCTCTGCGGCCAGCGCCTGGCGCTTGGCCTTACAACACGCGGGCGCACCCGCGTCTACGGCCCCCGCCGCGGCCTTCTGGGCACTGCCCTAGTCGGTGACCGCGGCGTGCTGGAGCCCGAACGGCTCGTTACCGTAGAACATTGATCCATTTTTATTAGAACCTTCAACATTAGATTCCCATGACTCGAGCTATCCGCAATATTGCGATCATCGCCCACGTCGACCACGGCAAGACCACAATGGTCGACCGTCTTCTTCAGTGTGCGGGCACCTTCCGCGCCAACCAGCAGGTTGAAGAGCGCGTGATGGACTCCAACGCGATCGAACGCGAGCGCGGCATCACCATTCTGGCCAAGAACTGCGCAGTTGAATATGAAGGGGTGCACATTAACATCATTGACACCCCGGGTCACGCCGACTTCGGCGGCGAGGTCGAGCGCGTCCTCTCGATGGTCGACGGCGTATTGCTGCTCGTTGATGCCGTTGAAGGCCCGATGCCGCAGACGCGCTTCGTTACCCGCAAGGCACTCGCACAGGGGCTTAAGCCCATTGTCGTTGTCAATAAAATCGACCGCCCGGGCGCTCGTCCGGACTGGGTCCTTAACCAGACATTCGATTTGTTCGACAAGCTCGGCGCGACGGAAGATCAGCTCGACTTCCCGGTGATCTACGCCTCGGCGCTCAACGGCTATGCCGGCACGACTGACAACGTCGAAGAGCTCAAGAAGATCGGCAACATGCGTGCGATCTTTGACGCGGTTATCAAGTACGTTCCGGTTCGCGACGACAATCCCGACGGTCCGCTGATGCTGCAGATCTGCTCGCTCGATTACTCGACCTATGTGGGCAAAATCGGCGTCGGCCGCGTGCACCGCGGCCGCATCTATCCGAACTCCGAAGTGGCCATCATGGACGGTCCGGATGGTACGCCCCGCCGCGCCAAGATCAATCAGATTCTTGAGTTCGAAGGGCTTGAACGCAAGGAAGTCAACGAAGCTCAGGCCGGTGACATTATCCTCGTGACTGGTATTGAAGAACTCAATATCGGCACGACGATCACCGACAAGGATCATCCGGAAGCGCTTCCGATGCTCACGGTTGACGAACCGACCCTTACGATGAACTTCCAGGTGAACACTTCGCCGCTCGCCGGCCGTGAAGGCAAGTTCGTCACTTCGCGTCAGATTCGCGAACGTCTCGAACGCGAACTGAAGTCCAACGTTGCAATGCGTATGCGTCCTACCGCCGATGAGACCGTTTGGGAAATCGCCGGCCGCGGTGAACTGCATCTTACGATTCTGCTCGAAAACATGCGCCGCGAAGGCTATGAACTGGCCGTTTCCCGCCCGCGCGTTGTTATCAAGGAAGTCGACGGCGTCAAGATGGAGCCGTATGAACTCCTGACGGTCGACGTTGAAGAAGAGCATCAGGGTGCCGTGATGGAAGAACTCGGCCGTCGCCGCGGTGACCTTCAGGACATGGAACCCGACGGCAAGGGCCGCGTGCGTCTGGAATACCGCATCCCGGCTCGCGGTCTGATCGGCTTCCAGAGCATGTTCATGACGATGTGTCGCGGCACGGGCATCATGAGTCACGTCTTTGACGACTACGGGACTATCAAGACGGGTGATGTCGGCGAGCGTCGCTCCGGCGTGATTATTTCGCAGGACGACGGTGCCGCAGTGGCCTATGCGCTCTGGAAGATTCAGGAACGCGGCCGTCTGTTCGTCAATCCGGGCGACGAGCTCTACGAAGGCATGATCATCGGTGAGCATTCCCGTGAAAATGACATTGTCGTGAATCCGATTCGCGGCAAGCAGCTCACGAACATTCGTGCTTCCGGTTCCGACGAAGCGATTCGTCTGGTTCCGCCGGTGAAGCTCACGCTTGAATCCGCCGTTGAATTCATTAACGACGACGAGCTCGTGGAAATCACGCCCAAGACGATTCGTCTGCGTAAGCGCTACCTCAAGGACTTCGAGCGTAAGCGTGCTGCTCGTGCCGAAGGCAAAGAATTTGCCTAAGGCCAAGAGCAGCCTCAGCGTCGGCCTCTGTCCCTGCGGCAGCGGCCGACGCTTCGCCGATTGCTGCGGCGTCTATCTGAGCGGCGGCAGTCAGGCGCTCGGGGCGCCGACGCCGGAAGCCTTGATGCGAAGCCGCTACAGCGCTTATGCCTGCGGTGACGATGCATATGTGCTCGCCACCTGGGCGCCGGAAACGCGGCCCTCAAGGCTCTTTGAGCCAGGGGAAGCCCGGCCGAAGTGGATGAAGCTTAAAGTGCTCGGGCATTCAACGGCCGCCGACGGACAAAGCGGCGAAGTGCATTTTCGAGCCGTTGCTCGAACGGCGCACGGCGCACTCAAAATGGAAGAGCATTCGCATTTTCGCCGAGATGAGGAAGGGCATTGGCTCTATGTTTCTGGTGAAGTGCTCGGCACCTGAAGACGAGCCGCAATGCGGTGAGTCTCTCGATGAAGCCTGCCGCTGATACCAAGCGTCCGTTCCGCTCTCTGTGCGGCTCGGGCGCTTTTCTTTTTTTCTCCGGGGCTCTCTTAAGCGCTCATTTCTGCAAAAAATAACCTTCAGACCAGACGCTGAAAGATTTTGATGAACGACAACGCAACGCCTTCTTTAACGCCCAATACGCCCTCAGAAGCCTCTCCCTGGCTCTTTTGTGTCGCGCCCATGTTGGATTGGACGGATCGTCCGTGCCGCTTCTTTGAGCGGCTGCTGACGCGCCGAGGCCGGCTTTACACCGAAATGGTGACAACCGGAGCTATTCGCTTTGGCAGCCGTGATGCACTGCTCGGCAACAGCCGCGTAGCGGGACCCACTGCACTGCAGCTGGGCGGGTCTGATCCCAAAGAGCTTGCTTTCGCCGTGGAGGCAGCGGCTCCTTATGGGTACGATGAATTCAACCTGAACTGCGGCTGTCCGTCACCGCGCGTGCAGAAGGGGAGTTTCGGCGCCTGTCTGATGCTTGACGCGAAACTCGTGGCAGAGTGCGTGCGTGCCATGCGTGATGCAACGGATAAGCCCGTCACGGTCAAACACCGTATTGGCGTCGATGAGCGTTCGGATTACGGCTTTGTGCGGGACTTTGTGGGTGAGGTCTACGATGCGGGCTGCCGCACCTTCATTGTTCATGCGCGTGCCGCTTGGCTGCAGGGGCTTTCGCCCAAAGAAAACCGGGAAGTGCCGCCCCTCATGCGCAGCCGCGCTTGGGAGCTTAAGCGCGATTTCCCCGACGCAGTGATTGTGCTCAATGGTGCCGTCAAAACGACAGCCGAATGCCGTGCACTGCTCGACGAAGTGCACGATGGCGTTCGCATTGACGGCGTGATGGTCGGACGTGCGGCCTATCAGACGCCCTGGATGCTTTCTGAGGTCGATAGTGTGCTTTACGGTGAAAGCTGCCGCACACTCACCCGCGAAGCGGTGATTGCGGCTGTTGAGGCAGAAGTAGAGCAGTACTATGCCGCCGATGAGCATGTGACTCGCGCATTTGCACGGCACCTCAATGGGCTCTGTCAGGGGCTTTCGGGCGCACGCGTGTGGCGTCGAACGCTCGCGGATCCGAAGATCATCAAAGCTGAAGGGCCCAATCTCTACCGCCGAGCCTGGCGTGAGGCGTTCGGCACAGATTTTTGATGGAGACGCTTGGCCGGCGCCTGAGGTCCAGAAAAACCTCAGGCCTCTCTAAATGCCAGAAAGCTTCGCGCGGCTACTTTGCCCGGCTCTGCGCTTTCTGTTCGGCTTCCCAAGCCGCGCGCTGATCTGCCGTCAGACGAATGGCATCCGAAACCGCGTCGGCGGCTACGGCGTTGAAGCGCCACTGCTCATCAAGCACGGGTTTGCCGGCAAGCCAAAGTGCGGCAGGACGAACCTGCGTAGTGGTCTTTCCGCGCTGCTTCACGCGTTCTTCGGCAAAGGCAAGACGAAGGGCATCGCGGTGCGTTTTGAGAAAACCGTAATTGGCGGGGGAGACTTCGTCGGGGAAGGTGAAAGAAATGACCCGAGTGCCGTTCACATATTGGAGATTCCACTGTGCGGCTGCGGTCTGACTGCCTTCAGCTGCGCAAAAAAGGGTGTTCTTCTTTACCGGATAGAGCATCGCTTCACCCGATTGTGCGACTTCTTCCGTGCGGGTGCGGCCGCGGGTGAGCTTTACGGTCTTCGTCTGCTTGACGATGGCCTTTGGGAACCGCAGCCCCAAAGGTTCGGCATCACGGTTGGGAATGAAGCGCAGGCAATAGGGAATATCTTTGGCAAAGCGCTGGGAAAAGTCTTCGATTTGGGCTGAGCCCGTGAAGGCTTTTTGGGTCGGAACGAGCACTTCGGTTTCATCAACCGACGCGACGGTTCGATAGCCCACCGAGCCTTCGGGGAAGACATAGCGATTGGCAATCAGCCAACCAGCAGGAGTCGATTTGCCCGCTCGGGTTTTGAGGTATGGCCCAATAGGGAGACCCGAGAGGTCATAAGCAATGAGTTTGATGCTCAAACTCATCGGCTTGGCATTTTTAGCCTTCAAGGGCGGGTAGTGCAGACGCACATTGCCGGACTTTTCAACAGACAAGGCCTGCGGGCTTGTCAGAGGCTGCGGCTCTCCGTTGCGGAGAATGGTTGCGGCACCAGCTCCCCAGGTGAAGCCTTTGGCAACGCCGCGAGGCGCTTCTTCCTTGAGCGGCAGTCGTCCATTTACTGCAATCGTGTCGGAGATGTAGAGCCTGGAACGGACATTGTCATCGAAAAAGAAGATGCCGCTGCCGCGGAAAGCATCCACTACCGGCATGGAGATCTTGACGGGCTCCGCCTTCATTTTCTTTGCCGATGCTTCGGCAGCCGGCACGGCGGTTGAGCCAGTGATCGATGTGGCTGCACAGCCCGAGAGCGTAAGGACAGCAGCACAGGCAAGGCCGACGGCAATGGTCGACCGCTGAAGTTTGAATTGATGCATGACGCGTACGTTTAAAGAGGCGCATTGATAAAAAAGTGCCTCATTATCGAACGGATGGCGATGAATTGCGCAGACGCAGATAGGGACTTTTCCGAATTCATCGCCAATTGCATGAAATATATGTAAATCAATCTTTAAGCATCTTTTAATCCCACGCTTCCGCTGGATTACGCCAGACGTTGTCGGGCCAACGCACAACACGTCCGGGATTGAGGATGCCTTTAGGATCGAGTGCGGCGCGGATGGTCTTCATGAGCTCAAGCTCTACCGGATCTTTCGTGCGTTCGAGAAGCGCTGCCTTTGCTCCAACGCCGTGTTCGGCCGCAACGGAACCGCCGAAACGGATGACCGCGTCGTTCACCATGCGGTGGACTTCACGTTCGTGCTGCTTCCAGAACCCCTTGCCCAGCTCCGGGCGGTTCCCAAGGTTGAAGTGCAGGTTGCCGTCGCCGTAATGACCGAAAACGGCCGGGGCGAGCCACGGCGTTTTTTCCTCGAATTCGGCAAAGGTTTCCCGAATGAAGCGGCAGAGACTGCCGCGCGGGACACTGATGTCATTTTTAATGTTTCCGCCCGAAGACCGAACAGCCGTGGGAATTTCTTCGCGCAGCTGCCAGAGCGCCTGAGCTTCATCTTCGTTTTTGGCGAGCACAGCGTCGAGCACATCACCGGAATCAAAGAGCGGCTCGAGTGCTTCAATCAGACCTTCCGTCATGTTGTCGGGGTCGTCGCGCCCCGTCAGCGCGAGGTCAAAAAGCACTGTCCAATCAGACTTTGCCGTGGTGGGCGATGTGCGTCCCTCGGCATAGACGAAGTCGAGGGAGGCTTCGGACATGAGTTCGAATGCAGTCAGCGCGGAGCCGGCGAATTTTTCGACCGTCTGGAAAAGTTTTTCCACGGCTTCAAGACTGCCGAGCGGCGCCCAAACTGTGAGGCGTCCGGCAGGGAGCGCAGATAAGTCGAGTACGGCTTTCGTGATGATTCCCAATGTGCCCTCAGAGCCAATAAAAAGGTCTCGGAGGTCGTAGCCGGTATTGTCTTTGCGGACGCTGCGCATGAGGTTTACCACTCGTCCGTCGGCGAGCACGACTTCAATGCCGAGGCAGCTGCGCCGTGCCATGCCGTAACGCACCACATGAACGCCGCCGGCATTGGCGGCAAGCGTTCCGCCAATCTCGGCGGTGCCTTCGGCTGCCAGAGAAATTGGATAGAGGTAACCTGCTTCGCGGGCCGCTTCGGCCGCTTTAGCGAGAATGACGCCGGCTTCCACCGTCATTGCAGCATTGACCGGATCAACGCTGAGGATCCGGTTCATGCGGGAGAGACTGAGAATGATCGTGCGGCGGTTGGCAGGGCTTTCTGGTTCCGGTGTTGCGCCGCCCACGGTTGAAGTGTTGCCGCATTGCGGCACGATGCAGAGTCCCCATTCTCCAGCCAAGCGCACAACGGCAGATACTTCCTCTGTGGAGGCCGCTCGAACGAGTGCCAGAGCGCTGCCTTGGCGGCGGCGGCGTGAGTCTAGGGACGCTGCGGCGATTTCATCCGGAGCAGTAACGAGCCCGCGGGGGCCGACGATTTCGAGAAGGGCTTGGAAAATTTGGTCGCGTTCGGCGTCCGTGAGCGGCGCGCAAAAGGCGCAGTCAACGCATTCGGTCATCTCAGCATGTCCTTGCAAGTGAAAGCAGAGCGTCGACAACGATAGCACCGGTACAGGCGGCGGTCTGCATAAACGAAAACCTTCCGCTGCAGGACAGGAGAAATGCCGATAAAAAAGGTCCGTACGGCACAAACCGTCGGACCTTTTCGTCCACCCTCTCTGCGAGAGGATGCAGCTGTGAATTACTTCAGGGCGTCGAAAACGCGCGCGGTAATGGCATCAATAGCGCCGAGACCGCTGATCGAGCGGTACTTCGGAGCATGTTCACTGCCGCTTTGGGCAAGCTTGGAATAAAAGTCCACAAGGGCTTCTGTCTGGTCGTGGTAGACCTTCAGGCGCTTGAGGACGACATCTTCATGGTCGTCTTCGCGCTGCACGAGATCTTCGCCCGTCACATCGTCCTTGCCCGCAACCTTCGGCGGGTTGTACTTGATGTGATAGGTGCGGCCGCTCGCCGGGTGCACGCGGCGTCCGGACATGCGCTCAACGATTTCAGCGTCAGGCACGCTGATTTCAAGAACGTAGTCAATAGGAATGCCGGCGTCGATCAGGGCGCGAGCCTGCGGAATTGTGCGGGGGAAGCCGTCAAAGAGGGCGCCATTGGCGCAGTCGGGCTGAGCGAGGCGTTCCTTCACAAGGCCGATGATGATGTCGTCGGAGACGAGCTGGCCCTTTTCCATCACGGCCTTAGCGGCCAGACCAAGGGGAGTGCCGGCCTTGACGGCGGCACGCAGCATGTCGCCTGTAGAGATCTGCGGAATGCCGAAGCGTTCGCAGATGAACTTGGCCTGCGTGCCTTTGCCGGCGCCCGGCGGTCCGATGAGGATAAGACGCATTGTGAAAATCTCCTGATTCAATAAAGCCGGCGGCTGGAAAGGTTTGGCCGAACGGCGCATCCGAAAGCATGGACGCACCCGGGCGGAACGAAAATCCGCCGGCACAATTCTTAAATTGTACCGCTGCAGGCACAGAACGCTGAAATTTGCGCAGAGCGTGAAAACAGGTAGGTATCTTTGATGAGCGCTTTAGCAACGCTTTTGATCGCTGCGCTCTCAAAGGACCACACTGATGCCGTCGACGTGCTCGAGCGTCGGTCGGCTTTTCAGATGCATTTCTTTTATTCGCCGTGCTTCCAGAGCTGCTGCCGGCGCTTTAAGAGCCGCGCCGCGCTCGTTGGTGTCCGAGACGGCGAGCGCGGCATGGGAGAAGAAAAAATGGAGGGCTGCAATTGGCATTTGGCAGCCTGGCGCATAGGTGTGTTATTCAACCCATTCAGCGTTATAGAACTCGAAACTCTGATCGACCATCATGTTGAAGTTTTTCAGGTGTTTGTTCGAAGCACCGGTGGACATCTCAAAGAGGAGGAATGCCCACGGCGCATCTTCCCAAGCGGTCTTTTGCGCATCTTCATAAAGCTGATTGCGCTTGGCTTCATTGGGTTCGACCAACGCTTTGTCGATGAGTTCATCAAAGTGCTTGTTGGCGTAGTAGGTCGTATTCATATAGACGGGCGGCTGCTGCGTACTGTGAAGAATCGGACGAAGCACCTGATCGGGGTCGAATGAGCCGTCGCTCCAGCCGATGTAAAAAAGCCGCGATTTAGAGTCAGCCGCTCCTTTGACGTGAAGGATCAGTTCGGTGCGCACGCCCGGTTCAAGCAGCTTCGTTTCCACCTTGATGCCGACCTGCGCGAGCTGCTGCTGCAGGAACTGCACGACCTTGCCGGAGGTCGTGTCGTTGTAGCCTGACCACAGAATTGTGGAAAAGCCGTTGGGATAACCCGCTTCCTTGAGCAGTTCACGCGCCTTTTGGGGGTTATAGGGCCACGGTCCAAGCTTGACGGCCCCCGGATATTGACTTGCCAGAATGCCGTACTGGGGCACAGCATAACCGTTGTAGGCCACCTTCACCAAGGCATCCTTATTGATCGCGTAATTGATCGCCTGACGGACACGCTTGTCAGAGAAGGGTTTAAAGAAGTTGTTGAGATCGAGGTGCTTTTGCATGATCGACGGGATCGCCGTCACATTGAGGGTTTCGTCGGCCTCTAGCGACTTGATCTGCTCGAGCGGCACCGTTGTGATGAAATCAGCTTCACCGGTACGGATCATTGCGGCGCGCGTAGAGTTTTCCGGAACGGGAATAAAGGTAATGCCGTCGAGCTTAGGCAGACCCTTGATGCGGTAATTTGGGTTCTTTTTGACGACGAATTTTTCGCTCGGATTGAATTCTTCCTGAATGTAAGGGCCCGTGCCGTAGCTTTTCAGCGCCAGGCCCGCTTTGTTGCCGCCGGCGGCTTTAATGAGGCTTGGGCAGACCATCATTGTGTTATTCATGGCCAGACGCCGGATGAAGCCGCCGTGCGGATACTTGAGCGTGAACTGCACCGTGTATTTATCGACGACCTTCACCGTGTCAATGAAGGTGTAGATCGCTCGGCGGGTGAGGCCGGAATTGGGACGAAGCACTCGGTCAAAATTGAGTTTCACCGCTTCGGCGTCAAATTCTGTGCCGTCGTGAAACTGCACGCCTTTTTTCAGACGCACCGTATAAGTCAATCCGTCGGCACTGCGCTCATACCCTTCTGCGAGAAGCGGCACCGGATTCATGTCGTTATCAAAAGTAAAGAGCCCTTCATAAACGGCTCGTGCCACGGCTTTTGTGATGGTGTCAGGCGAATCGTAGCTATCGAGTGTTGTGAAGGCTGCCGACAGCGCGACCGTAATGTGTTTGGCTTGTGCGGCCGGCGAGGCAGCAAGAATGAGCGCTGCGGACGCAGCGGCAGCAGTCAGGGCAGCAGCTCGCTTGGTGTACTTTAAAAGGTGTTCGCAATGCGAAAGTGTGAGGAAAGCAGCATTCGTCATGACGGCTCCGGAATCACTGATGAAATCTGTGATGAATAGGCGCTTCACCTTTGAAGGTCGTGTCGCCGTGCCGGAAGCAAAAAGGGCGGTACGCCTTCATTTCGAAGCGCCCGCCCATCGTTCGGATGAGAAAAATTGTGCTTGCGGCGGGCGATGCTACACCCGCCACCAACGTTGCGGCAGTTTGGAGAGAGAGGATGAGCAGATGCCGCTCATAGCCGTGCACAGAGCCGCGGCAAGCGGGCTCTTCAATTCGGCGCTCGAGGACAGTGCTTGCATCAAAGGGAATCTCCAAAATACCAATTAAATGTGACTGAATCGACTGCTGCGGCACGCTGCCGCAACACCCGACCCCCACAATAATGACCTGCTTCGGGCGTTTTGGAAAGAGCCGTCTGTTAGGTAAAACGCCTAGTGCACAGATGAAGCCATCAAGGCGAGCAAAAATGAATTTGCGGAAATTGGGCAAAATTTTGAGAAAAAAGCCCCGATGCATTCGCTTGAGAGACAGGCAGAATAAAGGTGTGAATGGTTTTTGAGCCGGAGAGCTTTTTATGTCTGCTGCCCATAATTCTGTACGCCGTCGTCTGCTTTTAGGCGGCGCAGCGGTTGCCGGTCTGGCCGCGGCCGGTGCGGCCGCCGGCAGCGCAGTAATGGCACGGGCAGACTTCGGCGCACTGCCGACTGGAGAGCGTTTAAAGCGCATTCAGGCCTCACCGCATTGGCAAGATGGGTCGTTTCACAATCTCGTGCCGATGGAGCTTTCTGCGAGCGGCCGCTCACGCTTGGAGATCATGCGGGATTTTCTTTTGGACCGCAATCCGCAGCGTTTCCCGTCTGCACCGGTGCCGCACATCAAAACCCATTTCGCGGCAGTGCCTGACAACCATATGGTCTGGCTTGGACATTCGGGTTTCTTTATCCACTGGGCGGGTCTCAAGGTGCTGATCGACCCTGCACTCCATCAAGCTTTTCCGGTGCCCGGGTTCTATAAGCCTTTTCCGGGGACGGACTGCTGGGAGCCAGCCGATCTGCCGGCGGCCGATCTTTTGCTCATTACGCATGACCATTACGATCATTTGGACTATCGCACTGTACTGGACCTTAAAAATCGAGTGAGGCGTGTAGTTTGTCCGCTCGGTGTGGGCGCTCACTTTGAGGCCTGGGGCTGGGAGGCAGAGCGCATCACCGAGCTGGATTGGCAGGAATCTGTCAAAGTCGGCGGCCTCACAGTTTCAGCTGTTCCCGCGCAGCACTTTTCAGGGAGAAGTTTTACGCCGAACCCGACGCTTTGGTGCGGATACATGCTCGAAGCTGACGGCATGCGGATTTATCACTCGGGCGACACCAGCTTCGGGCCGCATTTTGCGCAGATTGCGCAAACTTTTCCGAAGATTGATTTGGCGCTCATCGAGGACGGTCAGTACGACGACGATTGGCCGGGCGTTCATCTGATGCCGGCCGCTTGGCGTCAGGCTGCCGCACTGCTGAATCCTCAGGCCATTGTGGCGATTCACAATTCAAAATTCTGCCTTTCGCATCACAAATGGACCGACCCCATGAATATGGCCAAGCAGTCGGCAAAAATGTTAGGCATCGCGCTTGCGACGCCTTTGATTGGCGAGCCTATGCCGCTCGATCCGGCGCGGCGCCGATCCTTTGAAGATTGGTGGCTCAAGGTGTGAATGAAAAAACGCGGAATCACGCTGCCGATTCCGCGTTTAAGTTTTCAGCTAAAAAGTGCAATGCGTCATTGGCGGGAAGCAAAAACAGCGCGCACGCGCTCGAGATCTTCCTCTGTATCTACACCCGCAGGGAGTGCCTGATGAAGGACGAGAACGGCAATTTTTTCTCCGTTCCAGAGTGCGCGCAGCTGTTCAAGACTTTCAGCTTCTTCGATCGGTGCCGGTGCAAGTGTCGGGAATTTCTTTAGAAAGCCGACTCGGTAGGCGTAGAGCCCCAAATGGTGGAGCGGGCGGAAGCCTTCGGGCAGCTTGGTCTGATCTTTACGGAAAGCGTCCCGCGGCCAGGGAATAGGGGCGCGTGAGAAGGTGAGCGCATTGCCGCGGCTGTCGAGCTCAACTTTGACAACGTTGGGGCTAAAGAAGTCTTCAATGGACGTGAGCGTATGGGCGGCGGTTGCAACGGCGCATTCCGGGCGATCCGCAAGAAGTGCAGCCGTCTGATTAACGGCTTCTGCGGGCATCAGAGGCTCATCGCCCTGAATGTTGACGACGATTTCGTCGGCAGCAAGCCCAAGCAGCGAGGCAGCTTCGGCAAGGCGATCCGTGCCCGTGGGATGGTCAGCCCGCGTCATGACGCATTCAATGCCGGCCGTTCGGCAGGCTTCATAAATGGCTTCATGATCGGTAGCAACGGCAATGCGTGAAGCGCCGGTACGGCTGGCGGCCTCTGCGACACGAACGATCATCGGTTTGCCGCAAATGTCCTTCAGGGGTTTTTCGGGCAGACGCGTGGACTTCATGCGGGCAGGAATAATGACGGTGAAGCTCATGAGAGGTCTCCTGCGGTTTCTGCATTGGGTCCCTGGCCAGAAAGCGCTCGGGCCTTGCTCTGCCAGCTGAGCGTTTCAGCTTCGGAAAGCTTTCTGGCGTCGTGCGGCACCATCATTGGAATGTGATCTTTCACCGCAAAGGCAAGGCTGCAGTGCGGGCAAATGAGCTCTTTGTCGCCTTCGGCATCGTTGGCCTGCTCTTCTGGGACGGATGCAAAAAGGCGTCCTCGGCAGTTGGGACAGACAAGAAATTCAGGAATGAAGGAGGACATAGCAAATATTTTCTTTTTGGAATAAGCGTTGCGAAGCTGACGAGATCAAACCGATTGAGCATTCACTCAATTTTGTCGTTGCGCGTTTCCGGATGGCGCCCCATGCGTTGGGCTGCCGCGGCGGCTTTTTGGTCGACGATGTCAACGAGATAGGTGTCCAGAACGACTTCAAGTCCGACGACCCAAATTCGATCGTCGTTTTTGATTTCCGGAATACGCGCACACTTCACAGCATCTTTTGCGGTGATGAGAATGATGGATTCCTTGCGGCCGGCAAACGGGTTCTTGGCAAAGTCGTAGTGGTCGCCGAGTTCAAGTTCGGTACAGTCGATGTCGTGAGCACGCACCATAGCGAAGAATCGGCTGGGAGAGGCAATGCCGGCGGCAGCCAGAGCCTTTCCTTGGGAGGCTTTCAAATCGTGCGAGACTTCGTCTATGTCGCGGATGTCGCCGTTGGAAAGGCGCCGACATGCTCCGAAGCAGCTTGAAACGGCGAATCGCGGTGTGCGGCTCTCGACCTCCACATCCGTCGTGGTGTTGAGGATGAGCGCATCCACTTCATCGAGCCGGGAAACAGGCTCACGCAGGGGACCGGCGGGCAGCAGCCAGCCATTGCCCAGCCCGCCCGCGCCGATGACGGCGAGTTCTACGTCGCGGGCGAGTGCCGTGTGCTGCAGTCCGTCATCAGACAAAATGATATTGACGCCGGGGTGAGCATGCAGGAGCGCAAGGCCGGCCTGATAACGTGCACGGCCGACCGCAACCGGCGCCATGGAGTCGCGGGCGATGAGGAGCGGTTCGTCCCCCACTTCCCGCGCATCCGATTCGGGCGTCACAATCTTGACTTCTTCGGCTTGGCGGCCAAAGCCGCGGGAGATGACGCCGGGGGTCCAGCCGCGAGCTCGAAGCTCCCGTACGAGCGCAATCGTAACCGGCGTTTTACCGGTGCCCCCAACATAGATGTTGCCCACAACGACGACCGGTACGGGAAGGTGCTGCGGCTTGGTGCTTTTGCGTTTGGAGGCGCTTATGGCCTCATAAATGAGTGAAAGCGGGTAGAGCAGGCAAGCCGTTGGGCCGCGGTGCGACCAAACGCGGTGGAGCCAGGCTTCAATGCGCGGATGACTGCTCATGACAGTGTCTCCTGAGATGCCGGCAGTGCCGATGGAACTGAAGCGTAAATGGAGTCGGGTCGACTCTCAGAAGAATCCGTGGATATTCGCGGGTTGTCGTCAGACATGGAGGATTGTCAGGTCGAGCCGCTTGGGTATTGAAAGTTTCGCGGATCGCCGTCGAAAAGGTTGGAAGAGACGCAGCAGTCGAAATGCCAAAACATGACTGCTCGGACGTCAATCTCTGATGATAGCCGCTTTATCTGTGAACTATTGAGAGTCATCTGTGCGTTTTTGCGGCTGAGTGCAGATTGTTGGGTCGCCATTGTTCCATAGCGGTGCTGCCGCTCGGCGACCAGTCACAGATCATCGGTTCTCGGTGGACAATTGGCTCTAAAAGACCCCTGTTCCGTCTGCTGGTGAAGAAGTACTCGCTTTTTTATTTTCACTTGCTGCACAACGACATCATGGTGACATAAAGGGGTGTGTCATCGATCAGTAGATGACTGAGTTTGCGGTTGTGGGTAACTATGTGGATAGTTTGGCGAGATCAAGTCCGAAAACTCAAAAATTCGCTTGCTGAACATTGGGATGATCTTCTGTCATATTTGTAAATTCACTGGGGCAGTAACTGTTGACTTATTGTAAAACCAAGTTTTGATCTAGTTTGGGGGCTTTTCATGGCTTGACAAAACGACGGCAATATGCTGTGGACAAATCCGTGCAGAAGTTGGGTGCCAAAGGTTGTTCACCTAGAGGGAGGACAGACTTGTGGACAACTTTGGGGGCATCTTCACAACCCTGTCACAGACATGTAAAAAATTTCATTGCCTAAAAAATGGGCAGCGTGTGGATTCTTGGGAAAACGATTGTCTCAGACAAAAAGACGCTGACTCGGTAGGATGTCTATTCAATCCTTCCTTCGTCAGAGGGCGTTGTCCTCGAACTGCACGCCTTGAAGAAGTTTTTTGGGGCATTTTGATGACTGCAAAGCATTCCGGTTCGGCTGGCGGGCCGCCTCCCGATTTCTTTGATGATCCGGCTTTCGCTGCATCGCTTTATGCGGAAGCTGACCGCAGGGCAGGAGGAGCAGATCGCTCTGCGCGTTCATCGCGTGAGACTCGGGACGGCCGATCCAAAGCCCGCCAAGCTTCTGTGCAGAATTTTTCCACGGTGCAGCCCTCAAAGCGTGTGCCTGCCTTTGCGAAGCCGAATCAGCCGTACAGCGGGATGCCGCCCGTGAGCTGGAGTGATGCGGACTTGGAACTCAAGCCGCGTATTGAGCCGATTGCAAAGCGCTCCTCAACTCGTGCTGCATGGGGGCCTCAGACAGTTGACTCAGCCGCTTCAGGCGTCGAGTCGTCTCCCGCAGCAGCGCCTAGGCGCGAGGAACCGCTGAGTGTGTCTGCCGCCTTGCGCCGAATGACCAATGCGCTTGAGGGCGTCCTGGACGGCATCTGGATTACCGGTGAAGTTGCAGAAGTTTCCCTGTCGAGTCTGGGACACCTTTATTTTTCACTCAAGGATGAGGCTGCACTGCTTTCTTGCGCCATGTTTCGCAGTGCACTGGGACGCGGTCCGATATTTCAAAAGGGCGACCGTATAGAGCTTCTTGGACGTGTGGATATTTATGCCCCCCGCGGGCGACTGCAAATGGTCGGAACGCGGTGGCGGCCAGCCGGCGTGGGAAGTCTCTATGAAGCTTTTTTAAAACTCAAGGCCAAGCTGGAGGCAGAAGGACTCTTTGCCCCAGAGCGCAAAAAGCCGATTCCTCGATTTGTACGGCGAGTTGTACTGGTGACGAGCGCTCAGGCTGCCGCCTACGGCGATGTGCTGCGTACGCTTGAACGCCGCACGCCTTGGGTGAAAATCATGCATGTGGACAGTCTGGTTCAAGGTACCGACGCTCCCGCTGCACTCATTTCGGCGCTGATTGCAGCACAGGCGCTTACCCCTGATGTCATTTTGCTGGTTCGCGGCGGCGGCTCCTATGAGGATCTGCAGGCTTTTAACGATGAGGAGCTCGCTCGTACGATCGCAGCGCTCAACGTGCCCGTCATTTGCGGCGTGGGACATGAGGCGGACTTTACCATCGCCGATTTTGCAGCCGATCTGCGGGCTTCGACGCCGACAGCTGCAGCGGAGTCCATTGGGCCGGATCGAGATACTTGGCTGAGGCGTTTGGATAAATGTTCAGACATGCTTGAGCGGGCTGTTGAACGAGCTTATCAGCATGCCGCACAACGGTATGACTCGGCGGCTGCGCATCTTCCCGCTGAAGATCGATTGCTGCAGCCCTGGGAACAGGCGATGATCAACGCTCGGGTGAGGCTTTGCAATGCCGCCCAAGGGAGACTTACGGATGCTGAGCGAGCGGTTGAAGGTGCCGGTTTGCGATGGCGTACTGCCGCAGACTTCATTACTCCGAGGCAAATACGGCTCGAGCGGGCAGCACGCTTCCTGGCACAGCCGGATTTATGCCTCAGAGCTCCTGTGCAGCACTTGACGGCTGCAGCGGAACGCTTTCGGAGGCTTGGACTCGCAGCACAAGAACGGCGAGAGACGGAGCTGGAACGACAAACAAAGGCCCTCTCTTTTTTTGCGCACCATGCGCTTGATGCTGCTGCTGAGCGTCTGGATCGAGCTTTGCGTCTGCGCCCGGATCCCATGCGCGAAATTAACGCCGCTCAAAGACGTGTGGAGCTCGCTGCCAATGCGCTCAGCCTCGCGGATCCCAATCGTCCTCTGCGTGCTGGATATGCTCGGATTGTGACGGATGCCGACAAGGTGGTATCGCATGCCGCAGAGCTTCGACGAGGCAGCGCCGTACGGATTCTCTTTGCGGATGGTTTTGCAGCCGCAGAGGTGCAGGAGGTCGCTATGAATACGGAATCCTCAGGGACAGGTGAGCAGATGCCTTAAGAATCATTTCGCGTCGGGTGCGAAAAAGCTTCGTCGCTTGAAGGCTGGACAGCAAACTTTTGCCACAATTCGATGATACGGGTAACCACTAAATTAATGTATGAATAATATCCAAGAGGTAATATTCATAAATCAAAACTATCTTTGGAGACCCCAAATGACTGAATTCCAACTTCCCAAGCTTGATTTTGCTCCTGACGCTCTGGCCCCGGCCATGAGCGCCGAAACGATCGAGTACCACTACGGCAAGCATCATGCTTCCTATGTCGCCAACTTGAATGCGCTCCTCAAGGGCTCGGCCTTTGAAGGCAAGTCGCTTGAAGAAATTATTTGCGGGGCTGAAGGCGGTCTCTTCAACAATGCGGCTCAGCATTTCAACCACAGTTTCTTCTGGAAATGCCTCACCCCGAATGGCGGCGGTCGTCCGGAAGGTGCTCTGCTTGCCGCAATTGAAAAGACGTGGGGAAGCTTTGACGCTTTCGTCGCTGCGTTCTCAAAATCTGCTGCCGGCAACTTTGGTTCCGGCTGGACCTGGCTTGTGAAGAAGGCCGACGGCACGCTCGCAATCGTCAACACTTCCAATGCAGGTACGCCGGTGAAGCAGGGCGACAAGCCGCTGCTCACCCTCGATGTGTGGGAGCATGCTTACTACATCGACTTCCGCAATGCTCGTCCGAAGTTCATCGAAACGTTCTTCACGAAGCTTGTAAATTGGAAGTTTGCTGAATCCCAGTTCTAAGCTGCGCGCGAGAATCTCGCAGCAGCCTAAAGACGCAGCGAAAGCTGCGGCCGAAAAATTCGGCAGTCGATTGATGATCGGCTGCCGAATTTTTTATGAATGCAGTCCTAAGACTCAGAATTGAGGCGCTGCGCCTAAGAGCGTAAGCGTCAGCGGGACGGTCAAGGCCGAAAGAAAGGTTGAAACAAAGATACTGTTGCTTGCAGCCCCTTCTTCGGCTTTGAAGTCTTGGGCCATTAGATAGATGTTGATGGCTACGGGCAGTGACGCCATCAAAACAACAGCATTGGTTTCAAGTGTGCCGAGCCCGAGTATTTTGGCGATTATCCAAACGAGGAGCGGCTGCAGTACGAGTTTGACGGCGGTGATGATGGAGCCTTTTGTGAGCGCCGCTCGGAAACTGTGCTGTGCGAGTCCCATACCAACGACCATGAGGCACATCGGCGTGGTGCTCATGGCAACCAGTTCAACGGACTTTTCAAGGAAGTCAGGCAGTTTGATGCCGGTGAAGCTCCAAGCCGAGCCGATCAAAATGCCCAGAACAATCGGGTTTTTGAAGACGCGCAGCATGGGGGCTGCGGCAGACCGCCAATTGCCGATGCTGCCCGTCCGTCCGAATTCCACACTGGCAATGGCGACTGTCCAGAGCAGCAAAACGTTAAAGATGATGATCAAAGAGATGGCGGGAATAGCTTCATTGCCTAAACTGACCTGAACGATTGGTACTCCGAGCTGCACGTTGTTGCCGAAGATGCCTGCCATGGCAAGTACGGTTGTTGCAGCAGCGTCCGTTTTGAAAACGTGTTTGAAAAAGCTCCTGCCCATTGCGTAGATGATGGTGCAGGAGGCGAAGAAAGCAATCAGAATTCGCCAGTCCACTGGAGGCATGTCGGCAAATCCGCTCATTAGCTTAAAGAGCATCACCGGCATGAGCAGTCGGAACGTGAAACGGCCAAGGGCTTTGGTGACTTCATTCGTAAAGAGACCGATCTTCACAGATCCCCAGCCTAGTGCGACCAGAAGAAAAAGAGGGGCGCAAAGCGCAACGTGGTGTAGGAAGAGCTGCATGGGTGAATTTTTAGGAAAACGCAGTGCTTCGTCAAAGTATGCGCTTGAGCGATAGGAAGCGGCGGATCAAGAGTTTTTAAAATCTGATGATCATCACTATCTCAGAAAGGAGACGCGGCATGCAGCCTCGCGATTTGGAAGACGTTGAAGTTGACGAAGATATGGAGTTGGATGATGAACTCTGCCGAGACATTCAAATGAAGCTTCCGGACTGCCTTTGGCAGCTCGATTATGTTGGCCGCTATGCTGCGGGGAAGTTCAACGAGGACTTTGCCTCACTCGATTCCGGTGAGCGTTTTCTTTTCGGCGTGATTGAAGTGCCTTTTACGGAAGAAGCGGGAAGCTTCACCTGGGGCGTCTGGGCGGAAGTCGCTCCCGCGGATCACGATGCTTATCTGCTGTCCTTCCAGAGCGAAATGGCCGAGGGCCGTGTGATGGCAGGACGAATCGCTAACGATATTCCTGGCAGTCCTGATGCGGTTGGCGCTCGGGTGGAGCTTGTACTGCATGCAGATCGCCGACCGGAAATCCGAGTATTGGAAGGCAGTCTCGCAAAGCTGCAGGCTCGAGGTATGTCGCTCGCCGAGCATGAGGCGCTCGATAAATTGCTGTTCCCCGAGGACGATATTGAGGAAGAAACCGGTGATGAATGGCCTGAAGAAACGACTGTTCGTCCGACGCTGCAGTAATAAGGTTTCGTCGAGCTAGTGTTATTCGGAATGATTCCTATTTCTCTAGGAATATCGTTCTTCTTTTTAGGAATAACCGATACTTTAAAATTCTGATAACCGTCAAAAAGAGACGTACTTGGCGTAGCTGAGCATGTTCTGAGTCCGAGAAAATGGCTCAATAAGGTATGCCAACAGGCATACGCCTAAAAGGACAGAAAATCATGAACCGTCTCAATATCGCATTGACGCGCCGCGGCCTTTTGGCCGCCGGCGCAGCCGGCACTGCTGCTGCGGCCGGCATTTCATCTTCTGCTTCAGCCCAAACGGCATCTTCTGCAACAGCATCGACCGCCCGAAAGGGTTTCGATGCTGCAGCTAAGAACAGTGCAAAGTTTGCGCCTGAACCGCTCCCGATTCAGGATGCACAAGGACTGAAACTCACTCACACATTCAGCCTTGGCGAATCTACACTCAGCGAGTACGGCTTTATTACAGCCGCGCGTTGGGGTGTCGTCCGCGGTCATGTCAAAGGCGGAAAGATCATGGATCTGACGCCGTTTGAGCACGACTATGCACCGTCGATGAACCTTGAAGGACTTCGTGAGCTACCGTATACACCTTCGCGCATCCGTTATCCGATGGTGCGGGAAGGTTATCTGAAAAATGGCCCGGCAAGCCGCGATAAACGCGGCGAAGAAAAGTTCGTGCGCGTCTCTTGGGACACGGCACTTGATCTTGTTGCCAAGGAGATGAACCGCGTCTATGACAACTACGGCCCTTCTGCGGTCTTCGGTCGTTCATACGGCTGGATGTCGACGGGCAAGGTCAATGCCGCCATTAATCTGCAGCAGCGCCTCCTTAACCTTCGCGGCGGTTTCATACAGTGCATTAATTCTTATTCAACGGCGGCTATCAGCCGTATCCTGCCGTATGTCGTCGGTACGGGAGATCCCCGCTCGACGAGCTGGGAAATGGTTTTGAAGCACAGCGAACGCGTGATTCTTTGGGGTGCAGATCCTTTAGTTACTAATGACATCGACTGGCTGACGACGCTTCACAACGGAGCGGGCTACTTCCGCGCGCTGAAGGCTAAAGGAACGAAAACCATTTCGATCAATCCGATTGCAACGGATACGGCCGAATATCTGGGCAGTGAATGGATAGCGCCGCGTCCCGGTACCGACTGCGCCATGATGCTCGGCATGATTCATGAACTCGTGCGCACGAAGAAGACCGATGAGGCCTTCCTTGCCAAGTGCACTTATGGCTGGCCGGAGCTGCGCGACTATGTGATGGGCAAGACCGACGGAATCGAGAAAACACCCGCCTGGGCGGCGCAGGAGTGCGGAGTGCCGGCCGAAAAAATCGTCGAGCTCGTTCACGACATGCAGTCGCATCGCACGATGATCATGATGGGCTGGGGTATTCAGCGTATTCAATACGGCGAACAGTCGCACTGGATGGGCTTTGCGCTCGCTGCAGCGCTCGGCCAGATTGGCCTCCCTGGCGGCGGCATCGGCACGAACTATGCCTATTCGAACGGCGGTACGCCGATGGCCTACGGTCCCTTCCTAGGGGGCATTTCAAGCTCTGTGAAGCCCGTGAAGGCGTCGACGCTGCCCTGGAAGGGCAGCAAGGTCATTCCGGTGGCGAGATTTGCGGACTGCTTTGTCAACCCGGGCAAGGTCATTGACTTTAATGGAACGAAGGTGACCTATCCGGAAGTGCGGTTGGTTATGTGGGCGGGCGGCAATCCGTTTGCACATCAGCCCGATACGATGAATCTTGAACGCGCCTGGAAGAAGCCCGAAACAGTCATTGTCACGGATACGGTTTGGACGGCTACGGCGCGTCATGCTGACATCGTGCTCCCCGCTGCTACGGCTTTTGAGCACGCTGATATTACAAATATCGGTACTTATTCAAACGATGGCATTGTGGCCATGCAGCAGGCGATTGAGCCCCAGTGGGAGTCTAAAAGCGATTATTGGATCTTCTCGCAGCTTGCCGAGCGCCTCGGCTGTCAGGAGGCCTTCACCGAAGGCCTGGACGAAATGGGCTGGATTCGGCGCCTCTACGGCGACGCCCAGAAGATGGGCGAGCGCATTGGGGTGAAGCTTCCTAACTTCGAAGACTTCTGGAAGAAGGGTTATGTGCTCTTCGATGTTCGAGAAAAAGACCGCAAGTTCGTCGCATTTGAAGACTTCCGCAAGGATCCGAAGGCACACTCGCTCGATACGGAAAGCGGGCTGATTCAGCTTTATTCGCCTCAGATCGCCGGCTACAAGTACGCAGACTGCCTGGGGCATCCGAGCTACTTTGTACCGTCCGAAGGCGTCAACACAAAGACCCAGGACACGCCCTTGGCATTGATGGCATGCAAGAGCCGCTACCGCATGCACAGCCAGCTTGACGGTACGACCAGTCATCATTTTGCCAATATTGAAGACCGCGAACCGTGCTGGATCAATCCGGCGGATGCTAAGACACGCGGCATTGAGTCGGGCGATGTCGTGCTGGTACGCAATAAACGCGGTGCGCTGCTCGCGGGCGCCTACGTTACTGACCGTGTGATGCCGGGCGTCGTCGTCGTTCATCACGGCGCTTGGTTTGCTCCGATGGACGTCAACGGCCGCCGTATTGATGTGCACGGCAATTCCAATACGCTCACGATGGATGTGCCGACATCGTCGCTCGCCTGCGGCAACATCGCCTCGACGGCACTGGTAGAGGTAGAAAAGTGGAAGGGCGAATTGCCCCGCGTTTATGTCTACGATCAACCGGAACGCGTGTTGGTCTGAGTTTTTGACGGCCTCAAAGCTCAGAGCTCTCTCGTTGAAAGGTCTCTGACGAAAATAGAAACGCTCAAGCATTTTCTCGTTGCTTGAGCGTTTCTGTTTCGGATGATATTTCGTGAGGTGCAAAAGCTATTTCGTTCCGCTTGAGCCGAAGCCGCCCGTGCCGCGTTCAGAATCCACAAAAGCGTTGACGACAGTAAATTCAGGCTGCACGACGGGAATGACGACAAGCTGTGCAATGCGTTCCATAGGCTCAATCGTGCAGGGGGTGCCGCTGCGGTTCCAGAGCGACACCATAATTTCGCCCTGATAGTCGCTGTCAATGAGGCCGACTAGATTGCCGAGCACAATCCCTTTTTTATGACCCAGACCAGAACGCGGCAGGATTACGGCGGCATAGTGCGGATCGCCGATGTGGATGGCGATGCCGGTATGTACGAGTTTGGTTTCGCCAGGCGCTAAAACGAGAGGGGTATCCAAGAGTGCACGAAGGTCGGCGCCTGCGGAACCAGGCGTGGCGATTTTCGGGAGGTTCTCGCTCACACGCGGATCCAGAATCTTCAGTTCGATATTCATGAGTGCTTTTGAGTTCATTATTTTTCGGAAGGTGCGGCTGTTCCGCCGGCATTGCCTGAGAGCTGCTTGGCAGCTTCGGTCAAAATGAATTGGGCGCAGGCAAATTTGTCGGCAGGACCAAAGGGAATCGCGGACGTAAGGCTGACGAGCTGAATGCAGTTGGCTTTGGATTCCAGCGCTTGACGGGCGTCGTTTGCCACAATAAAAGCGGCGTGCTTGCGGAAGCACTTTTCACGAGCAAACGCAGTGAGACTGGCGCCTTCGGCTGTTTCTGCAGCAAAGCCGATGGTAAGCGGTTTGTCCGGTCGCTCACCCACACGGGCGAGAATATCGGGATTCTCCACCCAGTTGAGGTCGCTTAAGAGAATGCCGCCGGTGGGATCTTTTTTGATTTTCTTTTCAGACACGGCGCCTGGCCGCCAGTCGGCGACGGCGGCGACCGACACGAAGAGATCAAACCGTTGACGGTCGAGCTCTATCTGCACGGCCTCGTCCATTTCACGGGCACTGACAACATCGATGCGTTTGACGCCGATGGGTTCAGTGAGATGTGTGGGGCCTGCGATCAGCGTGACTTCAGCGCCAAAGTCGCGGGCCGCACGGGCAATGGAAAAACCCTGCAGACCGCTTGAACGGTTGGTGATGCCGCGAACGGGGTCAATGGCTTCGTAAGTCGGCCCAGCTGTGATGAGTACGCGTTTCCCGGCGAGGTGCTTCGGTGAAAAGACCATTTCCATCATGTCGACGACCTCTGCAGGTTCGAGCATTCGACCCGCACCCGTATCGCCGCAGGCTTGCAGACCTTCGGCAGGCCCGAAGATCAGTGCACCCTCGCGCCGCAGAAATTCAATGTTGCGGCGCGTTGCCGGGTTGCGCCACATGGCGGCGTTCATGGCGGGCACAAAGGCGATCGGCGTGCGTCTGGCGCAGATCAGTGTGCTCGCAAGGTCGTCGGCGATGCCGCGAGCGGCCTTGGCAATCAGATTGGCTGTTGCCGGCATGACGAGCAGCAGGTCACTCTCGCGGTTGACGTCAATGTGCGGCATAGGGCCTTTGGGACCAGGCTGCCACTCTGTCGTGAGCACAGGAGAGCCAGTGAGCGCTTCGAATGTGAGAGGCGTGACGAACTTCGTGGCGTGTTCGGTCATGACGACGCGCACATGGGCACCAGCCCGCATCAGTGCGCGGGCTGTTTCGCAGCTTTTATATGCGGCGATGCCGCCCGAAACGATAAGAGTGATGCGCTTGTCTTGGAGCATGAGCCTATAGCATCCATAGCATTAAAGAGTCGGCGTTCATTTTGCCTGAACTCCTGACGCTCGGCAGAGAATGTGTATGGATGAAGATCGAAGTCTGTCGGTCTACGGCTGATGCGGTTCGTGCTGCCGGATGACGTTATCGAGAACGCTTTCCCACTGATTCCAAATTTTCTCAGGGGCATATGCTTTCATGTCCTCAATGCCTTGGCGGCCGAGTTGTTGGCGCAGTGCTTCATCCTGCATAAGTGTTTCAAGCGATAAAGCAAAGGAATCTACCGAGTCCTCTGCAAGCAATCCGTTTTCATGATCACGCACAAGGTGATTGGCACCGGGACAGGACCTGAAACAGACGACAGGAACGCCTACGGCTAAGCTTTCACAAAGTGCCAGCGGGAATCCTTCTTTGGGAGAAGGAAGCGCAAAAATCGAGGCGCGTGCAATGACCGCACTGACCGTATTCGTTTGCCCGCAGATTCGTATTTGTCTTTCAAGTCCCAGGCGATGAATGAGTCCTTTAAGTTCGCCGATGTAATCAGAGTCGATGGATGTATCTCCCCAAAACTCTACTTTCCAGTCCGGAAATTTCGATTGAAGCTCGGCAAAGGCTTCAATCAAAAGATGCTGACGTTTTTCAGATCTTGAAATTCTGGCAACACAAATGATGGTTTTTTCCTTTTTTATACTTTCATATAAAGAAGGCGGCTGCTCTTCAATTGCATTGGGTATGCTGATTGCATGAGTGACACCATAGAGTTGCCGCACTTGCTCAACGTATTCTGGCAGCAGCACGACGGTGAGATCAGATTCAGCTAGAAAAGCTGTTTGCGGGTGCTTTAGAAAGGCTGCCGGCGATGCATGCATCATGGTGATGATCGGAGGGCGATCCATGAAATACTGCGTAATGCAGCATGCGCTTTCCGGCTGGAAAGCGATAATGATATCGGGCCTGAATTTTAGAATGGCAGGTGAAATCTGGCAGGCTCTTGCTTGATCCATTCGATGGCTGCGAAAGGCTTTTCGGCGGTTTTTATCGCGAATGAACCAACTGCGAATACGCAGCACCTTTTTTCGCCATCGCCAAGGCACCGGATTTTTTGCACAGTTCTCAAGTTCAACTCTGGCATCGAGCGGATAGGCTGGTTCGCCAGCAGCATTTTGGAGAAAAACGATCTTAACGGCGTGGCCTCGCTCAACGAAAGCATTGGCCATTTTGCTCATAACATGCTCTGCGCCGCCCTTGGTATTAAGGACTGAATAGAAGTTCAGCAAAAGAATGCGGTGTTTCTCAGATGGGAGGGGGGGGGGATTGGTATTCATACAGATATTATAAAATCCTGCAGAAAAATGAGAATTTCTCTACAGGATTTCATTTTTATTAAGCAATCAACGGTACGGAATGATGATAATTGAAAAGGGTTTATGATCGTTCTTTAGATACGCCGATTAGCTCATCAATAATAATGCCGGCAGCTCCCAAACAGATGGCGGTATCCGCGATATTGAAAGCCGGCCAATGCCAAGTGCCAAGGTAGAAGTCGAGAAAATCGATCACATAACCCCACAGTGAGCGGTCAATGAGGTTGCCCAAAGCACCCGAAAGAATGAGCGTGAGCGAGAGTGCAAAGAGCGTTTGTCTGCTGTGTTTCCAAAGCAGACGCAGCGACACGACAATCACAGCCAATGCAATAGCCGAAAATAGCCAACGCTGCCATCCCCCCATCGAAGCGAGGAAACTAAAGGCCGCTCCGTAGTTGTGTGCGAGCGTAAGGTTGAAGAACCCATCAATGACAGGCACGAAATCGCCCGGATCCAGATGCCGCTCAAACCAGAACTTAGTTGCCTGATCGAGGATAAGAATCAGAAATCCGAAAGCAATCCAGAGACTGAAGCGGGCGGGCGAAGCGCTCGTCCGCCCGCCCGACCGAGCGGTCGAGCGGGCAGTCTTCGCAGAAGAGACGCTCTTCGCCATTTATGCGAAGAGGCGCTTTTCGCCGGCGCCGAAGAGATTGGAGACGCAGCGCGGGCACAGCGTCGGGTGTTCGGCATTGCTGCCGACGCCCGGCACATAGTGCCAGCAGCGTTCGCATTTCTTTTCGGTCGAAGGCTTGACGGAAACCGTCGTCTCAGCGCCGTCAGCTGCCTTCGTGAGTTTCACTTCACTCATGATCATCACAAAGCGAAGTTCGTCGCCGAGTGATGCGAGCACTTCGTACAAGGGAGAAGCTGCGCAGATTTCTCCCGTGGTCTGCAGGGACGAACCAATCGTACCGCTGGTGCGCTCGTCTTCAATGGCTTTTTGCACATCAGCACGCACGGCGCGGATCTGCGCCCACTTAGCGAGCAGCGCATCAGCATCCTTTACTTCGGGGAGCTTGAGGAACGTTTCCGTAAAGATCGTTTCATCGGCATTCGGCGAGAAGAGCTTGAAGGCTTCTTCGGCTGTGAAGGAGAGGATCGGAGCGATAAGACGCAGGAGCATCGCCGTGATGAGATAGAGCGCGGTCTGCGCGGATCTGCGGGCAAAACTCTGGGCGCCGGTCGTATAGAGGCGGTCTTTGAGTACGTCGAGGTAGAAGCTCCCCAGATCGGTCGAGGCGAAAGTCTGCAGCAGCGTTACCACATTGTGGAAGCGGTAGGAACCGTACTCGACCAGCACGCGCTTTTGGAAGTCGGCGGCATAGGCAACAGCCCAGCGGTCAAGTTCGAGCATGTCTTCGACCGGCACGGCATCCTTTTCCATCGAAAAGTCGGACGTGTTGGCCAGCAGGAAGCGCAGCGTGTTGCGAATGCGGCGATAAGACTCAACGACGCGGTTAATGATCGTAGGACCAAGGCGTAGCTCACCCGAATAGTCGGTCGAAGCAACCCACAGACGCAGAATTTCGGCGCCGTACTTGTCATTGATTTCCTGCGGACGGACGACGTTGCCTTTGGACTTCGACATCTTCTCGCCCTTTTCATCAACGCAGAAACCGTGGGTGAGAAGCTGGTTATAGGGCGGACGGCCGTCAAGCATCGTGCCCGTGAGCAGCGACGAGTGGAACCAGCCGCGATGCTGGTCAGATCCTTCAAGATAGAGGTCTGCGGGCCATCCGAGGATGTCCTTGTGCGAACCGCGCATGACCGTATAGTGGGTCGTGCCGGAATCGAACCAGACGTCGAGAATATCGGTCGACTTCACGTAGTTCTTGGCGTCTTCGCCGATCAGCTCTTCGGGTTTGGCTTTCGTCCAGGCCTCAATGCCGCCTTCGGCAACGAGCGCTTCGACCTTCTTCATGATTTCAAACGTATCGGGGTGCAGATGTCCCGTTTCCTTGTGAAGGAAGAAGGGCAGCGGCACACCCCAGTTGCGCTGGCGAGAGATGCACCAGTCGGGACGATTCTCAATCATTGAATAAAGACGGTTGATGCCCCATTCTGGGAAGAACTTCGTTGCTTTGACGCCTTCGAGCGCGGCTTGACGCAGGGTCTTCTCGGCAGCGGGCAGACCGAGCACGCTCTTCGTGTCTTCGTCGGGTGCGTCCATGCGCACAAACCACTGTGCAGTGGCGCGGTAGATGAGCGGGGTCTTGTGGCGCCAGCAGTGCATGTAGCTGTGGGTCATTTCGCCCGAAGAGAGTAATGCCCCTGCAACGCGCAGTGTGTCAAGAATCTTCGGGTTGGCCTGCCAGATGTTCATGCCGGCAAAGAACGGGAGCCACGAAGCATAGGTGCCGTCGCCCTGCACAGGATTGAGCACTTCGTCGTTGGACATGCCGTGCTTTTTGCAGGAAACAAAGTCGTCCACGCCGTAAGCCGGAGCCGAGTGGACGATACCGGTGCCCGATGTTGCCTCCACATAGTCGGCAAGGTAGACCGGAGAATAGCGGCGGTAGCCCTCGTGCATGTCGTAGAGCGGGTGCTTGAAACGCACCCCCTCAAAGAGAGCACCTTTGGCAGTGGCGACGACAGAGCCCGTCAGACCGTAGCGTTTCAGGGCTTCTTCAACAAGGCCTTCGCCGAGGATGAGATAACGATCGCCGACATCCACCAAAGCGTAGGTGAGGTCGGGGTGCATGTTGAGCGCCTGATTGGCCGGGATGGTCCACGGGGTCGTTGTCCAAATGACAACTGAACAGGGCTTTTCAATCGTATGGCCGAAGATACCCTCTACGCGCTGATGATCCTCATCAGTGAGCGCAAAGGCGACGTCGAGCATCGGGGACTTGCGGTCCATGTATTCGACTTCAGCTTCTGCCAAGGCGGACTGGCAGTCAAAGCACCAGTTGACGGGCTTCAGGCCACGATAAACGTAGCCCTTTTCCATGATCTTGCGCAGCGCCGTGATTTCCGCGGCTTCCGTGTCATGGCGCATCGTGCGGTACGGATTGTCCCACAGGCCCAGAACGCCTAGGCGCTTAAAGTCTGCGAGCTGCAGGTTTGACTGCTCCATCGCATAAGCACGAGCGAGCGACTGCATCTTCTCAACCGGGAGATTCTTGCCGTGGAGCTTTTCGATCTGCACTTCGATCGGCATGCCGTGGCAGTCCCAGCCGGGCACGTAAGGAGCCTGATACCCTTCGAGGGTTTTCTCCTTGACGATCATGTCTTTCAGGATCTTGTTGACGGCATGGCCGATATGAATGGCACCGTTGGCATAAGGAGGACCGTCATGAAGAATGAACTTCTTGGCGTCGCGACGCTTATCAAGAATGCGGTAGACGATCTTTTTCTCATCCCATTCACGCACCCAGCCGGGTTCGCGTTTGGGGAGATTCCCGCGCATCGGGAAGGGTGTATCCGGAAGGTTTAACGGATACTTCTTTTGCGCGTCCTGAGACGCTTTTTCAGCTTTTGCCATGATCAGACAAGCTCCTGGCCCCCTCGGGCTCTTCAGGTCAAGCGCGCCTTCCCGGATCTTCGATGTTGTCCGAGTCGAGCTGCGCTCGTTTGTTGCGGATTGCCTGCCGGCTGCATTCGTACCAACCGGCTGGCGGTTTTAACGTGCTGCGGAGAAGCGACAAGAATGTCGAACTATTCTCCGTTCGGCGCTAGGCCGAGGATCTGACGCGCACGTCGAGCGTCAGCCGCTATGGCAGCCTGGAGTTCTTCCAAGCCGCTGAATTTCTTTTCGCCGCGTATTCGCTCGATGAAGCGAACCGTGACAGGGCGGCCGTAAGCATCCCCCTTCCAGTCGAAGACATGGGTTTCGAGAAGCCAACGACGAGCACTCGATACTGTAGGACGAAGTCCCAAAGAGGCGACGCCGCACTGTTCGGCCGGGCCCAAGCCGGAAACTTTGACGGCAAAGACTCCGGCGAGCGCCGGACGAGCACGGCTTCCCGGCGGAATCGGTGCGATATTCAGGGTGGGGTAGCCCAGCGTACGGCCGAGCGCCTGACCATGAATGACGCGTCCAGACATTGTGTAAGGGTGTCCGAGCATCATTTCGGCTTCGTAAAAATCGCCCTCCGACAGGGCGGCGCGCAGGCGCGTTGAGCTCACCTTCGCTGTGCCGTGAAAGAGAAGCGGCGAAATCCACGTTTCAAAGTGATGCTCTTTGCCAAGGCGTTCAAGATCGTGTGCTCCCGCAGCGCGGCCGCTGCCGAAACGGAAGTCTTCTCCGACCGTTACCCAACGGGCATCCAATCCGTTGACAAGCACATTGGTCACGAATGCTTCTGCGCCTTCACGAGCAATGTGTTCATTAAAAGGCATCATGTAGATGCGTTCGATGCCGCAATCGAGCAGTCGCTTGACTTTGTCGCAGAGCGTTGAAATCCGCGGCACCGGATCGAGATGCGGGAAAAATTCTCGCGGATGCGGTTCAAACGTCAATACGCTCGGAACCAAACCACGCTCGCGTGCGGCTTCAACAAGTCCGGCTAAGAGCGCTTGATGTCCGGTGTGAACGCCGTCGAAATTACCGATGGCGACGGCGCTCGGAATGCGCTGCAAAGGGCTGGGGAGACCGCGGAAAACGTGCATGGCAATATGGGAAGAGTTGGAGCGTGGGCTTAAGTTGAAATCCATTGGAGAATTTCGGAATTATAACGAGCGGGTTTTCTCTTAAGGTCTTTACGGATACTGCCGTTCAGGCACCAGATCCGCTCGTTATTGCACCAGAGTTGACCAGCTAAGATAAATCGCTCAGATCGCCCGAGTGACGGCATTTGCACTGCAGCGGTGATTGACGCGTGCAGCAAAACACAATACAGAAGCGTCAAGAGAGCGGAGAAAACGACGGCGTACGTTTAAAATATCGGCCTCTCTCGTGCGCACTCGATTTCAATAAGTGCCGCATCTATGCACTTTTTCTCAATAACATCATGAAGAACATCGTCGTCCTGATTTCCGGCCGAGGCAGCAACTTTGAAGCCATACTGCGCACGGCTCGCAGCGAAGACTGGGAGGGCCGGTTCGGCCTCAAAATTGCGGCGGTGATCTCCAACCGCCCCCTTGCCAAAGGTCTTGACACCGCCCGGCGCGAAGGCATTGATGCCGTTGCCGTTGACCACAAGGCTTATCCGACACGCGAAGCTTTTGAGGAAGCGCTCGCTGCCGCGATCGAACCTTATAAGCCCGCGGTCATCGTATTGGCTGGCTTCATGCGTATCCTCACGGAGTCGTTTGTCGCCCGCTGGGAAGGCAAAATCCTCAATATTCATCCGGCACTTTTGCCGCTCTTTCCTGGACTTGACACGCATCAGCGTGCCATTGACGCCGGCTGCCGGGTACACGGCTCGACCGTGCACTTTGTTTCTTCGGTGCTTGACGGCGGCGCAATCATTGGGCAGTCGGTTGTACCGGTGCTTCCTTCTGACACGGATGAGACGCTCGCGGCAAGACTTCTCCCTTATGAGCATAAGCTTTACCCGCAGTGCGTCAAGGCTGTTGCCCTTGGTGAAGTGAAGCTCATTGACGGCAAGGCCGTAATGAGTGACGAAGTAGCTCACCACCTCGCTATTTTCTGGCGGAAAGACTAAAAACATCTCGTGCGCTGGAGCTGCCGCAGGCAGGTTGTCGGCGCCCATATTAAGGAATTCATTCCATGGCTGAAAACCATCCCAAGCGTCGGGCTTTCGAGTTTCAAAAGAAACCTCGCCGTCAACAGGAAGAACCGCGCCGCAAGCGTACGGAACGTCAAATTGCTGCCGATAAACGCCGACAGGCCGAACGGGCTGCGGAGGGCTTTAAGAAGCATTCGGGTGAAAAAACGCCCGAGCGCCGTATGGCCGCGGCCAATGGCCGCGTGCGTATTACCGGATTAATCGTTGACGAGCTGTCCCGTGCGCTTAAAGTTATTTTGAAGTTCGACGGTCCCGCTGACGTACTCATGAAGCTCTTTTTTAAGAGCAATCCGCAGCTCGGCATGCGTGACCGCGGCCTCATCGCGGAGGGTATCTACGATGCGCTGCGCCGCTACGGAACGCTGCGTGCTGCGATGCGGCCCGTGCATCCGGATCGTGCACCGCGGCTTGCTGCCCTGACGGTGCTTGCTCGTCAGCACGGCATTGATGCGCTTTCGCCTTCGTCCATCGGTTCCGAGGAAGGTCCGCTCAAGAATGTGCTTGCTTTCGATGTTTCAAAGGCGCCGGCGCACGTTCAGGCAGAACTTCCGCAGTGGCTCTTTGACCTGATTGAGGCTCAGTATCCTGATAGTCAGGCGCTTTATGCCGCGATGAAAGAGGGCGCGCCGCTTGACCTCCGCGTGAATCTTTTAAAGGCGACGCGAGAAGAAGTTTTAGCTGAACTGGCCAAAAACGGCGTGGAAGCTTACCCGACGCCGCTCAGCCCCGACGGGGTCCGCCTGCCTACGAAGCCAGGTCTTACCCGTTGGCCGATCTATCAGGATGGGCTGGTCGATGTACAGGATGAAGGCAGTCAGCTGATTGCTCGTCTGCTCACGCCGCGCCGCCGCGAAATGATCTGTGACTTCTGCGCGGGTGCCGGCGGCAAGACTCTGGCGCTCGGCGCACTGATGCGCTCAACGGGAAGTCTCTATGCTTTTGACGTCAATGAAAAACGTCTCGCCGGTCTTGCGCCGCGTATGCGCCGTGCCGGCCTTTCGAATGTTCATCCGGTAGCTATTAAGAGCGAAGCGGATCCGCGCGTGCGCCGTCTGGCTAATAAATTTGACCGCGTGCTCGTGGATGCCCCCTGCACAGGGTCGGGCACGCTGCGCCGCAATCCTGATCTCAAATGGCGGCTTTCGCCCGAAGAGCTCGACCGCATCAATGACATTCAAAAGCGTGTTCTCGAATCGGCGAGCCGGCTGGTGAAAAAAGGCGGACGACTGGTCTACGCGACCTGCTCGCTGCTCAAGCGCGAAAATCAGGATGTTGTAGAGGCGTTTTTGGCCGAGCACCCAGGTTGGCGCCTTGTTCCGGTGAAGGAAGTGTTCGAGCAGCAGGGCATTCACTTTGAACCCGGTCAGCTTGAACGCTTTGAGGGCTATATGCAGCTTTTGCCGCATGTGAACAACACCGATGGATTCTTTGCAGCCGTGCTGCAGCGTGACGAATAAAACGGAATCGAACCGGTCTATGACAGAAAAAGCGGTGTCCTCTTCAGCAAGAGACACCGCTTTTTCAATTGACCGAAGCGGAATTAGTCCGGATTGGCGCAGTTCACCGGTTTGGCGCCGAGGACATCGGTGAGCACTTTCGGATCAATGCCAACCTGATAACCGCGGCGGCCGCCGTTAATGAAGATCTTGTCGAGCTCAAGAATCGAAGACTCCACATAAACGGGCATGTGTTTTTTAGTGCCAAATGGGCTCGTACCCCCCACAAAGTACCCCGAATTGCGCTGCGCCTGTTCGGGCTTACACGGAGAAACGTGCTTGGCGCCGATCTGACGGGCGAGATTTTTGGTGGAAACTTCGCAGTCGCCGTGCATCAGGATGACAAGCGGCTTGGCGTTTTCGTCTTCCATGATGAGCGTCTTGATGACGTGATGGTGGTCAATGCCGCAGGCCGAAGCTGCCAGCGCAGTACCGCCGTGCTCTTCATATTCATAGGAACGTTCTTCAAAGGGAATCTTGTGTTCCTTGAGCCACTGCGTTGCAGGCGTAAGGCTCTGATGCTTTTCTTTGGACATGAACGAATGGTCCTGAATGAGATTGGAGAATTCTGCGGAGGATGCTGTATGGCGTCCTTCGGGAAAGTACTGAGCATTCTGCCTCAATCCAAGCAGTTCGGCGTTTTAGCTGCCGCTCGGTTTGTTCGAAAGCGACTCATCGAGCGGTTCTTTGCGCTCCTGAGTTTTACCCGCGTCTCGTGCGGCCTCCAGATCGCTTTCCCAGAGTCCCTTGGGCAGCGGAAATGCAACATTTTCTTCTTCGCCCGGCATGGTGCGCACGGTGTCTGCGCCGAGATGCTCGCGAAGCCACTCGACGACGCCCTGTACTAACGATTCCGGAGCCGAAGCACCCGCGGTGATGCCGACTTTATCGGCGCCTTTAAACCATTTGGGATCAACGTGCTCGGCGGAGTCGACCAGGTAGGCGTGTACGCCTTCTCGTTCAGCCACTTCCCGCAGACGATTGGAGTTGGAACTTGTCGCCGAGCCGATGACGAGCACCAAGTCGACACCGGCTTGGGCCAGCTGTTTCACGGCTTCCTGACGATTCTGCGTTGCATAGCAGATGTCCTGACGCTTGGGTTCATGAATGTGCGGGTAGCGACTCTTCAGGGCTTCAATAACGCTTCTTGAATCGTCCGCACTGATTGTGGTTTGAGTGACATAGGCGAGTGCATCCTGATCGGTATAGGAGAGGTTCGCCACATCCGCCGGTTTTTCTATGAGGCGGATACCGTCCTCAACTTGCCCCATAGTGCCTTCGACTTCCGGATGTCCTGCGTGGCCGATCATGAGAATCATGCGGCCCTCTCGACGCATGCGCCCCACTTCTTTATGCACTTTAGTGACGAGGGGACATGTGGCATCAAAGATGCGCAGCCCTCGCTCTTCGGCTTCTCGGGCAACGGATTTGGGTACGCCGTGGGCAGAAAAAACCACCGTTGCACCTTCTGGAACATCGGAAAGCTGATCTACAAAGATGGCGCCGCGGGCGCGCAGGCCTTCAACTACCGTTCGGTTGTGTACGATTTCATGGCGTACGTAAATAGGAGCGCCGTAGATGGCGAGCGCTCGCTCAACGATGGCAATGGCGCGGGTAACGCCGGCGCAAAAGCCGCGCGGCTGCGCAAGAAGAACCTGCATGTCGTGAAAGCCTGGGTGTGTTGGGTCTGGGAATAGGATCGCAAAGCAGTCGGAACCACATCTCTGATGTGCGAATGAGCGGTCAGTTCCGGTCAAGAATAAAGAAAAACGAAGATTTCCGCACACGAGCCCGATTGAACCGAGTAGAATGCGTCCCTTGTCAAATTCTCCGCGTTGCCCGGAGCCCTGTACTGACACTGTGGGGAGCCAAGCGCGGCGGCCCGCGCAAATTAGGGCGCGGCCCGTGCGGCGACGCATTTGGGATTGACATCATCACTTAACTTTTGAGCTCGTTTGGTGTGCCGCAGCCGTTTGTGCTGCGACTGTCCCCTGCGAGACGTCATATTTTTTGGAGTTAGAGATGGCACGAGTGTGTCAAGTCACCGGTAAGGCGCCGATGGTCGGCCATCAGGTCTCGCACGCGAATAACAAGACCAAGCGTCGCTTTATGCCGAATCTGCAGTATCGCCGTTTCTGGGTTGAGAGCGAAAACCGCTGGGTTCGTCTTCGTCTGACGAATGCGGGCCTGCGTACGGTCGATAAGCTCGGCATTGACGCGGTTCTCGCGGATCTTCGCGCCCGCGGCGAAATCTAATTAAAGGAGATTCACCATGGCGAAAGGCGTTCGCGACAAGATCAAGCTCGTTTCTTCGGCTGGTACGGGTCACTTCTACACCACGACCAAGAACCGCAAGACCACTTCGGGCAAGATGGAAATTTCCAAGTACGACCCGGTTGCTCGCAAGCACGTCGTCTACAAGGAAACGAAGCTCAAGTAATCTTGACGGCTTCATACTCTGAACGTTCAGAGTTGAAAGAGCCCGATGCAGGTTGTGCTGCACCGGGCTTTTTCGTATTGATTTTGTATTGACAAAAAATGTGCGGACAATAAAAGAGTTAGCCTCTTTCTTTTTGACAAAGAGGCTAAGGTCTGCTGCATGCTCTAAACCGTGAGGCGCTCCGGCAGCGCTGCCTTGGGCAGCATTTCCAGAGGCCAGCGAGGGCGAACTCCAAAGGAAATCTTCTCAATTAAAGCTTTCCGTTCCGCTTCAGTCATGGATTCCATACGGGCGATGCCTGCGGCGGCGATCATTGCGCCATTGTCTGTGCAGAGCCGCATTGGCGGAAAGAAAATCTTTCCGCGGCGTCGTTCCACTTCCTGCGTGAGACGAGCACGAAGCTGCTTATTGGCCGAAACCCCGCCTGCTACGACGACATTGTTGAGGCGGGTCATCTTAATGGCCCGAACGAGTTTGGCAGCCAGAACATCAACTACAGCATCCACAAAGCCGCGGGCAAGATCGGCACGGAACTGTTCGTCCTTGGGGTCCGGTGCCGAGCGCACCGCAGTCAGGACAGAGGTTTTAAGCCCCGAAAAACTCATCGACAGATTAGGGGCATGAATCATCGGGCGGGCGAGTTCAATCGCGCCGGGCGTCCCCTTTTCTGCTAAGGCGGAAACGGCAGGACCGCCGGGGTAAGGAAGATCAAGCAGCTGCGCGGTTTTGTCGAAAGCTTCACCGGCCGCATCGTCCAATGTTTCTCCGAGCAGTTCATAGCTGCCGAAGGAGGCCACCTTGAGGATTTGGGTGTGTCCACCGGAGACAAGCAGTGCAAGGAAAGGAAACTGCGGAGCGGGATCGGCCAAGCGCGCAGCTAAAAGATGCCCTTCCAAGTGGTGTACGCCTATGACGGGAATGCCCAGCCCAAATCCCATAGCGTGCGCGACTGCATTGCCTGCCAGCAGTGCGCCGGCAAGGCCAGGCCCTTCCGTCACGGCAATGGCGGAGATATCTGAACGTTTGAGATTCGCTTTGTAAAGCACTTCGTCGGTCAGCGCTATGACGCGGCGAATGTGGTCGCGGCTCGCAAGTTCCGGCACAACGCCGCCATAGGCGCGGTGCATATCAATCTGAGTATGGAGAGCATCTGCAAGCAGGCCCTTCGTGTCGGAGATGAGCGCTGCGCCGGTTTCATCGCAGGAGGATTCAATGCCGAGAACAATCATGGGTATTCGATCCGAAAAAGTCCGCGCAATTGTCCGCCGCAGTACCCAACAACGTCAAGGCGGATCGAGATTTCTTCCTTCGGCAGCATAAGAAAACGGCTGATCTGCCGACCAGCCGTTTGAATGTTTGTTCAGCAGGACGCTAAACGAATCAACCTGCAGCAACGACACCCATGGCAAGGAGCGTTCCGTTGGCTGCAGCAGCCTGAGTCGCCTTGGCTGAGGTCATGGCCAGAGCGGCCTCACGCGCTGAAAGCCGCGCTTCACGGGCTTCAAAGGAAGCCATGTCCATCATCACGAATGCCGGACGGCCATTTTCGGTGACGCACACCGGTTCGCCGGTACGGCGGCATTCAGCGGCAACTGAAGAGAGTTCAGGCGTTTCTGCAGAAAGCTTGCGAGTCAGCATTTTTTCATTCTCCGAAAAATGAAAAGAAAAGCGGGCTGATCGGTAATATCTTTATGAGTATCAGCCTTGGAAAGAAGAAAGGCGTGGTTTCTTCCTATCGCTTCATCATAGCGCTGCAACTTCCTGATAAAACAATGAGTTGAACGAGTTCTGCCTAATGGCATGGAGGGTAGGGTGCTTATGTTATAGAGGTAGGTAAAAACCCCTTATTGCTCGCTACAATATGGTGCGAAAGATTGTTTTTTCTCAGAAAAATGCCCAGTTTTTGTGCGTTTAATATGAACGCTTGACGATTCAGGCACCCAATCGGGGGGCAGGCGCCCGAGTCGTCAAGCTTAAAAGGGTTACGCCTTGCGATTGGCGGCTGCCTTACCGGCGACGCGGCCATAAACGATACAGTCGGCGATCGAAACGGTGCCTAGGCGAACCATTCCGTGTACGCCGCCGCATACCTCTCCGGCTGCAAAGAGTCCCGGAAGAATATTGAAGTCGGTATCGATCACCTCAGCTTTGGCATTAATAGTGAGTCCGCCCATGCAGTAGTGAACGCGCGGCCAGAGACGGCAGGCAAAGAAAGTTCCTTCATTGGCTTCGGTATCGTCGAAGATCTTCGCCTTGAAATCGGGATCAGTCTTCTTTGCGATGGCGTCGTTCCAACGGTCAACGCTTTCTTTGAGCAGCTTGGGGTCGATGCCGTAGTTTTGAGCAAGCTCTTCGAGCGAGGCAAAGCGCTTAATGGAGCCATTGTCAAGCCCGGCTTTGACTGTCGACATGGGCACGTGCTTTTTCATGTTGGTTTCGGAAATCAGAATGATTGCCGGGTGGCCGATTGCCAAAATGGCGTCGGCTCTGACCTTCCGATTGCCGGTTTCATTGATAAAGCGTTTGCCGGTTTTCGGGTCAATCATGAGACCGTAGCCGACAGAGGCTTCGACAAACTTCGGGCAGACCCCGAAACCTTTTTCATCTGGGCTCGTCCAAGGACCCAGCTGAATCCAATCCATCAAACAAGTGCCGGCTCCCACGCGCTGCGCGGCCTGAAGACCTTCACCCGTCGCTGCAGGGCTGTTTGTCGAATCCAGAGCAGCCGTAAGGCGCGGGTCGTGCATCGTGCGCATCTGCACATTTTGCGAAAAACCGCCGGTGGCGAGTACGACACCGCGTTTAACACGAATGAACTTGGTTTCTCCCGTCTCTTCCTTGGGGAATTGATAGTTGGCCCGGACCTCAACGCCAATGACTGCACCGTTGTCATCGGTAACAAAGTTGAGGAGCTTCGTGCGCAGACGCACAGGAACCTTCAGTGTGGAGAGCTTCGTGAGCATCGGGCCGATGATGTCGGCTCCGGTGCCGTTCATAAAGCTGCAGGAGCGTGCGACAGAATGGCCGCCCTGAAAGCCTAGCCGATCCCATTTCACGCCGAGATAGTCCGTGGCCCAACGGTATGTGTCGTAGGCACCGTAGGCGACGACCTTTGCGCACTCCACATGGTTTAGATGGCCGCCGGCACGGAGCATATCTGCAAGCAGCAGTTCAGGGCTGTCTTTGATGCCAGCCTTCTTCTGCATGTCATTGCCGGGGGCGGCAAAACCGCCGGCAGCGAGGATAGAGTTTCCGCCCGGAAGCGCCATCTTGTCGATGACAAGGACGGAGGCGCCGGCATTGTGAGCTTCAATAGCTGCCGCCAGCCCGGAAAAGCCGGTGCCGACACAGAGCACGTCGACAGTATCGTCCCATTTTTGAGGGACTTTGACTGGAATGAATGCGTGCGCAGACGGAATGGCGGCGGCAAGGCCGGCGCCGAGCAACTGACGGCGGTTGAGGGGAAAAGCCATGGCGGAATCCTTTAAAGCATTGCAAGATGAAGAGAGCAGAAAGCGGTCCATCTCTGCTCGTCATAAGCTAAAAAGGATTCTCGATTGTCTTCGGGGGCCGAGTCTTTAAACAAATGTTTTATAGATCTCTGGCGGCTTGTTGGCCGGCAATGCGCCCAAACACAACGGCATCGTTGATGCCGTTTCCGCCGAGCCGCTCTTTTCCGTGAATGCCGCCGGTTGCTTCTCCGGCAGCCCATAGACCTGCTACGGGGCGGCCGTCAGCGCGCATTGCCTGAGCAAGCTCATTAATGCGGATGCCGCCCATCGTGTAGTGAATGCTCATGCCTGCAAAGCAGGCCCAGTAGGGCGGATGATCGAGCGAAAAGTCACCGCGAGGCGCGACTTTTCCTAAAGGATCCTGACCAGTCTTCATGCCGGTGTTGTAGTCGTCGATGGTGGCCTGCAGATTCGCGGCAGGGAGTTTCATTAAGCGAGCTAGATCCTCAATGGTGTCTGCCGTCCACGCATCTCCGGATTCAACCGCAAGCACAGCCTCCTTCTGCATGAGAATGCTTAGGTTTTTCATGCCTTTGGAATCGATTATGGTGTAGGCAACTTTGCCCGGAAGCGCCAATATGGCCCGTGTAACGGCGGCTCGGCTGGCGTCCTCTCGGATGAAGCGGCGCCCGGTTTGGTCAACAAGGATGAACTGATCCACGAGCATATGGAAACGTGCTCGCATGATTCGGCCTGGAGGAAGTCCTGGATTACAGAGCACATCCTCCATATCGACAAGCTCTGCTCCGGCTTTTTGAGCGGCGAGCAGCATCTCGCCTGTCGATCCCGGCATATTGTTGGTCGTGAGTCCCGAAAATTGCGGGGCATAGCGGGCAATCATGGCGGGATTGGCACCAAAACCGCCGCTTGCAACAATGACGCCTCGTTTAGAAAAAATATTTTTTCGTATATTGTTTTCCGCTATTTGTACGCCGCAGACTCGACCGTCGTTATCGGTAAGCAGTGTCGTAACGGGGGTGCTTGTTTTAATGATTACGCCCAGTTTGACGGCAGCTGTGGAGAGAGTTCGGATATAACCTTCGCCATTAGGCATCAAGGGTTTATGACTGCGCGGCCAGCGAGAGCCATATGCTTCAGAAACGGTAGGCTGGAAGCGCATGCCAAGTTTCTCTAGCCACTTTAGGGCAGGCGTGGCGTTGTGTACCAAAATGGCTGCAAGTTTGGGGTTGGCGTGACCGCCGCCGCTCTCGAGCATCTGCGACAAAAAGAGCTGCTCACTGTCTTCAATGCCTTGCCGCTTTTGCCGAACCAAGTCAACACAGGCATAAAATCCGCCCGAAATTCGGGTATTGCCGCCGATATGCGGCATCTTCTCCAACAGCAGCACTTTTGCGCCAGCCTCAGCGGCACTCACAGCCGCGGAGAGCCCTGCGCCGCCTGCGCCGACCACAATGACGTCCCAGACGCGCTGCGCTGCCTGAACGGCAGGAACTGCCAGTGTTGAAAGCAGAAGGCTGCCAAACATTCTGCGAGAAAACCGCCGCATCATGAATTTTCCTTGTGGAAAGTGGAGTCGTTTGGATGACGAAAGAGCGGATGGTCCGTATCGGATTCAGATTCTGCGGCAGCAATAGCACGGCTGAATGCCACGGCGCTGCTGCCGCCGAGTTTTTTAGCAGCACTCCATCGGTGGATGCGTACTGTTTGCTCTGCAATGCAAAGCTCTTTTGCAATCGCTTTATTCGAGAGCCCGGAAGCAGCTAAGCGGCAAACTTCCAATTCCTTGGGGGTGAGTGCTTTGAGTTTTTCAATGGCGTGACGACGCTGAGTAAGCCGCTGGGTGTATTGCTGATGCCAGGCAACGAGCTCATGCGTCAGGGCGGCTAGGCGCTCGGCTTTGACGGGTTTTTGAATGAAGTCAGCGGCACCGCGCTTTAGCGCATCAACGGCCATGGCGACGTCACCATGGCCCGTCAGGAAAAGAATGGGCAGTGATCGGCCTGTTCGGAGCAGTTCTGACTGCAGTTCCAGACCATTCATGCCAGGCATGCGGATATCGAGCACAATGCAGCCGGCACGAGACACATCATCAAAGTGAAGAAAGTCTTCTGCACTGCTGTACTCACGCACATCGAATCCTTCCAGGCGCAAAACGAAGGCTTCGGATTGGCGCACTCGATCGTCATCGTCAACAATGCGCACCAACGGCGGCAGTCTGGGATCGAGCAATTCGTTACTCATGGTGCGTTTTCCTTTGCCCGCTATCTTGGAGAACGGTTGTGCCCGCCTCACTCGGGCTGGTATTTAAAAGGCAAGGCAGCTCGAGAACGGCGATAAGGCCGTTGGGCTGAGCACGAACAAAGTCGATGTGCCCGCGGTGACGTTCGGCAATGCTTTTGGCGAGACTCAGTCCAAGTCCTAAACCGTGAGGCTTGTGACTGACAGTCGGGTGAGAGAGCGTTTCGAAAACCTCGTTCGTTAACGGAGGTCCAAAGTCACGAACCCTAAAAACAATGTTGCCGCCAGATTGCTGGGCAGACAAGTGAATGACCTTCTCTGAAACATCCGCCATGGCATCCGCGGCGTTTTTGAGGAAATTGAGAATGACCAATGTGAGCTCTAGAGGATCTCCCAAAACGCATGCATTGGTACGGCAGTCCGTGCGGACGGTGACGCCGCTTGATAAAGCCGAATGGCTGAAGGCGCGGACAGCGGAGGCAATCAGATCTTTGGCGGCAATCGGTATTTTTTGAGCATGCGCCGTTTTATCGTAACCGCGGACACGGTCTACGATCGCTGAGGCGCGTTCTGCTTCTTCGACAATAACGTCGGCGGTCTGGGCAACAACCGGATCGGCCGGATAAGTTTTTCTCATGTACAGGCTGAGGCCGCCGACGAAATTCATAATCGACATCAGCGGCTGACGCAGTTCGTGCGCCACCATGGAAGAGAGCTGCGCGACGATGCCGGCACGCTCCATTTGCGCGAGCATCTGTGCATTTGCTTGATTGGCTTTCTCGAGCGCATCGCGTTCAGCTATCGAGGCCTGAAGCTCTGCTGTACGCCGCTCAACCAAGCGGTCCACTCGAAGCGTGTGAATGATCAAAAGCATGAGGAGTCCGAATGCGGCAAAGATCCATTCTTGATAATTCGCCCACAATGCGGACCAATTTGTGTCATTGAGATAGGAGTAAGGCCCTGTTTTTAAAAGCTTATAGAGGTTGAGTGCCTCGCTGTTGTCAGTGCTGATGCCCCAGGCGCTGCCATTTTCGGACGGCGGTTCGGTGAGCAGCGCCAAAGTAATCTGCTTGGTCAATGCGGGGTCCGCATGGGGAAGCGAGGCGAAAACGGGACCGGGATACAGTGCCGTTGAACGGCGGCAGCGCAGGGCGTTGCTGGTTTGCTCATGGAGTACACGAAAGTCCTCTAGGCGATAGCCGTGCAGCGCCGTTTGTTCCTCCAAGGCGCAGGCTGCCAACAGGCCTGCATCCGTTTCCCCTGCCGAGACGCTGTCGAGAACATTGGGATATTCATATTCGGTGAATAGTTCTGCGCCCCAAAATTTTTTAGGATCAAATCCCGCTCGAACGAGTTCGCCTTGAAAGGTAAGCCAAGAGGTGAAGTCATTGGGATTCTGCGCGGCAATTTTGCGGCCGCGCAGATCGCTAAGCGTCTGAAGGTCATTGCGGTCAGCACGAACAAAAAGCACCGCGCCGGTGCTTTTGGCCGGATCAGAACTAAAGCGGTTTTGCCTTGTCGCTAAATCGTCTGCATGTTCTGTAGAGGCTAGGAAGGTGAATAATCCGCTGTCGGCTATGAAAAAGCTGATGGATTTCGTTTGGATGGCCTGTGACAGCTCCGCTATTGAAAAGGTTTCGGCATGAAATCGGAGATGAGGAAAGCGTTTGCGCAGATGCCGCATTGTCGGCCCTAGGGTGTCGACAAAGAATTCCGGATCAAGCGTCTCTTGAATGCCAATATGGACAACGCCACCGTCTCCTTGTTCTTGGCCCGATGAGGCTGCATCCGCGAAGGGGGCTGAACCGGTCAGGAGCAGAAAAAATCCTAAAAGAAAAGGCAGACGAATCATGGTCAGAGGCGACAGAGCGATCCCATTCATCTTAAGAGCTGTTCGGGTAGCTGCAATTGGGGTTCGGCACGTCTAACAAAATAAAAACTGGAAAAAATCGCCTCAAAGCGTTGAATCTCCTGTCCAAACATGAGAAAATTCGCGCTTCGACTTGGCTGCATCTTGCCCCGGAACCAGACGCAGCTCAAGATTTTCATACATTTCCGGGTCATCACAACTAGGTGTCGAATGCCTACTATCCGCGTTAAAGAGAACGAACCCTTCGAAGTCGCCCTGCGCCGCTTTAAGCGCACCATCGAAAAGTCCGGCCTGCTGACCGAACTCCGTGCGCGCGAATTCTATGAAAAGCCCACCGCAGAACGTAAGCGCAAGAAGGCTGCCGCGGTCAAGCGCCATTACAAGCGCCTGCGCAGCATGATGCTCCCGAAGAAGCTCTACTAATCGCTTCTTCCTCGCCCAGCAGAAGTTTTCTGTTGGTGCTTAACTCCTAGATATCGCTCAAGGATGGTGATGATTAAAGAGAGAATCCGCGAAGATATGAAGGCCGCCATGCGTGCGCATGATGCCGACCGTCTGAGCACGATTCGTCTCCTTCTTGCCGCAGTGAAGCAGCGAGAAATCGATGAAAAGATCGAGGCGACGGATGCGCAGGTCACGGAAGTGATTGCCAAGATGGTCAAGCAGCGCCGCGACTCGATCCAGCAGTATCGTGCGGGCGGCCGTGAAGACCTCGCTCAAAAAGAGCAGGCTGAAATTGATGTGCTTTCGGGATATCTCCCCAAGCAGCTTTCCGATGAGGAAATCGGGGCAATCATCGACGAAGCTATTGCTCAGTCTGGTCTTTCCGGCATGGCCGCAATGGGCAAGGTGATGGGAGCCGTCAAGGCTAAGGTTGCAGGTCGCGCCGATCTCGGCAAGGTCTCTGCACTGGTCAAGGCTCGCCTGACTGCCTAAGTCCAAAGCGTCCCAAAAGGCCGCGCAGCCGAAGACGGAGATTCATCGACCTCTGTCGTCGGCGGCACATATCGGACTGTCTGCGGGCAGTCAAAAGAGGGGCCCTGGTTAAACCCAGGGCTTTTCTTTTATCTTTGGATGAAGTGGGATATCTTGTTGCATCGGAGCTGTGACAATGCGCTCCTGATCAGCAAGTCTGATTTTCTCGACATCTTCTTTACTGTTAAATTTTCATGATTCCTGAGGGCTTCATCTCCAGTCTGCTTGAGCGTGCCGACATCGTTGATGTGATCGGCCGTTATGTGACCCTCAAGAAGAGCGGACGCAATTTCATGGCGTGCTGTCCGTTTCACAAAGAAAAGACGCCGTCCTTTTCCGTCAGTCCCTCCAAGCAGATCTTTAAGTGCTTCGGCTGCGGCAAAGCAGGCAATGCCATCGGTTTTTTGATGGACATTGAACACCTCGAGTTCCCCGAGGCTGTTCGTCGTTTGGCCGATATCTACGGCATGCAGGTGCCGGAAGACAACTCGCCGCACCGTCAGGAGGAGCGTGCCCGCGCAAAGACGCTCGGCGAATACATGAAAGAGGCGGCGGACTTCTACAGCGAAACACTGAAGGCAACGCCGCGTGCGATTGACTATTTAAAGCAGCGCGAGATTACGGGTGAAACGGCATTGCGTTTCGGTCTGGGTTTCTCTCCGGATGGCTGGCACGGTCTGCAGGCGATCTTCCCCGGCGAAAAATATCTCGCTAAAGAGCTGCTTGAAGTAGGGTTGGTGCTCGAAAAGAACGGTTCGCGCTACGACGCCTTCCGCGGCCGCATTATGTTTCCGATTCGCTCGCCCAAGGGGCTGGTCATCGGATTCGGTGCACGCACGATGAAGGGTGACGAGCAGCCGAAGTATCTGAACAGCCCAGAAACGCCTATTTACCACAAAGGCAGCGAACTCTACGGTCTTTATGAAGGCCGAAGCGCTGTCATTGACCGTGCCCGGGCGATTGTCTGCGAGGGCTATATGGATGTCATCCAGCTCTCACAGGCGGGCTTTCGCGAAGCCGTCGCGGCGCTCGGTACCTCCATTACGCCCGAACACGTCAAGAAGCTTTTCAAACTGACGGATACGGTTTATTTCTCATTTGACGGGGACTCCGCCGGCCGAAAGGCGGCTCGGCGTGCGCTCGAGGCCGCGCTTCCAGTGATTCAGGATGGACAGGCTGCGCGCTTTGTACTGCTTCCGCCCGAACACGATCCCGACAGTCTTATTAAGGCAGAGGGCGCTGAGGGTTATGAACGTGAAATCGAAAAGGCGCTGCCGCTGACGGAGTTTTTGAAAAGCCTTCTCATTGAAGGAAAGTCGCTCACCTATGCTGAAGAACGCGTAAAACTCACAGCGGAAGCTAAACCGCTGATCCTTTCGATGAAGCAGGCGCCAGTCTTAAGACTGGCTTTGATGCGTGAGATTGCCAGATTGGCTCGACTGCAGCTCGAAGACCTTGAACGCGAGTGGAATACTGGCGCGCCGGAACGAACTGTGCTTCCGCCTATGGATATCAGCACGGACTTTGGCCCGGCCGGACAGCGTTGGAACAGCGGACCAACGGCCGCAGGCCGCTTCAGCCGTTGGGGCGGAGCCGGCAGTTATGGCCGCGGCTGGCAGCCTCGGCGGCAGTCTTATTTTGAGCCCCGCGTTCGTGCTAAAGATGTCCGAGAACGCATGCTGCAGTGTTTCCTTGCCTATCCGGCCCTTCTCTCGGATTTCACGCCGCAAATTGAAGATGAATTCGTGACGAGCGAAAGCGCATCCTCGCAGTATATTGTCGAAGTTTGGCGTGCAGCCGCGCACGAGGACGGTTCGGTAACGAATACGGCTGCGCTGCTGGCTTGCTTGGAAAAATCCCCCAACTATGATCACTATGCGAGGCTGCTTGCAGAAGAAATGACCATCGAGACGCCGCAGGAGGCGGCTCGGCTGGAATTGAAGCGCGGCTTTCTGGAGCTCGAACTCGATCAGGTGAAAGATCGGCTTCTGAAACTCTCCGAAGAACCTGCCACAGCAGATACGCTTGCCAAAATGAAGCCGCTCGCGAAGCGAAGCCGAGACATTGAAGCATTGATTTCAGAAGCGGCCGAAGAGGAAAAGGACTGGCGCCGCCGAGCAGAAGAGCAGTCCCGTACGGCTGCTTTTGCGCAGTCGGAAAAGGGGCGTGCAGATGTGGCCTATTCCAATAATCCTAAGGTGCGTGCGCTTCAGGAGCATTTATTCGGCAAGGCAGCAATGGATGAAGCAGCCAAAACTGCTTTGAGTGTGCGGGAGCCGACGGCTGCCCAGACCTCTGTCGCGGCTGTTGCCGCGAGAAATGGCGCCTCAGCCACCCATCCGCCCAGATCTGCCGGTAAGTCTGAAAACACTCAGGTCTCTTCAACGCAAACCAGTGCTGTTGCTGCACGGGCCGCCCGTGTCTTTGGGAGTTTCGGGGCTCCTCCGCCTTCTGGCGGAGCGTTGGGAGTGCATCCTCTGAATGCGGGCGTTTCTGCTCCGGCGGCTGCGGTTCCTGTGCAGTCAGCTCGTTCTCGACGTGATGAAATCGCCGCGGCTCTGACGGCACAGGCAGAAAAACGAACAGGACGCACGCTCCAGACAAATGACGAATTCATGAGTGAAGAGTCTTCGTCGGGCCCCATGCCGGAGCCTCCCAAAGGACTTACGGATCTGCCTTCAGACGCTGAACTTGCAGGTTGGTCTGACGATTGGAGCGCAGCGGAAGAAGCCCAAGCAGAACCGCAGATTCCTGCGGACATGCCGCCGAGCGGGTTGGGACGAAAAGCGCGATAAAAACGAGTTGTGCCGTTTATTGGTGAAATCCCTTATATTTCATAAGGGGTTGTCGTGATGAATGCCAATACAGCGCATTATGGCAACGTGTTGCAATTGGAAACACAAAAAAGACTTGCATATCTTGCAATCTTGGGGTTATCTCAAAGATTTGTTCGCGGCATTTTCCACCCCGTGTGGCATTATTTGATATTGATCTCTCCGCTTTGCAGTGGTTCTGCTTCAGGTCCCCTTATTGAGAAGGCTTGTCAACCCCGACTCAATCCTAAGGATATTGGCAGTATTTGTTTGCAAGCGGCGCTTTTTTTACTTTCCTTTAATGCAGAGTGACTTGAGCGCTGGAGAGCAGATCGCATCGGTGTTCCGTGCAGGATGGACGGAATGCTCCAGCTGACGGCTGAATGGCGGCAGACCCACGTGATGTCTGCGGCGGTTCGGCAGGGGCGGCCGGCGGCCGAAGAGAGCTTTCGGGTGCTGGGCCCCCCTCGGGAGAGACGCACATGGCGGTGGCTAAGAAAGCGAAGAAAGACGGCGTGGAAGTCAAAATAGAAACTTCCAATGATGCGCAGAAAGATAAGAAGCACTCGAAGCGCAAAACAAAGACAGCGACCCTCGAGACTTCCGGTCTTACGCTTTCTATCGAATCCGTAGAACCTGAAAAAACGTCCAAGAAGGCCGTAAAGGCAAAGAAAGTCAAAGGCGAAAAAACGCCTAAAACCGCTGAACTTCAGGCTGTGCCTGAAGAGAGTCCTGCAGCTGCGGCCGAACCCGTCAAGCCGACTCGTCTGCGCAAATCAGCCAAGAAGGTCGTTGCCAAGGCGGATGCGGATGATTTGAATACGCCGGAATACCCAGCTGGCGATGAGAAGGCCAAGCCTGTCCGGAAGACTCGCGCGGCGAAAAAAACGGAGCCTTCGGAAGAGACCCTGCCTGCGGCGGAAGCGTCTGCAGCTGCTGAGGGGAAAAAAGCGGTCAGAGCACGCAAGGTCAAAACGGTGAAAGCCAAAGCTCCGGCCGAAGAACTTTCAGCAGAGCAGGCTGAGGCGGCGCCAGTCAAGACGCCCAAATCGAAAGCGGCCAAACCTAAGGCGGCCAAGAGCACCGCGAAGAGCAAAGGACGCAAAAAATCAGCAAAGCCTGTCGACGCTGACAGCGAAGACTTCGATTTTGATGACGACGGCGGAGAAGACATCGCTGGCGTCATTGATGATGAGGATGCCGACTATGAAGACATCCCCGAACTCGATGAGGTCGAAGACATCGAGGCGGTTGAAGATGTCGGGGATGAGACTGACGAAGACGGCGCTGCGGATGCAGAGGCTGCGCCTTCTGAGGCTGAGCCCGAAGCGGCGCCAAAAAAGACGCGCCGCTCCAAGAAGTCGCGCGCTGCGCGTGACAAGGCGCTCATGGAAGCTATGAAGCATGGCTACGGGGCGGCTGAAGAGTCTACGGAAGACCGCCGCTCCAAACTCATCAAGCTGATCAGCTTGGGCAAGGAGCGCGGCTACGTCACCTACAGCGAAATCAATGACAACATCCCCAACACGCTGCTTGACGAAGATGCCATCGAGACGATTGTCAACATTCTTGGCAATCTCAACATCGCGGTGCACGAAGTGGCTCCCGATGAGGAGCAGCTGCTCATTCAGGGCGGTGCTGAGGGGGTTAGTGATGAAGACGCCGAAGCGGAAGCCGAGGCTGCCCTTTCGACGGTAGAAAGTGAATTCGGCCGTACGACCGATCCCGTGCGTATTTACATGCGTGAGATGGGATCCGTAGAGCTTCTTTCGCGTCAGGATGAAATTGAGATCAGCAAACGCATCGAAGACGGCCTCAAGCACATGGTTCTCGCCATTGCTCGGTGCCCAGTAACGGTGCACGAAATCCTTGAAAGTGCTGAACGCATCCGGTCCGGTGAAACGCCCATTGATGAGGTGGTTGACGGCATCGTCACGCCCGATGATCAGAAAAACGTCGTTGGCGCCGTGGAGGATGAGACAGACATGGGCGCTTCCGCTATGACGGTGGGGCAGCTCGAAGATTTAAAGGAAAAGAGCCTTGCGGTGTTTGACCGCGTGGAAGCTCATTTCCGTTCGCTCGTTGAAACCTTTGACGGCAAGGGGCCGCATGCGCCTGAACTGGAGGGGCTCAAGGATCAGATTCAGCGCGAACTCATGGAGATTCGCTTTACTGCCAAAACGGCCGATCGGCTCTGTGAGTCGCTTCGCCGCACGATAGGCATTGTCCGCGGCAGCGAACGTACGGTTTATGACGAATACGTCCGACACCTCCATCTGCCCCGCGAATGGTTCCTCGCCAACTTCATTTCCAATGCCACCCGCATCGGCTGGGTCGATGAGGTGGCGGCAGCCTATCCCGACAAGGCGCAGGTCATTCTTCATATGCGGGCGACGGTTGAAGAAGAGCAGCGCCGTTTGGCACAGCTCGAACGCGAATCCCATATGACGGTAGCGGAGCTGCTCGACACCTATAAGCAGATGGCCACGGGCGAGTCCAAAGCGCGCAATGCCAAGCGCGAGATGACAGAAGCCAATCTGCGTCTGGTGATCTCCATTGCTAAGAAGTACACCAACCGCGGGCTGCAGTTCCTGGATTTGATTCAGGAAGGAAATGTGGGCCTCATGAAAGCGGTTGACAAGTTCGAATATCGCCGCGGCTATAAGTTTTCCACTTATGCCACGTGGTGGATTCGTCAGGCGATCACGCGAAGCATTGCCGACCAGGCCCGCACGATTCGTATTCCGGTGCATATGATCGAAACGATCAACCGCATGAACCGCATTACGCGTCAGGAGCTTCAGGAAACCGGTGTGGAACCTGACAGCCGGCGGCTTGCTGAATTGATGGAGATGCCCGAAGACAAGATCCTCAAAATCATGAAGATTGCCAAAGAGCCGATATCGATGGAAACGCCGATCGGCGACGATGACGATTCTCATTTGGGCGATTTTCTGGAGGATACTCAGACGGTGGCGCCGGCCGAGGCGGTGCAGAATGCTTCGTTGTCGGACACGGTCAAGCAAGTGCTCGACAGTCTTTCTCCTCGTGAAGCGAAGGTGCTGCGCATGCGCTTTGGCATTGAAATGCAGTCCGATCATACGCTCGAAGAGGTGGGCAAGCAGTTTGACGTTACGCGAGAACGTATTCGTCAGATTGAAACAAAGGCACTGCGCAAGCTTCGCCATCCTTCACGTGCCGACAAACTGAAGAGTTTCCTTGACGAAACAGACAATTGATTGCGAAATGCTGTGTCTACAAAGGTCTCATCCAATCATGGATGATTGGGTGAGGCCGTTTGGGCTGTCCGCCTAAAAAGTGCTGTACTGAATGCGCGCATACGCCTAGGTAAACCGCGCAGGCGGCACAGCCATTTGTCATAGCACAAGCGCTTATTTCCAACGAACTTCGCTGAAAATTTGGGAAATTTTTTCGGCGTAAAAGGTTGAAAAGATATGCTGTTTAGCGTATCCTACATCCCTTTTTCGCCGCATCGTCCGGATTCGATTTCCCTTCGAAGCCTGGAATTTCAAGCGGCCTGCTGCTCGCTCGAATAAATATTAGGGCTGCCTAGCGCACGAAGCTGCGCTGGGAGCATCAACGCGGAATGAATTCTCCGCCTCGAAGCAGACAGGCTGCATTGATTTCCAATGGGCTCCAAGGGTTCAGTTGGATTTAAACGTGCGGCGCCGGACCCGGAAGGATCCCTCAACAAGAAGCCGGACCGCTTTCAATCAGCAAGAGGCTCGAAGCGGTGCCGGAGCATTCGCAGCTGCTCGTTCCCTAACGAAGATCGAGTAGCTGCGGTCTCCTGTGCGCAGCTTTTCAAGCGTTTGGCACGGAGAATCTTGGAGAGGGTTTCTTACGGCTGTGAATTCAAGAATTATGCCCGACGCGTTCGAACGGCGGACTCTCTTGGGAGAGCCGTTGAGATGAATGCTGCGGAGTGCACAATGGCCAAGACGACAAAGAAGACGACGGAAGATACGGAAGCCGCTGCCGAACTCACGACTGCGGACACCAAGAAGGTGAAGTCCGAACCAGCCGATACGGCCGAGAAAAAACCAGCTCGAACGAAGCGGGTGAAGAAAGCGGAAGGGGATGGTGCGCTTGATGAAGCGCCGGCCAAACCTAAGCGCACGCGTAAGAGTAAAGCAGAAAAGACTGCTGAAGGTGCCGATGGCGCTGAAGCGGCGGCCAAACCTAAAAAACCTCGTAAAACGGCAGCCTCTAAGTCCAAGAAGGTCAAGGCGGCCGAAGAAGTGCCGTTTGATACGGATGCTGATGATGTTGATGACGAGGTCGACGGCGAGCTTTCGAGCGATGCTGTTCTCGCCGATGACGATGACGGAATGGTCGACGAGGAGGTTGCCGAACTCGATGCCTGGCAGCCTGAAGGCGAGGATGCTGAGAATATTGACGCTGCCGATGGGTCTGAGGATTCCGATGAGGATGATCAGGACGCCGACAACCGCACGCCGCGCAACGGCTACGGTGAACTCGTGCGTCTGGGGCGTTCCCGCGGCTGGGTGACGCTTGCAGACATCAACGATTATCTGCCCGAAAGCGCACTTCGTACTTCGGAAAATCTTCAGGAAGTAACCGAACAGCTCGGCCGTCTGGGTATTCAGGTTTTTGAGGCCCCGCCGGATGAGGATGACATCCTCATCAACGGCATGGGCGGCGACAACAGCGATGACATTGACGAAGATGACGCCGCTGTGATGCTGACGCCCGAAGAGTCTGTCGGTCTTTCAAAGGATCCGTTGCGTGCCTATCTGCGCGGCGTCGGTTCGCATAAGCTGCTCACACGTGCCGGAGAAATCGAAGTTGCCAAGTCGATTGAACAATTCACGATCAAGCTTGTGGCAACTATCGTGGAGTACCCGATCGCAGTGGAAGAAATCCTGCGGCTTGGAGAGGCGCTTAAAGACGAGAACACCGCGGTAGATACCGTCGTGGACGGCTTTAATGATGCCGCTGCTGAGGAAAATGCCAACTCATCCGCTGATGAGATTGCTACCGACATTGGCGCAGCAGCCATGACGGTGGATCAGCTCGCGGAAATGCGCGCCCGCGTGCTTTCACTTTTTGAGCTCGCCCGCAAATCGCTCGACCGTGTGCGTGAAACCTATGGCGATCCAAAGCGAGAGAAGGAATACCGCAAGGCGCTTGCTGACATGTCGGCAGCTTTGTCGCCGATCCGCTTTTCCGTGAAGCTCGTTACTCAAATGACGGATCACATCAGCCAGCATATGGATGAAGTGAACAATACGCTCAAGAAGATGCGCGCGACCTTGGCTAACCAATGCCGCATGCCGCAAGTGCAGGTTGTAGAGCTTCTCAAGAGCGACGGCGTCACTGATCCCGAGTGCTTTGAAAAAATATCGGCTGCCGGCAAGCCCTGGTCGGATGCAGTGAGTCATTCGATGGCGGTGCTCAAGGAAGAGCAGGCGGTGCTGATCAGCGCAGAACGAGAAGGCTTGCTCAAACATTCTGAGCAGCGTGAGCTCGGCCGTGCGATGAAGCTTGCGCAAACGAACCTCATGCAGGCCAAGGCAAAGATGATTGAGGCTAATCTGCGCCTCGTAATCTCTATTGCCAAGGGTTACGTCAATCGTGGTCTTGCCATGACGGACCTGATTCAGGAAGGCAACTTGGGTCTCATGAAGGCGGTCGACAAGTTCGAATACCGCCGCGGCTACAAGTTCTCAACCTATGCGACTTGGTGGGTTCGTCAATCGGTTACCCGTGCGGTGGCGGATTTCGGCAACACTATTCGCATTCCTGTGCATATGACGGAGTCCTACAACAAGCTGCGCCGTCAGAAGCAGAAGTTCCTGCAGCAGCACGGTCGTCAGCCGACTGAGCAGGAGCTCGCAGAGCTCGCGGATCTGCCGCTTCAGAAAGTAAATTTGCTCACGCAGGCGATGCGCGGAGTGGAATCCATTGACGCCCCGATCGGTGACGAGGAAGATGCGACTAAGCTCGACTTCGTTCGCGGCAATGAGCGCGACGATCCGGGTGTGGCCTTTCAGGACCGCTCAATGATCGACTGTATTCAAAAGTCGCTCAATGAACTCAATCCGCGTGAAGCTCAGGTGTTGCGTTTACGCTATGGCATCGGTACGAATCAGGATCACACGCTCGAGGAAGTGGGCCGTACGCTCGGTCTCACACGCGAACGAGTGCGCCAGATTGAGTCTGCTGCCATCCGCAAACTCCGCACGCCGGACTTTACGGAACGTCTGCGTGACTATCTCCAGAGCTGAGATAACTTCATCTAATACGATGTTATTTCTGTTAAATCTCAGGTGATACGAAGACCTCCGACAGGCATGCCTGCGGAGGTCTTAAATTTTGCTTGGTTCCAATCTCGCATCAACCAAGTATGGCAGCAAATGCTGCAGACATTCGTTTGTAGCGGCAGCTGATGAACTGCTCAATAATCAGCTACAATCGTCATCTTTCTAAGACATGGGGGCCTGTAGCCAAGTTGGTTAAGGCACCGGACTCATAATCCGGCTATCCTGGGTTCAAGCCCCAGCGGGCCTACCATTCAATTCATTCGCGGACGACGACTGCAGCAACGATCGTCCGTCGACGCTTCTTGTTCCGAGCGCGGGAGACCTTCAGCGTCCCGCTCCGGACGCTTCGACGTGTTGTGTTGAAGCCTGTTCCGAGTGTGGCCGCTATTTTGCGGCTTCGCCGTCCCCGCGTTCTCTCTGCCCAAGATATTCGGATGTCTTCTTTCGATCAGTTCGGTCTCGATCCCCGCATTCTTTCTGCCATTGAGCGTATGGGCTACACCCAGCCAACGCCGATTCAGGAAAAAGCTATTCCTGTGGTGCTCATGGGAGGCGATGTGATGGGCGCGGCACAGACCGGGACAGGGAAGACAGCAGGCTATGGACTGCCGCTCATTGCGCGCATTCTGCCCAAGGCGAATACTTCGATGTCGCCGGCTCGCCATCCGGTTCGGGCACTCATTCTGGCTCCCACGCGCGAACTTGCGGATCAGGTTTCCGACAATCTCGTTAAATACTGTGCCGATACGCCGTTGCGCGCCGGCGTGGTTTATGGGGGCGTCGATATTCGGCCGCAGGCCGATATGCTCCGGCGCGGCGTGGAGATCCTCACGGCAACGCCGGGTCGGCTGCTCGACCATGTGCAGCAGCGCTCGGTCAATTTGTCTCAGGTCGAAATTGTGGTGCTTGACGAAGCTGACCGCATGCTTGACATGGGGTTCCTGCCCGATATTTCCCGCATTCTGCAGCTTTTGCCCCAGCATCGACAGAGTCTTCTCTTTTCTGCGACTTTTTCGCCTGAGATTAAAAAGCTCGCCAAGAGCTTCCTCAAGGACAACCCGACAGTAATCGAAGTTGCCCGCGAAAATTCCACTGCTGAGACGGTGACGCAGGAGCTTTTTGCCGTCAATGACCGCGAAAAGACAGATGTGCTCATCGATATGCTTAAGACGCGCGGTCCGGAAGGGACGCCGCTCACGCAGGTGCTCGTTTTCGTCAATGCCAAGATTACCTGTCGTCGTCTTGCACGCACGCTTGAGCGCGTCGGCATCAATGCTGACGCCATTCACGGTGACAAAACGCAGGAAGAACGTCAGGTGGCGCTCGAGGGCTTCAAGAACGGTGCAATCCATGTGCTCGTCGCAACCGATGTTGCCGCCCGAGGTCTTGACATTAAGGAGCTTCCTTTCGTTATCAATTACGACGTTCCTTACAGCGCAGAAGATTACGTTCACCGCATCGGCCGCACTGGCCGTGCCGGCGCAAAAGGTGTGGCAACAATGCTTGCTACGCCTGAAGACAAACGTCTCGTTGAAGCGATTGAGGCTTTGACAAAACAGACCTTTAAGCCGATTTCGATTTCGCCGATGCCGCGTACGCGCCGAGGCTCAGGTGCACCCTATCGCCGTGACGACCGCTCGTCCTATGCTGAACGTGTCGATACGCCTGAGGATGAACGTCTTGCGCGTGAACGCGCTCGTGCGTACATGCCGCCTGCGCAGCGTCATCGTGACCCCATTTTCGATATGCCGTATCTGGAAAATCCGCGGGCGACCTCGTCGGCGCAGAAGGCCGATGCGCCGGTCTTTCTTGAGCGGCAAGAAAAGCGTCGTCCGGTTGCGGCGCTGCTGGGCGGCCGCGGTCGTTAAGGTTCATCTATCTTCAGAGGAAACACAAAGCGGTACGGCGATGTTCGGCCGCTTTTTTGTTTGCGAATATTGAATGAAAAAAAGCCGGTGACAGCTGTGTCAACCGGCTTTTAGCATGGTGATTGAAAATGGATCGGTTAGGTCATCGGAACAATGCCGCGGCCGAAGAAATAGCTCACCAGAACACCAATGATAACGGCGATGAAATTGAGCCAAATGCCAGCCTTCACCATGTCGCCGATGCGGATGCGTCCGGTACCGAAGACAATGGCGTTCGGGGGTGTGCCCACAGGCATCATAAAGGCACAGGACGCTGCAAAGACCGTGGCAAAGAGAATCGGCTCAGGGTTGAAGTGCAGGCTTCCCGCTGCCGCGTCGATCACCGGCATCATGGTTGCTGCCAACGCCGTATTGGAGGTGACCTCAGAGACGAAGGTGACGATTGTGGAGACGCCAAACATCATGGGCAGTTCGCCGATCCCTTCAAAGACCTGAGCTTGAGCACCGATGAGGGCAGCGACGCCGGTTGACTGAATGGCTGCGGCCATAGACAGACCGCCGCCGAATAAAAGCAGCACATCCCAGGCTACGACATCCTTGGCGCTGTTCCAGTCGAGCGCATGAATGCCGCGCTTCGGATCAACGGGAATGATGAAGAGCAAAACGCCTGCGAGCATGGCGATGACTTCTTCAGTCAGGGGTTTGAGCGGTGTTGCACCGCCAATTTCCAGGCCGCGCAGAAATGGTCCAAAGATCCATAGCAGTGCGGTTCCAGCAAAGACGCAAAGGACGATTTTTTCCCCTCGGCTCATGGGTCCGAGCTTTCTCAGTTCATTGCGAATCCACTCGCGGCCGCCGGGAATCCCATCCATCTTGACCGGAAAAAGCACGTTGAGAAGCAGGAAGGTTGCGGGGAGAAGCAGGAGTGTCACCGGAAGGGCAACCTGCATCCAGTCAAGGAATGACACTTCCGTATGGTAGCGGTCGGCAACAAAGCGCGCGAAGATACCGTTGGGGGGCGATCCGACCAGCGTGGCCATACCGCCGATTGAGGCCGCGTAGGCAATAGAGAGGAGGACGACTACACCAAAGTTTTTTTCGTCCGGCGTGATTTCCGGACTTTCTTGTGTTGAACGAATGACACCCATTACCGCGATGGCGATTGGCACCATCATCGCTGCGGTAGCCGAATTGGAAACCCATGCGGAAAGAAATGCTGTCGAGATCATCAGCCCGAAGATGATCTGCTTGGGTTTAGTGCCGAAGATCGAGATGGTTGCCAGTGCGATGCGTCGATCCAGATGCCAGCGATGAATGGCCGCAGCAATCAGAAAGCCACCTAAAAAGAGGAAGATAGTCCCGGAGGCATAGTGCCGCATTGTATTGACGGGAGTGGCTACTTCAAGGAGCGGATAAAGGACGATGGGGATCATCGCTGTCACAGCGATGGGGATTGCTTCAGTGAACCACCACACAGCCATTAGCGTTGTGACGGCGGCGCAGGCTTTGCCGGCGTGCGTGAAAGGGACGGTCTGGCCGGAGGCGTTCACAAACTGATCGGGCATCAGGTAGTAAACAATAACGGCAAGAATGGGGCCGAGAATAAAGGCCCAGATCTTCGTCTGGTTCGACATGGCGTCGATCGAGACGGATGATGATTGGAGTGGCATGGGTGTCGCTCCTTGATTATTGTCAAAGTGGAGGAAATCTTCTTTACAATCCTATCAGGAGTTTGTCAACTGACAAGCGAAGAGCCGTGCTTTATTTCACTTAGGCTACTGAAATGAGATCTGTTAGATGATCAATTAATTGATGTTTATGAAAAAGATAGAAAATGAGGACTATCGAGAATAAGGAAATATTCGTAGCGTATTTTGGGAGGTTTCCAGCTCAAAAGTCGTTTTGAGACTTGCATAATCGGTTTCAGAGGCATAAGCTTTGTCTTCACAGCATGAAGAGAGGTAATCCAGTAAGGGTTTACCCGCCAACCTGCCTTCTCGGGCAAGGTGGTTCGGAGCTGCATCGGAGCCCACCTCCCTGCAGTCCCATGCGGCCGAGAGCCTCTGAGAGAGGTTTCAGCAGTCGGTAAAGAGAGCGAGATCTTCAGTCTCAGTGTCCCCATCATCATCAATCTAAGGGACGAAGAGACTTCCGCCAGAGTGGTGCTCCCGCGGGGAGCCGCCCTGAGACATCAGGGAATGCGGCCTGCCTGCGCTTCAAAATTCAGAGAGTATTGTTCAGAAGTGCGGTGTTGGCTTTTCCTCAGGCGGAATTGTTCCGGATTGCCGAGTTCTGGTCGCAAAAGATCAGACATCGGCTAAAGAGGAGAAGAAATGATGTCCAACCGTTTGACGATCAAGGGTCAGGTCACAATTCCCAAGGCTGTTCGCGATTTTTTGGGTCTGCAGGAAGGCGGCTCGAGCGTTGAATTCACTATCAATGATGACGGTTCCGTTACGGTTCGTAAGGCCTGCGCAGCAGCAGAGCACACGACTGCGGAGTCCGTGCAGACCGCATCGGCTTCGCCCGTGCGTTCACGTCTGCAGCGGCCAACGCGCGGCTTCCGCGCTTCCGCTCCCCGCGCAGCTTCACATTGCGGCGTGTTGGCACTGCTCGCCGGCGGTATTTGATTGGTTGCCCAAGTGAATGGGATGAGAGCAGTGCAGCAGCAAAAGCGGAGTGCTGCAGGCTAACGTTCTGACCGAAAGAAATCAAAAAACGAGAGGCGCTTCTTTTAAGGAAGCGCCTCTCGATGTCTCTGGACAAAGAACAGAGCTCAGGACTGTTGATTTTTGTCGGAGCTTGATGGCTCATGTTGAGCGGTAATGGACTCGCTGGAACTCAAGCTGCCGGCAGACTGCGCCGTTTCTTGCGGCGTTTGGCCGTTGGTTTGCTCGGACGATTGCGGAAGGGCTTCTTGGCTCTTTTCTTCTTCCTTTTCCAGTTTGAGCGCAGCTTTGTCTTGTTCCTTCAAGGCTTTCTTCAAGGTTGAGCGCTGGATTAACGGGAACTGTACTTTAACAAGGAGCCCGTGCGGCAGTGCGTCGCCCAGCACAACTGTGCCGCCGGAACGACGGACGATGCGGTCGACGGTGGCCAGACCAAGACCCGATCCTGTTACGCCGCTGCGGGCAGATTCGCCGCGCTCAAAGGGGCGCATCACACGCGCACGCTGACTTTCCGGCAAACCCGTACCCTGATCGGCGACGTCGAGTTCTGCGGTTTGGTTGTCGGCGCTCTTTTTCACCGTCATAGTGAGACGAAGCTTCCCGTCGTCACTGCGCCCATATCGCTGTGCGTTGACGATTAAGTTCTGGACAGCACGCGAGAGCTCCAGCGGGTGTGCCATCACGAAAACGTCAGGTGCGAGCTGCGTGGTCACTTCCATGGTCGGGTCGGCATCAATACGGGCATTGTGGATGGCCGTTTGAACCGCTTCGCTGAAGTTCACCATCACCTGTTCTTCGTTGGAGCAGCGGGCATAAGCGAGGAATTGGTTGACGATGTTTTCCATTTGCTCAAGGTCACTCACCATGGCCTCACGGGAGTCCTCTGGCAGATGGGAAGCCAATTCAATTTCCAGACGCAGGCGTGTGATCGGCGTACGCAAGTCGTGAGAGACGCCGGCCAAAAGCAGTTCGCGGTCGGCCTCCATGTGCGCGAGATCTTCCACCATACGGTTGAAACTCACATTGACTGCCTGAATCTCAGAGGTGGAAGCGTCTTCTGGGAGCGGTTCCGGTTTGATGCCTTTACTCACTTGATTGGCAAAGTCGGACAATTTGGCAAGGGGCTGCACCACATGACGAGCAAGCAGTGTGGCGCCAAAGAGCGAAGCCAGCCCAGCGGCCACAGCCCACCATAGCCAGGCAGTGCCATACGGGGGATCCAGCACGTCGTCCTTGGTTTGAAGCCAATACTGGTCGCCGTCAATGTCGAAGGTTACCCAGAGACCGGGATTGCCGTTCACGGAGGTCGCCAGAATTGTCTCGGGTCCCAGCGAACTTTTCACCATTTGATCAATCAGACCATTGAAGCTTTCTGAGGGCATCTTGGTGATCGTATCGGTGGGGTCGCGAGGAGAAATGAGCACCCCTTCGCGCACGGCCAGCGTTTTCAAAAGATCGACGCGGTAGAGCGGATCGGCCGTGACGAGGGCGTACTTCGTGAGGTTGACAGTCGAAACGATGTGTTGCGCAACCCCTTGTGAATAGGGCAGTTCAGAAAGTACGCGAAAGCTTTGTAGCCAGCCGATGACAGAAAAGAAGAGCAGGCCGCAGAGCAGGAGAAACGTGCGCCAGAAGAGACTCGGCCGCCGTGTTTTGAGTTGAGAGATCCAGGCCAAAGCGGACTCCTCGCGTCAGAAGGTGAAAAAAGAAGGCGAAGGAAAAAGTTTAGCCATTTGGCAGATGCCGCGGGCGATGAGATTGCCTTCACTAGAGAGCTCTAAGCGCAAACAGGCCCGTGCGGGCCTGTTTGAGAGACGGTCTGTCGAACGCTCGCTTGCGTAATTAAGCGTGACCGTCCGGGATAAAGACGTATCCCAGTCCCCAGACTGTCTGCAGATAGCGGGGCTTCGAGGGATCGGGCTCAAGGAGCTTACGCAGACGCGAAACCTGAACGTCAAGGGAACGGTCAAAGGCTTCATATTCACGGCCGCGAGCCATTTCCATGAGCTTGTCGCGTGAGAGCGGCTGACGGGGATGGCGGGCAAAGGCCTTAAGCACAGCGAATTCACCGGTTGTGAGCGGCACAATTTCGCCGTTCTTTTTGAGAACACGGGTGCCTAGATCCAGTTCAAAGTCGCCGAACTTCACCACTTCATTTTCCATTGAAGGGGCGCCTGGAGCGTCCTGACGCGGACGGCGGCGCAATACGGCGTGGATGCGGGCAAGCAGTTCGCGAGGATTAAAAGGTTTTCCGAGATAATCGTCAGCGCCGAGCTCGAGACCGAGAATACGGTCGACGTCTTCTCCTCGGGCCGTCAGCATGATGACCGGCGTCATATCCTTTTCAGCGCGCAGACGCTTGAGGATGGCCAGACCGTCTTCCCCCGGCATCATCAGGTCCAGAATCAGCACGTCGAAGTGTTCGCGCACCCAAAGGCGCTTCATAGCTTCGCCGTTTTCGCTGACGAGGACGTTGAAGCCATTTTCGCCGAGATAGCGGCGCAACAGGTCTCGTAGACGGGGGTCGTCATCGACAATGAGAATTTTGGGAGTGCGTTCAACCACTTTGGGCTCCTTGGACCGACTTCTTTAATAAATCTATCAAGAAGTGGCGGATGATTTGCAGATGCATGAATTGTTTCATCAGAAACGGCTTTGCGCCACCCTCTGGCAATCGAGAGTTACAAATAGGCGCCTGTGCTTTCGAATTGCAAACTTTTGCGCTGTTTTTGGTGTTGGCAGGTATGGAACAAGCTAGTCTTCAAGAAGAATAGTCGGACTTGATAACTATGAAGAAGGGTAGAAACGGCGGGGTGAATGGTTCATGTTGAGACAATATATGTCGCTTTGACGTGATTGAATCAGTCGATCCAACAGTGATCCCAAGGCAATGTTCTGTCACGCTTTCGAACGCTTCGCTTCAGCTTCTCACTAGAGCGCACTGATATATTCCAATCAAAGAGAAGACCCTGAATACGTGATCTTCGTCAGCAGGCCTCCCATAGAGGCATCTGCTTCGCGAAGCTCCGCAATCCTCGTAGAGAGGCGTTGATTTTATGCTTCATCATCATTCCTGCAGTGCGCTTGTGCTGGCTTGTTGTCTCGCTGCAAGCGGAGCGGCTTCGGCTTGGCCGGATCCGGCCAATTTGGGCAGCAAGACTGCTGGTTCGGACGGCTGTGAACCCGCCAGTACGCCGTGTTTGCAGCTCTGGAGTGAAATGTCTGCTCAGGAGCGTGCAAAGCTTTGGCCGTATCTGGACGAAGCTTCAAAGACTTCTTATTGGCGAGGGCTGAGCAATGAAGAGCGAAACGAACTTCGCTCTTATATGAGTGCAAGAGATCAAGAGGCGCTTCGCCGTCGTTTTTCGCTTGATGCCCGCGGCGACGGCGGTCAGGTGAAGCACCCTAAGCTCTGCCGCGAAGACATGCGCTTGATGCGAGAGCAAATTATGGAAGTGCACATGCAGCACCTAGGAAGTGCCGATCGACGCCATGGGGCGAAGGATCTCAATGCCCCCGGGCACTGAGACAGGCCATTCAATGAACTTGGCAGCCGCTGCGCTCATGAGCTGCTGCGCAATGAAGGCTCATACTTCTTCGAATTTTTTGACGCCGTTGGCGGCGGCTTCAATCACCGCCAGGCAGAGGTCTGCAGCTGCATCACGCTTATGCGCCAGTGCATTGCGTTCAATATAGGCGAATCGCAGCAGAAATCCCGTAGCAGCTTCGACGGCTGCATGTGATGCGGGAGTGTCGGGAAGCTTCAGCAAATCGAGAATCCGACCCGAAAAAAGGCTGGCAGATGCGTTAAACCGTTCCCGCAAAAGCGGTTTGATGTCTGGTGCATTATGAAGCAGTGAAAAACCGTCAGCGCGTTCAGCCGTAAAGTCGAGAAATGCACAAATAAGTCTGCGCAGTGTCTCGCGCGGCGCTTCGCCGGTGAGCGGCTTTATTTCAGCGGCGCGCGCGGCCAGAATCTCACCTTCGGCAACGAGGAGCGCTTCAAGAAGCGATTCATGGTTCTTAAAGTAGTGATAGACCAGATTCCTCGAAATGCCGGCCTCTTGAGCAACATCGGCCAGCGATAAATCAAATGCGCCGTTTCTGACGCAGCATCGGCGGGCGGCTGCAAGAATGGCCTGCCGGCGTTCTTGCGGCGAAAGCCGAGTGCGCGGGCGGGTGGATGAAGTTTCGCAGGATGGTGTCATGAAGGCTGAAGCGGCGTAAAAGGAGAAAACTGTTCAGATACTGAAGCAGGACAAGAGTCGCCGATCAAATCGGTTTAACAATTGAATTTCTTATTATCCTGCAGGCGCGGTGAGCAGACCAAATCGGCCTGAGTGAACAAATGCCCCGACCGTATAATTGCAGCTGTTCCCAGACTTTAAAGGGACGGTTTATGTGTTGAACCGCAGCCCGAGCTTTCCATGACTGACACCTTGATTCCTCATATTCTGGCGCTTGATACAGCGCAGGAAGACTGCGGCGCTGCGATTCTTCTTGCGGACGGTTCGCTTTTCATGCATGTGGAGCACGTAGGCAGCCGCCACAGCGAACGACTGCTGCCGATGGTGCGGGACCTCATTCATGAAGCCGGTATTGAAAAGACGGATTTGGGATTGATCGCGTTCGGCGAAGGACCGGGAAGCTTTACCGGACTGCGCGTCGCCTGCGGTGCGGCACAAGGACTCGCCTGGGCGCTTGAAGTTCCGGTGGCGCAAGTCTCCAACTTGGAAGCGCTGGCTGAATGGCTTCGAGAGACTCATTTGGAGGCTGCTCGTCCGGGAACCCGCATTGCGGTTTTAAACGATGCCCGCATGCACGAGTGCTATGCCGGGATGTGGCGTGTGCCCGCCGCTGCAGAGGATCGCCTCGAGCGGCTGGATGGTCCCGTATTGGTTGCGCCGGAAGATGCTCAGACCTATCTGGAGCGTTTTAAAGCAGATATGCTCTGCGGCAGCGGTTCCAAGGTGTATTCGGAGGCAATGAAGATCAGGAGCGATGGCGGCATCCGCATGGTTAATGCGGCGGATTCGCGTCCGGACGCTATTGCACGCATTGCCCGCCGTATGGCGCTTTCGGGCGGCACCATTCGTCCCGAACTTGCTCATCCCGTCTATGTTCGCAACCGCGTGGCGCTGACGATGGCCGAACGTGCGGCAGGGGAGCGTTTGTGACGACGGCTCCGGCGCCGAATCATTTTTCTGGCGGCCGTCCGCTGAGCGGTCGATCGGATCTCATCGTGCGCGCAATGCGTCCAGACGATGTCGAAACACTGGCTCTATTGGAGGGGCGGGTGGAAGAGTCGCCTTGGAGTGCCGGGAACTTTTTGGATTCGCTCAATACGGGACACCTTTGCCTCGTTGTTCAGTCCGCTTCTGCCTCGGCGTCCGAAGCGGGCTTGGCTGCATGGGCGGTGGCGAGTCTCGTACTCGACGAAAGTGAACTCCTTATCATCGGTACTGCACCCTCCATGCAGCGTCAAGGCATTGGCCGTGCGCTGCTTGCTGAACTAGAAGCCGAGCTCGCGCGGCGCGGTGCATCGTCCCTCTATCTGGAGGTGCGCGAAAGCAATATCCCGGCACGCCGTCTCTATGAGCAGAACGGATTTGTTGTCGTCGGCCGACGCCGAGGTTATTACCGCCATCTGAGCGGTCGGGAAGATGCCGTGCTGATGCGCCGCGAACTTCCGGGAGCCTCTAAAGCGCCGGCAGCGTTAATCGTTGAGGAGGCACTATGACGCAAGAGCTTCAGCAGCCTGCCTTCAGCCGAGAATCGATAGAAATGCTCGATGCCATGGGACTCGGGCCCGTATGGCTTCTGCGTGATTCGATGGATCCGCTGGTGCCGACAGGGGCTTTGCGGCCTGCCGGGCGGCCGCAGTCCCCATCACCGAAACGATCTGCTGTGCCGGCACGGGCTGAACTCACTGCAGCAAAAACGGGAAGTCTCCCGCAGGCTCCTCAATCTGCTCGGGCGGCACAGACTTCCACAGCTTCTCCGACTGTACCCCAGGCAGATGCACAGCCGGCGGTCGGCATGAGTACGGAACTTCTGAACAAAATTGCTTCGGCCGATTGGCAGGCGCTGCAGACACTTTCGCAGCACTGTACTGCTTGTGCGCTTTCTGCGATGGGCCGTCAACATGTTGTCTTCTCCGACGGCGGACCCGGACCTAAACTCGTTGTGGTGGGAGAGGCACCGGGGGCAGAGGAGGATCTTCAGGGCATTCCTTTTGTCGGCAAATCCGGCAAGCTCCTGACCGCCATGCTTGATTCGCTCGGACTGGTACGCCGACGCGACTGTGTGATTTTGAATGTGCTTAAATGCCGCCCGCCGCGCAACCGAAATCCTCAGCCCGAAGAGATTGTTTGCTGCGGACACTGGCTTGCCCGGCAGCTTGAATTGCTCAAGCCCGATGTGCTTTTCCTCGCAGGGCGATTTGCCATTTCGTCGCTTCTGAAGCCTGCTGATGAAATGTTTTCGATCTCTAAGATGCGGGGGCGCATTCATCTGGCGCAGCTTCCCGATGGACGGCAGGTGCCGGCGGTTGCGACCTACCATCCCTCCTATTTGCTTCGATCGCCGGCAGCCAAGTCCAAGGCTTGGGAAGATCTGCTGCTGCTCAAGGCGGCGATGAAGCAGGCAGGGCTGACGCTGCCTGTTCGGGAAAAGCATTGGGATTAAGCCTATTGAGGCTGCGGTTTCAAGTTCTTTTTTGCAGTCCTCTTCGTTTGCAGCGACCAATTTGCTGCTTCCTCATCCAGACGGTAGAATGCGGATGATGCAGGTTTATGCCTATAGATTTGTGCGTCGGGCGAGTATTCTCTGAACGCTGAGGCTTAAAGTTGCCGAGCTTGACAGGATGACCTTTGCTTCTGCCTTTGATCTCCCTAAAGAGGAATACGAATTCAAATGACTTCGTCCAATGACGTTTTCCCTCGAAAAGCGGCCCCCCGCAGTGTGCCTTCAACCCCAACGTATGATGAGGCGCTGCGAATCTGCGGCCGCGAAGCGGCTGTGACGTTCATTGCCGCTTTGGGGCTTTTTGCTTTCTTCTGGGGGAGCATTGCGCTCTTTAAAGATGTTCATGAACGTTTTTGGGGGCTGCCGCTGTGGTTTTGGGTCGCCGTCTGCGGCGGGTATGTGCTCTCAGTGCTGGTGGTGATGTTCATTGTGAAGCGGTATTTCAAGGCGATGCCGCTTGATATGGTGCCCGAGGAGAGGGCGTTTGCCGGTAATCACGAAGACTCTTCAGCAGAAAAGGCAGCGCAATGACCAGCCGGACAGTCCTCATTTTCATTCCGATCCTGCTCTTCTTCGCAGCGCTTGCGGTGACTGCGGTGTGGACGGAGCGGCGCCGCAGCCGAGAAAAAGAAAAGCAGCGCTTTGCCGACGAGTATTTTTTAGGCAGCCGCAGTCTTTCCGGTGTTGTGCTCGCAATGACTTTAGTAGCCACTTACGGGTCCGTCAGCTCGTTTGTGTCTGGTCCGGGCATCGCCTGGAAGCTTGGGCTTGGCTGGGTAGTTTTTGCTGCGCCACAGATCATTGCAGGGTTTTTTATTTTGGGTCTCTTAGGTAAAAAGATGGCGCTGGCATCCCGAGCCTCCGGCGCAATTACCGTAACGGGGCTTCTTGAGGTGCGCTTCGGCAGCCGTGCATTGACGGTGCTGCTGTCGCTTGCATTGCTTATCTGCTTTTGCGCCATGATGACCGGACAGTTCATCGGCGGCGCTGCGATCTTTGCGGAGGCGGCCGGCATTGATCCCGTTTTGGGGCTTCTGCTGTTTGGCCTCCTAACTGTTTTCTATACGACCTTCGGCGGCTTTCGAGCGGTTGCATGGACTGACTTTGTTTGTGCAGTCCTGATGATTGTCGGCATGGTGATGCTGGGGTGGGCCGTCATCGGGGAGGCTGGCGGACTGACTGCCGCTATGGAGCGTGCTGCTGCCGCCCAACTTGCAGATCCGTCAGCGGATTTGTCTTTGAGCCCCATTTTTTCACCCAATGCCAATGGCGCACTTCCCTGGACGCTGTTGTTTTCGGCCTGGATTTTGGTGGGTTTCGGAACGGCAGGGCTGCCGCAGTCGGCTGTGCGGTGCATGAGTTACCAGTCTTCTGCAGACCTTCATCGCGCGATGATCGTGAGTACGATAGTGTGCGGCGCACTGATGATCGGCATTACCGTAATCGGTGTTTTTGCGCGCGGGCTGCCTGACTTTGATCTTGCAGGCGCATCCACGGATCACGTCGTGCCGCGCCTCATTACTCAGCATCTCACGCCGATAGAGGCCGGTATAACCTTGATCGGCCCGCTGGCAGCCACCATGTCGACAGTGAGTTCGCTTTTGATCGCAGCCTCATCGGCGGTTGTGAAGGATTTGCTTTTGGCAGCACGTCCGGAGCTTGAACATCAGCCTAAGGTCCTTCTGCGCATTTCGCGCTGGGCAACGTTGGTGCTGGGACTTGCCGCCATGGCGGCTGCCGCTCGTCCCTTTGATCTCATTGCCTGGATCAACATGGGCAGCTTCGGAGGATTGGAAGTTGCCTTCTTATTCCCATTAGTCTTGGGACTTTTCTGGCGGCGAGCCACAGCCAAGGGATGCGTAGCCTCGATCTCGGTTGGGCTCATGCTCTATGCGGGACTGCTGCTTTTCAAGCCCAACCTTTGGGGATTCCATGCAATCGTTCCGGGGCTCTTTGTGACTGCAGTGGTCTTTGCTCTAGTGAGCTTGCTCACGAAGCAGCACCCCAACGCCAAACTCAGATACTTCTTTCCCAAACCGCGGGCGCCTAAAGCTGCCGGCGGCTGGACGTGCGGCAAATAAAATGCGCCGTCTTGAGGCGTTCAAAGGATCAAGACGGCGCTGATGCCTGACGGATGCAGCCGCTTTGCGTTTCATCTAAGAGCGGTGGCGGCTTTCATTTCTTTAACAAATGCGGTGAGGCGCTCGAGCATCACAGGGACATTGCTGAGGTTCTCCGTGATCACCTGAGCAACGGCAGATCCGGCAATGGCGCCGTCTGCACCTGCTTCAAGCGCAGCACAGACATGTTCAGGGCGCGATACGCCAAACCCCAAAAGCAATGGCGCCGAGCCGGCAGCGCGAAGTGCAGCAATTTCGGCTTCACCGGGACGCCCGGCAGTTTTATCCGTACCAGTAATGCCTGCGCGGGAGAGGAGATAAACATATCCCGTAGAGCGCTGAGCGACTTCTTTATAGAGGTCCGGAGTACCGTTGGGCGGTGCGATGGCAATCAGATGAATGCCGTGCGCTTTGGCGGCAGCGTCCCATTCAGGTTCGGCTTCGCGCATTGAAATCGGAACGTCAGGGATAAGCACAGCATCAACGCCGGCATCCTTGGCGGCCGCAAAGAAGTTTTCGACGCCGGGCGCTGTCACGAGGTTTACATAGAGCATAAGGCTCACTGGAATATCCGGGTGTTTTGCGCGGAACGCTTTGATAATTCCCAGACATTTGGCGGTCGTTGAGCCCGCTGCGAGTGCGCGCTGAGCTGAAGCTTCAATGATCGGACCGTCTGCGCAGGGGTCGGAAAAAGGAATGCCGAGTTCAAGTGCATCGGCTCCGCCGGCTGCTAACGCTTCCAAAATTTGGGACGAGATTTCCGGTGTTGGATCGCAAAGATTGACAAAGGGGACAAAGGCGCCTTCCTTCTTTTGTGCCAGCACGGCAAAACGTGCAGCGAAACGGTCTGACTGCGTCATGAGAGGGAATCCTTGAAAAATTTGGGTTGAATTCATTTCGAGAGATATATCGGGTGATCAGCCTTCCAGGACGGCCTGGGCAGCATCGGCGGCAAGACGGCCGTTCACAAAAAGTCCCTCGTCTTCCAAACGCTGCGAGACCTGAAAGATATCCTTATCGCCGCGGCCGGAGAGATTGACGACAAATTTTTGCTCGCGTTCAGGATTTTGACGTGCCAGCTTGAGGGCATAAGCGAGTGCGTGAGCGCTTTCCAGAGCGGGAATAATGCCTTCGCGCTGGGAGAGTTCAATGAAAGCGGACAGTGCTTCACGATCTGTGATGCCGTGATATTCAGCTCGGCCGATTTCCTGCAGGTGAGCGTGTTCGGGTCCTACGGATGGAAAGTCGAGCCCGGCTGATATAGAGAAAGATTCTTCAATCTGACCGTCCGGCGTCTGCATGTTGTAGGAGCGGGCGCCAAAGAAGATGCCGGGCGTCCCTTTTTCAAGCGTGGCACCATGATCCGGTGTATCAAGACCGCGTCCGGCAGGTTCAACACCGATCAGCTTGACGCTCTTATGCGGTACGAAATCGGTAAAAAGGCCAATCGCGTTTGAACCGCCTCCCACGCAGGCGATGACGGCATCGGGCAGACCGCCCTCGAGTTTGGCAAACTGGGCACGAGCTTCTTCACCGATGATTTTCTGGAATTCACGCACGATGGTGGGGAAGGGATGCGGACCCGCGGCGGTGCCAAGCATGTAATGCGTATCGGCAAAAGAACCAGCCCAGTCACGAAGAGCAGCATTGCAGGCTTCTTTAAGCGTGCTGCGGCCGTTATGTACCGGCACAACCTCGGCGCCCATCAATTCCATACGGAAGACATTGGGTTTTTGCCGTTCAACGTCTTTTGCGCCCATATAGACGCGGCACTTGAATCCAAGCAGCGCACAGGCAATAGCGGTGGCAACGCCGTGCTGCCCGGCACCTGTTTCGGCAATGATTCGGGTCTTGCCCATGCGGCGGGCCAGAAGCGCTTGACCTAGCACTTGATTGGTCTTGTGTGCGCCGCCGTGAACCAGATCTTCGCGTTTGAGATAGATCGTGGTTTTGGTGCCTTGTGTCAGGTTGCGGCACTTTGTCAAAGGTGTCGGACGACCGGCATAGTCAGTGAGCAGTGTGTGAAGTTCCTGTTGGAATGTCGGATCATCCTTGGCGGCGATGAAGGCTTCTTCGAGCTGATCAAGAGCGGGAATAAGGATTTCCGGGACGAACTGGCCGCCGAATCGGCCGAAATAAGGGTTGAGCTTCATGATGGACTGTCCGTTGTAAATGAGAGTTCTGTATAGAGCTGGACTCACAATCAGTGGTGAGGCTTCGGCGCAGGAATGCCGCGGAGAGCGGCAAAGGCCGAATGAATTTTTTCGGCTGATTTAATGCCCGGCGCCTCTTCAACGCCGGAATTGAAATCAAAGCCCGCAGCGCCGGTAAAGGCTGCTTCGGCTGCATTGACGGGCGATAACCCCCCAGCGAGCAAAATCTGGGCAAGTACTTGGGGATCCGTTTGGAGTCCTTCCAGCACGGTGTGATCAAAAGTCGTTCCGGTGCCGCCGGAGCCAGAGGCATTGGCAGCATCAAGGAGCACGTTGGCTGCGCCGGCGTCCAGAAGGCTGCGAACTGCTCTGAGAAGGTGAGCATCCGTTTCGTCTGCGCGGCGGCACTGAATGCTTACGCCAATGACGGGTACGAAGGCCGTGTTGGGATGTGAGTGAACAAGGTTTTCGAGTGCTTCTGCGGAAAGCGTTCCATGGATTTGGATGCGTTCAGGGGCAAATGTTTGCAGGATAGTTGGAATCTGAGAAAGTTCGGCGGCGTCGATTACTGCACAAATCGCTACGGGCAGTTGGAAGCGTTGAGCATTGTCTCGGATGGCTTTTGCCAGTCGCTTCGCCTCCGAGAGGACAACACAGCGCTTTGATCGTGCCGCGAGGATGATTCCAACCGTTAAACCCCCCGCCTCAGCAGCGGCCATTGCATCTTCTGGGCGCGTAATGCCGCAGACTTTTGAATGACCGAACAACAGTTCCCGCACAGCCAGAGACAAGTTGGAGGCTTGCGACAGGGCCGAGCCGCAAAGGAACGCATTTAACCGCGGAGCTGCTGCGACGGCTTTTGCAATGGCGGTGAAGGACGTATAGCCTGATTCAGCAACCAGTACGACATCCGCAGGCAGATCGCCGGTTAATTCTGACGCTATATTCGGCGCGCGGTTGACATCTACTTCGAGCGTACGAAGATTGCGGTTATTGATGCCGATTATTTTGGCACCGAGCTCAAGCGCCACGCGAGCTTCTTCAACGGATGAGGCTTCGGTAAGCACCTCAAGTCCGAGTGCTTTGGCTTTGGCTGCCAAGTCTCGGTAACCGTCAGGGGCTAATACCGAAAGCATCAAGAGGACGGCATCGGCTCCGCAGCGGTATGCGGCGAGCAGCTGCCGATCACTCACAATGAAATCCTTTGCCAGCAGGGGACGTGTGGTGCGTTCACGGACGGCGGCCAGGCGCTCAAAACTGCCGCGGAAGAATTCCGGCTCCGTCAGTACAGAAATGGCATCGGCGTAGGTGCCATAGACCTTCGCATAATCATCCAGATCAATGGCAGTCTTCATGACGCCTTTTGACGGCGATGCGGCCTTGATCTCCAGAATCACTCTGCGGCCTGGAAGGCGCAGGGCAGCCGAAAAAACACCATATCGCTGCGCGAGCGCATTGCCATCAATGCCGACAGCGGCAAAATGTTGGCGCCGCTCCAATTCGGCCGCATCGAATTCGGCGCGTGTGACGGCAGGAAGCGCTGCCGCTCGCTGAACAGACGAGGCAGCAATTTTTTCAAGCACGGTGCTCGCCATGGACGCGTGGTTCAGTGCGGCGCCGGCGTCAGTGGCTTTGGCATTGCGAAAAAGATCAAACTGCATTTTGTCGGTTTTGGTTGTGATGTGGGCTAGGCTCAGGCAGCTTTCTGTGAGGATGCCGTATGGGATGCGGCATATGCACGATGAGCGTTGAGCACTTCGAGCCCCTTGCCGGAAGCCATGGTGCGGCGAGCAAGTTCAACGGCTTCAGGCAGGCTCTTCGCAAGTCCGCCGATTTTCAGAAGCAGTGCCAGATTGGCTGTCACGAAGGCTTGCTGTGCTTCTGTACCCTTACCCGCCAGGATCGCTTCCGTAATGAGGGCGTTGTCTGCAGGGGCGCCGCCTTTGATTTCTTCAATGGAATAGAGGCGCTTTGCCCCAAGGTCGGCCGGTGTGAGCGTGCTGCGCTCGATCGTACCGTCTTCCTTCAATTCTGCAATTTCGGTCGTGCCGTGGACAGCAGCCTCATCGAGACCGCTGCCATGTACAACGTAGGCACGCTTAACGCCGAGAAGACGCAAAGTTTGTGCGACTGTTTCGAGAAGATCTGGAGAATAAACGCCGATCAGCGCATAGTCTGGGTGAGCGGGATTGGTGAGCGGCCCCAGAATGTTGAAGATCGTGCGGGTTTTTAAAGCAGCGCGTACAGGACCGGCAAAACGCATGGCCGGATGGTAGAGCTGTGCAAAGCAGAAGCAAAATCCCGTGGCGTCGAGCAGTTGTGCGCTTTCATCGGGCGTCAGGCGAATGTCGACGCCAAGAGCCGTGAGGAGGTCTGATGCCCCGGTAGGGGAAGAGACGCCGCGGTTGCCGTGCTTAGCAATCTTGAGTCCCGCTGCGGCAGCCAGAAGCGCTGTTGTAGTTGAAACGTTGATCGTTTTCATCCCATCGCCGCCGGTACCGACGATTTCCCCGACTTCCACTCCCCGCGGACGCGGGAAGTGAGCTGCTGCAGCCACCATGGCTCTGGCTGCGCCTTCGATTTCTTCAGGCGTTTCGCCCTTGATCTTCAGCGCAGTGAGAATGCCGGCCAAAAGCGCAGGATCGATCTTGCCCTCGAAGACCTGAGTAAAGAGCGCTTGGGATTCTTCCGTGGTGAGGCTGCGGCCGGCGCAAAGCGTATTGAAATTGAAGGTGGTCATGGTGAAGTACTCCGAATGAATTGCTTGAGAATGGCTTGGGGGATCTCGTTGGACTCACCGCGACTCGATAAAGCAAAAGCCCGCAGGACTCGAGATCCGCGGGCTTATGGATGCTTTTGAAAAGTTCGAAAGCTTTAAGGAACAGCTTCTTTTCTCAGCACGCACACCGACTGAACGCCCGCTCTGTTGAGGGGCGCCACCAATACGCCGTCATGGCGATGGGGGTGCGGGCGTTGTGCTGCATGATGAGAGGACTCAAAAGTATGGGTATTCAACTTGATGGGAAGTGCAATGACTGCACTAACGGAACAAATCATCCCTCAAGGTTTATGAAGGCGTCAATAGGATAAAGAGCGTAGAGGCCGTTGCCTGTTTCTCGAGGGCTCAAAAATGACAGAGACTGGCTTCTTTGGGGCAGTGATGTTCCTGTGAGGGCTCAAAGTCCTCTTTTTCCGCATTCCAGACGTAAAGGGTGCCGGACTTCAGGTCGTAGTAAAGCGCATGAAGGGACAGCGTTCCCTCTTGAACTTTGGCTTCTATCCAGTCGTATGAAAGGAGGTTTTCAATTGACTGCAGCACAGCCCCTTCTTCGACGCGCCGAACAAAATCCGGTGCGGAGGGATCGGGCAGCACTTCCGACGTCGGTTCTGCAGTAAGTTCTCGCCGAAGTTCTTCAGAAACGGGGTGAGCCATCTGCACCCAACGCGACAAGAAAAACTCTTTTTCTATTTTTTCGGGGAAGAGCGCTGCGTGAATGCCGCCGCAGGCAGAGTGCCCCATAACGATCAGATGGTCTACGTCGAGGTGTTTCACACCATATTCCAAGGCCGACATGACCGCATCACGCGGCGACGAAAGTCCGACCGGCGGGATGAGTGCGGCAATGCTTCTCACAACAAACAGATCACCGGGTTTGCCGCCCAAAAGGATAGCGGGATCTACACGCGAGTCACAGCAGGCAATGACAAGACTTTTGGGTTTCTGCCCGTGAGCCAGCTGATCAAAAAATTCCTTTTCCTTCAAGAGATAGGACTCTTGAAAGTTATGAAAACCTGCGATGAGTTCGTGGAAACTGCCCATGACGGTTTGAAGCGATGATGTTGATCACATGACGCAGTGCAAGCCGTTGACTCTTGCGTCTACGAAATTTAGGAACATCATCCTACGCTCAATCTGAGAGTGGTGCTTGAACGAATACCCTCCATGGATCGCAACAAATTTTTTAGTTATCTGATTTATTCGTCAACTCGTTGATGGATATTATTGGAATAATGGAATATTTCTCTTGGTTATGAAGTCTGAGATATATTGTTGAAAGTGATTTTAAGATAATAATTGCGTTGATTAAGTGAGAGTGGGGTGATTGGTTGAATATTTTTTATGAAGGCGATTAATAAATTTATATGAGCAATTTAACAATATTGAGAACGTCTGTTAATATAGGAATTCTTGATAAGTTGTTGTAATTTTGGATTTTTAAATGATAGGATTGGTGTGAGAGAACTGCTAATAAATTTTATTTATAAATCAATATAATAAATCGTCGCCCCATGATCGTGTATTCACTTGAATTATATTTTTCGGGTATATTCAAATATTTTATATGAAATATCAAACAATGGAACGACGATATAGCTAGTATCAATGACGACTATTGTTCAAAAGCTTCTTGTAGATTAAAGGGGAAAGCTTGGTAGCCCATGGCATCATTGAGTTTGATTTCAACTGCAGGTTCTTTTTCTCCCCACCTGAATTCCATTAAATATGGATGAACGCCCTTTGTCATCTTTGCGAGTTCTTCAGGTTTCATTGCAGATGGTTTGCCGAAAAGTCCGGCAGAACCGGAATAGACCATGACAGAGTCTTTATCGGCCTGATATTTAGCGAGCGACGTGACAGGGCTGTACCAATCATTTCCTCGTTCCTGACCGAACTCCCAAACCTGCTGAACTGTCATCTTCTTCTGGTCGATCTTGTAGACGACGGCTCGTGAATACTTCATATTGGGTAGGGCGGGCTGCTCCATGCCTCGACCATCACCGTTGTCAAAGACAGATACGTAGATCACATCCTTGGTTGATTTTTCGTCGACGCGGAAAGCCGAATGCTGCGTCCAGGTCCAGTCGAAGCCGCCTTCACAGGTCGAACCTTCAACTTTGAGTATTTGTCCAGAGGCATTGACAGGCTTAAGGACCTTATCTTTCCACGGACTGCGCCAACCTTCGGGAGATGCCAGAATCCATTTGACTTGATGGTCTCGGCCGATTTTTACAACGGCAGACTGATTGCGTACCGAGAGAATGATCGAATCGTCTGTCGGATCGTAATCAATGGAATTGACGTGCGCCCAGTTGCGGCCAGGACCGACGCCTGCGATATCGCCGAATCGATCGGATTTATCCATCGCCGCAAGATCTGCTGCGGAAAGCGTTTGTCCTTCTTTGGAAAAGTCAATATTGAGACACACCGCACCTTGGTCCATTGTTTTGATGACATTGTCGCGATAACTATCGAGAATTTCCCAAAGACGCCAATCATCAACAACATTGCCGGACTCATCGACCTCAACGATAACGTCGCGTACCGTCCGCACCGTCTTGCCGTCTGGCCGCGCGTAGGCTGCAGCAGCGACGCGCAGGAAATAATTTCCATTTTCCGCAGCACAGAGTGCATGTGAGAAGTCAATATAGGACTGAGGCAGGCGTCGGTTCCAGATCTTCCGTCCCATAATGTCGTATTTCAGGTAGCGCTGACCAAAACCCCAGGTGTAGGCGCCGTCTTTGTTCTGTTCAAAACCAAGCATCGGTCCGCTTTCTAGAACGGAGTATTGATCATGGATCGGGTCCGTGTTCATGAACCAACGCACTTCACCAGTGGTGTCAATAATTGCGTTTTGAGCGCCGCCGCCCCATTCGAGAGCTCCGCCCTGAGGGTTGTTCCAGGTGAATTGTCCTGTTTTCCATGAATTGAGGATTTGGTTGTTGATGAAGTAAAGGCGATCTTTGAATTCAGGATCCACTTTCTTTACTTCTGGATTCATATCCATATTCTTTTGGTCACGTGCACCCGTCGCATAAAAGTAGACGGGCGGTGCATAGATCCGATATGACTCTTTTATCTCTTCGCGTTTGTCTCCGGCGACTTTGGTGTAAGAGACCTCGACCGTATTCACATAATCTGGATACAGTCCAAAAACAGGAATGCCGCCATACGTTTTTGCTTTCTGATTAGTGACCTTGTAAGCGATTTCTTGACCGTTGGCTTTGGGAACAATGCGCACGTGAATATTTTGGATCGTGAAGCCGGCATCACGGATGATCGCTGTAAGCGGGGCGATCTTGTACGGATTCATGTCCACGGCGCCAAGTTGGCCTTGGTGCTGGTAACCGATATGGGCGCCGCTGGGGCCGCCAGCCGCAAAGGCACTTGTCATGCTAAGCGGGGCTAGTGCAGCGATGACGGCTTTTACCAGTGTTCTTCTTTGAATCATGAGACTCTCCTTGAAAGAATTGAGTTGCTGGACTCAGGACATGCTGAGTTTTCCAACAGACAGAAAGAGTCTAGAAATCAAGAAATTTCATCGCTATTGCGGTTTATGAAGATGGTGTATGCAGATTCTGCAAGCCTTAATTTGCAAAATTGCATAAGGTATCAGGAGCCGTTGCCAGTATCTTGGATTGCGATTTCGTATTCGGCGATTTCTGCAGAGGATGGTTTTCCGTAAGCAGCAATCATGGAACGAACCCATTGCATCGCAGGATCAAGATGTGTCCGATCGTGCCAATAAAGTGTGCGCATGCGTTTAACACAGTCCAAACGAATCGGCAGAATGGCGACAGGCCAACGTTTCACAGCATCAAGTGCATAACGAGCTGAAGCAAGGGCAATCCAGTCGGTTTCCAGAATGGTCGGTGCCAAAAGCGATGAATACGGCACCATGACGGCAGGATGGTTCAATGCACCTGGGTGAAGCGACGTAGTCCATTCCAAACCCGTAAATGTACGGTTGACTTGTACGAATTCCCATTGCAGCAGGTCATCGAAATGAAGACTGCCTTTGTGTCGAAGAAGGTCAAAGGCGGGATGTCCTTTTCGCACCAGAGCCAGCAGCTTGGCTTCGTAAAGCTCAAGAGAGTGAAGTTCATTGGGTGCTGTGCATTCAAGTCGCATGGCCATATCGACTAATCCGAGAGAAAGACGACGGAAGGTGTCGGCATTGAGCTGCTGGAGTTCGATGGAAATTCTTGGCGCAATGCGTTTCATTGCGTGGAAGGCGGGAAGAATGATGTATTGCGCCGCGTAATCAATGGCTGCGACACGAAGGTGCAGGTTGAGGGATTCAGGATGGAATATCTCTTTAGCAAAAAGCGCTTCCATCTCGCCGAGCAACTTTGGCAGATGCCCGTAGATCTCGAGCATGCGGTTGGTTGGGACAAGCATAGAACCATTGTGCACAAAGAGCGGATCGTGAAAGAGCGTCCTTGCGCGAGAGAGGGTTCGCGAAATCGTACTTTGACTCTTGGAGAGAGAAAGAGCTGTTTTTGTCTGGGATCCTGTCATGACAAGGGAGCGGAGTATGGTGAGCAGTTCCGAATCTATTTTTTCCATGACAAATCACTGGCAGACGTATGAAAGGTGTGCGTGGCTAACTTTTTATTTTTCCACGAATGATCTGTTGGCGCTTTGTTGACAACAACTTCACATACCTGTTGCACCTGAAACCCGCCAATGAACACCATAACCATCCTTCATTCATAGTGCAAATCGACCGCAATTCGTGATCGTATGTCGACTCAATTTAACTTGCGAAACACATAAGGATGTAAGGTACTTAGGATAAGTATTTAGACCGTTGTTTTCATTATTTTTAGCTCAACAAGCATACGGTGATTATATTTGTTTTCAGCAGTTTTTGCTTTTATTTAGTGTGTACAAATAACGACAAAAAATGCAAATATACTATGTTGTCAGTATGTAGACGAGTGTAATTCTCAGGTTTATTAAGCCAAAAAATATAACAGATTGTCACGCTAAACTAACGTCACAATTCATTACAACTTAATTAGTTTACGTAGTTTTCTTCGTTAAAACGCTTATTAGTGGTCTTAAGTTTACCAAATGAAATAGCACTTTCATTTGTTGGCTTATGAAGCAATTATTTGCAGATTAGAGGGTTGATCTATATATTTGCCGCATAAGGCAAATGAGAATGGTTTTCATTTGCGCAAACAACGCCGTTTCCGCTCTAAACCACAGTATGTTGAAATTCTTATCACCTATACCGGCAACTGATAGTGTTGTCTCAGGTTTAACACGGCTGTCGATTGCTGTTTCGGCAGCCCTCTTTTTCAGCACTATTGCACCTTCTGCCGCCGCTGAGGTTTTCACGGTTGAAGCAGGGAAGGCGGGGGTGCTGTTTGGCAATGACACCAGATCAGAGTACGATGACTATCAAAAAATTAAAGATGGAGATGACTTTTCCTACTCCGCAATTGATCTTTCGCAGGCAACAGGAAAAAACATCAGTATTTTTCAAAAAACTGTCAATTTAGTCAGTGATGGCGGTCAATTTATCGTTGGTACGAATGACGCCGTAATTACATCCTACGGCGGCGGTACTCTGAATGCCGGTACTGAATCTGGAACAAGGGGCAAACTGAAAGCGAAGAGTCTGGTGGCTCGTCATGGCGGCGAGGCATACCTCACGAATATGGATGCTGCGCTTTCGGATACTCTGGCGGCCAATAGTGAGCTTCACCTTAAAAATGCCGTTGTTACGACCAAGACGACGGAGGTCGAAGGCACATTAGTTTTGGAGAATTCCACACTCAATACGGATTTCTTTCTGGGTGGTGGGCCTGATGAAATTAAAATTGTTAAGTCAAGGATAAACAATCCAGTCAAGAAGCAAACCATTATTGATGACGATGGAAAACCTTTTGAAGCGTACGACTATCGCTCTACTCAAAATCGGGAAACGAATGTTGCTGAATTAACGTTGACAGATTCTTCAGCAGAATTTGCCCTTTCTTCTTGGTGGTTGGGAAGCGTCGCGCTTGAAACGTCCTTAACCGAGCAGCATGGTTCTTTTGCGCATTTCCACTTTACAGCCAGCCAATTGGACGGTACTGCCATAGAGGGAAATGGGTTCGGCTCTAATGTGAATTTTAAGCTCGCCGATTACACGACGCTGGCTCTTTCCCATTTGACCTATACCGCCAATGACCGCTTTAAAAAAGGCGGCAATTGGCCGCAGTACGGTACGGAAGCTGATTACGCCGATGAAGCACTGGTTAAAGAGCGGATTACCGCATCAGTGGCGACACTCAAGACGAAGCCAAAGGCAATTTTGTATACGAGTGTGCCTATGCGGTTTCAAACGGTTGGCAGCAATCAAATTTTAGTGGGCTCTGATGCGACAGCGGATGGAAATGCCATCGTATTCGGTTCGAGTTCTCTCTTTCTAGTGGATATGGAGGTTGCCGGGAGCTATTGGCGGATCAAGGGAGAGGAGAACGAACCCTTCTTCAGTACGCTGGACGGCAATCCTATCAAGCTGTCAGTAGCCGATACTTCGCAGCTCTATATCAAGGGACTGACCAAAGATACGCAAAATCTCAAAGTGGTGGACGATCACGTTAAGGCCGATAAGCTTTGGAAGGTAGAGAACATCTTTACGGATAATCCGCTCTATGGCTTTAAGTTTGACGATGACGGCAAAACGATCATCGCTCAGATTCAAACGCCCAAAGCCATTTTTGGCGATGCGATGATGTCCGCAGCGATGTTCGAAGAGGCCTACCGCAAACCTGAAGCGGATCGATCCGACACTGAGCGTTATCTCGTGGAAGTGTTGAATGCACTCGGAAACAACAAGAGTTTCACAACGTTCACCAAGGAACAAATCGTTGAGGTCGGCAATAAAGCGGACATGCTGCTGAATCCGGCTGGGGCGGCGGCTGTTTATTCGACGGCTTTCGATGCTTCGGATGAGGTCATTCAAACCGTTCAAAGAAGTATGGCTTCGGTAAAGGATCCGGAGTCGCACGCTTGGGCGGCGCTACTCGGCGGCAAGGCCAAAATTGATGAATTGCCGGCATCCGTCTCTCGAGCGGGAGCGTCTTCGTCGACACGCGGAGTCACTCAGCGCGTGAAACGCGATGCCTATGGTGTTGCGGTGGGCTTTGATACGCCGGTTGCTTCGGGGGTTCGCGTAGGCCTCGCGGGCGGGTTCTCTTCTGGGAACACGAAAAACGACAGTGTCGGCGTAAAGGACGAATTCGACGCATGGACGTTGATGGCCTATGCCCGCTATGGAATGGGACCATTCACATTGGATGGGCACGCAGCTGCGACACTCCTGCAAAGTGAGGTGTCTAACAACTACAGCCGCTCGAAGGCGGATATGAGCACATGGGTCTACAACCTCGGCGGCCGTGCTTCAGTCGGTGTGCTGCTCGGAGAAACCATTGTCTATCCGTTTGTGGGTGCAGAGTTCTTCCATCTTAAAGGCGAGGAGTATGACGCTGGGCCGGGTATCAAGGCTCGTCCAGGTGCGACAAGCTCTACGGTTATGGTGCCGGTGGGCTTGAATTGGGAAGGCAATTACAAGACTCGGTGGGGTGTTGCATCTCCTGTGCTCGGATTTTCCTGGGCTCGCATATTCGGCGACCGAACGCTTGATGCCAGTTCATCGGCCCTTGGCGAAACGACGAATTACACCTTCACCTTCGCCGACCGGACACTCATGCGCATTGATCTTGGGTTGAGCCTCAAAGGCGACAACTACGACTACAGCTTGTATGGCACCTATGTCGACGGCTCACAGGATCGTCAAGCCTACAAGCTTTCGACCAGCGCCTCTTACCACTTCTGATTTTCCGACCAAAGGACGCATCATGACATTCATTGAACGCATTCGTCTTTTCATTCGCAGCCGCCGCGGCGTGACTGCCATCGAATACGGCATTCTTGCCGCCGGTGTGGCGATCGTAATCGGCGCGCTCGTCTCTTCCGACGGCCCGCTTGCAACGGCGATCAGCGATCTCTTCAAAGGCATCGTTGACCATCTGCCGACGCAAGGTGGCAAATAGCACGGTTCTCGCTGCCGCAGCAATGGCGGTCCTTGTTTGGGCAAGTTGGAGTGATTTGACCAAACGGGAGATTCCAAATGCTGCGGCCGTTCTGCTCGGTCTAACGGCTGTCGTTGACGCATGGATCGGCGGCAGTCCGCTGCAGGCCGGATGGCTGGGGTGTATTTCAATTCTGCTCGTAGGATTCCCAGTTTCGGCGTACCTCGGGCTGATCGGCGCGGGAGATATCAAGCTTTTGGCCGCAGCTGCGCTTTGGACATCCGCAAGAACACTGGATTTGCTGCTCATAACAGCTTGGGCCGGAGGCGTACTTGCACTTTTATATCTCTGCCTGAATTTAGTCAGAACCCGCAGGACGACTGAAATTCCTTATGGCGTCGCCGTCAGTCTGTCACTCCTTTTGATGCTTACTCACATGGTCTAGAAATGAAGATAAAATTTTTGGTCGGAGTAGTTATTGTTGCGCTTGCCGTTGCGGCCGGCATTATGCTGCTCCCGACAAAGGCCGTCCAGAAAGAAGCGGCCGCACCGGTCGTTTCCGAAAATAAAGCTCAAGTTTCCGTAGCTCGCGCTGCGGCGAACCTTTCTCCGGGGAGTTTCCTTTCCGCGCGAGACATCGAGTGGACGGCAGTTGCTCAGAGTGCGGCAAAAGACACTTTTGTTCAAAACGAATCGCAGGATTTGTCCGGCGCCTTAGTCCTTAAGCCCATCAAGGCCGGTGAGGTTATTTCACCTTCGGCATTATTGGCTCGTACGGATCCTGAATTCGTCGCGGCAGTCCTCGCCCCGGGCATGCGAGCTTTCACCATTGAAGTCGATATGGTGACGGGCGGAGCTGGGCTTCTTCGTCCGGGCAACCGGGTTGACGTCATTCTGGCGGCGCAGACTGATCCGCAGAAGAGCCGCGCATTTGCCAGTCAGAAAAACTTTGACGTGGCGCGGACGCTGCTGCATAACCTGCGCGTGATCGCGGTTGACCACACGATTGAACCCAAGGGGTTTGGAGCGGATTCGCAAAGCTCCGACCCGAGAATGGTACGAAGCAGCACGCCGGCGAATATCAACCGCAAGGGCACCGTAACGCTCGAAGTAACGCCCAAAGATGTCGAGCTTTTGACCGTTGCGAGAAGCAACGGCCAGCTTTCGCTCAGTCTGCGCAACAGTCAGAGCGGTGAGGCCGTTCAGACGGGGCTTCCAGAAAAGGAGCTCACCAAACTCGCTGAAATTATCCCGAGCCGCAGCGACAAAACGCCTCCAGCGGCCGTAAAGGTAAAGACCTTCTATGGGTCATCGACTGAACCTCCGCAGCAGTAAAGCGACTCCGTATTTCAGAAATAGAAATCCCGACATATTTTCTTCAGGTATTGAACATGCCTCCATTCTCTAGACTGCGTACGTGCGTACTTGCTTCTGCATTTTTGCTCACTGCTGCGGGCGCGCTCACGGCTGCTCCGCAGCAGCATGCGCCAGACGCGCACATGTCCGTATCGCTTTATCAAGGTAAAGCGCTCTCCTTCAATGAACAGATTGGTGCTGTGTTTGTCGCTCAGCCCTCTATTGCGAGCTATCAGGTTGTCGGCAACCGTAAAGTGGTCGTTTTCGGCAGCTATCCCGGCAAAACGTCATTGATGGTGCTCGGTACTGATGGCCGCACGCTTTACAACGGACTTGTGGAAGTGGCTTACGACGTGTCTTCCATGGAAATGGCGCTTAAGTCGTCGTTCCCGAAACTGAAGCTTCAGCTCGTGGCACTCAATGACGGTGTTGCTGTGCGAGGAAAGGTGGAGACCGCCCAGGAAGCCGCCAATGTCGTGGCTTTCCTCGATGCCATGCTGCAGGTTAATCCCCAGCAAGCGCAGATGGCGGCGGCTGATGTGTCGGCTGCGGGACAGGAAGGCCAGCAGGAAAAGTCTGGTGCTGCTACCGGTACTGGAACGCTTGGCGCACGTATCGGCAAAATCATCAATCAGCTCACCGTAACGACGCCTAATCAGGTGACGGTGCGCGTACGGTTTGCCGAAGTCAATCGCAAGCTTTCCGATCAGCTCGGCTTCAAATGGAAGGGCAGCTATTCAGGAAGTCGGGGCGGCATTACCTTTGGTTCTGCCGATAATCCCATCATTTCCAATCCCAACAATTCACTTGGACATCTGTTTGATCCGGCCACGATGGCCGCACGATTTACTTTTGGCAGTCTTTTTGACGCCATGGCCAGTGAGGAACTCGTATCCATTTTGGCGGAACCGAACTTGACGGTGGTTTCCGGTGAAACGGCTTCCTTCTTGGCCGGCGGTCAGATTCCGTTCCAGTCTTCTGACGGTGACGGCGGATTTGACATTGAGTTCAAGGACTACGGCGTACTGCTTTCCATTACGCCGACGATTCTCTCTGGAAACCGCATCAGTCTGCGGCTGCGCCCTGAGGTATCGGAGCGCTCTGACAGCAACGGCATCCAGTTTATGGGATCAACGCAGCCTGGTTTCATTGTCAGAAGAGCCGAAAGCACGATTGAACTCGCTTCGGGTCAGAGTTTTGCCATTGCTGGGCTTCTCAAAAATGACTTCAGCAATACCGTCAACAAAATTCCTGGCATTGCTGATCTGCCGATTATCGGGGCACTTGCACGTTCCAAGGCTTTTGAACGCGGTGAAACCGAGCTCGTCATTGTCGCTACAGCGTACATCAGCACGCCGAGCGGAGAGCCCTACACCATTCCCAACGAAGAGATGTATGTGCCCACTATCTTTGAGCGCTACTTCATGGATGCCGATCCTCAGGTGTCGAGCGGTACGGCGCTCAAAACGGCGCGTAAGCCGTCGTTTATTTCTGAAAAGTACCGACTCGACAGTGCGCCGGTTGTTAAGCCGCAGCCATCCGCCTCAGCTCCATCGGGGAAAACTTCGCCCGCGGATCTGGTGAGCGAATTCATCTATTAAGGCGATGAGCGTTGGAGAGTCTGTAATGAACCGAATCCGCAATATACAAATTCTTTTCCTGCTCGGTGCCGCAGCCCTTTTAAGTGCCTGCACGAGCGTTACGACGACCGTTCCTTCCGGCAGGGCTCCAGCATTTGAAGCGAGAGCTGATCAAGTGGTGGTGATTGATCCTGCTGATGTAGCGGCCGAACTCCATACACAGGTTGAGCCGCTGCTCGCAGAAACGGCGGGACGAGATCGGGTGATCGTTGTCTCCTACTCATTGGCCCCCAGTGATGAAACCCTGCGGTCTGTGCTGGATTTCATCAAAATGCGGACCGCACCAGGCGACATCGTTAAGGTTGAGCGCGACTTTATCGCGCATTTGGGCCTCGCTGTGACTGTCCGCGATCCCAAAGTTTCGGCTTACCGCTGGTGGAATGCACAGGCGGTGTCAGACAACTTCGCTCACGCCACAGCCCGCAATCTGGCTCAGCAGGCAGCAGTGCCGAGCGATCTCGAAACGCCCAGAGCTTTGGGTGATCCCAATCCGCAGGCCGCGATCGGCGCAGTGGATCGTTATCAGCGCGGATCCGTGCGGCCCTTCGGTGATGTTTCACTCGAAGCGGGCGGCGGCAAGTCCAAGTAATCGGGAGCAAAGCACATGACGAACACTATTCTTAATCGTCGCGGCGTCCCGGCGGGTCTTTTTGTTTCCGATCCGCGTACGGCTGAAGCGCTTGCCGCGAAGCTTGCCGAAAACGGCATTGACGTCGTTCAGCAGACGCACGGCGCTTTTGTCTGGGCCAACATCATTCAGAACACGAACTTTGCGCAGCTTAAGACCGTGGTGATAGAGCTCCCTGCTTCGGGAGACCTTATTGAGGCGGTGAAAGCGCTTGCCAAGCATCTTGATGCGGGAACTTCACTGATTCTTCTCGGTCGTGAGAGCTCTGTCGTTTTCTATCATCAGCTCAAACGAGCCGGCGCGACAGATTACTATCCGCTCACGACAGCACCCGAAGAAATCGCTTACGGCGTTAAAGCTTCGCTTGAACCGCAGCAGGAACAGGAAGCGCCTGTTGGCGGCCGCGTGATTGCCGTTTTTGGGGCAGGCTACGGCATTGGTGCGGGCACGACGGCAACGGTGCTTGCTGCCGAACTCGCTCAAACGGACCCTGTGATTGTGGTTGACGCAGGACTTCTGATGCCGAGCGTGGGGTCATATCTTGGGGTTGATGTTCCCGGCAGTCTGCCCAAGATGCTGCAGGCTCAGGACAGATTGGATGCCGTATTGGTCAACCAGTCGCTGGTTGAACCGCGTAAGGGACTTAAGCTGCTCGACGGCTATGAACCTTTCGGGAGCGGACAGCGCGTGACCGACTGCAGCCGACTGGTGCGCGAATTGGCGCGACAGGCACCCTGGCAAATCTGGCGCATTCCAGTGTCGACGCCTTATGCCAGAAGTCTGGCGGCGCAGGCGGACTTCATTTTGCCGGTTGCAGCCAATACTTTTACCTCCATGCGGTGTGCACAGACCATCAGCACCTTGCTTGCAGATGTGAAGCCCGAAGGCAAGGTATGGTGGATCTTCAATCATCGCAACGCCTCCGATACCGTCAAAACAGAAGAAGCAGCCAAATACCTCAATACGAAGTTCGCCGCAGAAGTGCCGTTTGTGAAGTCGCTCGGCGAGAATCTGATTGAGCCGCTGAAGTGGCTCTCTGGCAATAATGCTTTCAAAAAGACGCTTACTCCCGTAACTGCCGCACTGCAGTCCGGCGCTGAACTCAACGCGGCCGGCGCATCCTTCTGGAGCAGGCTATGGAAGTAGTGGAACAGGTCAATGTTGATCAGGGCGTCTATGCGCGCTTGAGAAGCCTCATCGTCGAACGTATCGACGCGGAGGCAGCGCTTCATATGAAGCCCGAGGAGCTCGAAGAGCAGGTTGCAAGAACCATCGCCAACGCGGTGCAGACGGAGCGGCTCTTTCTGAACGGCCATGAACAGCGGCTTCTTACCCGTGAAATCGTCAACGACATGATCCGGCTCGGGCCGATTCAAGGTGCCATTGATGATCCGGAAGTGACGGATGTTTTGATCAACGGCCCTGATCAGGTGCTCGTGGAGCGCCGAGGCAAGCTTGAGCTCACTTCGATTCGATTCCGCAATGCCGAACATCTGCTCAATCTGGCGCAGCGCATCACGAGCGCCGTCGGCCGACGCATTGATGAATCGTCGCCGATGGTGGATGCTCGTTTGGCTGACGGCAGTCGAGTCAACATCATTGCGCCGCCGCTTTGTCTCAACGGCATCTGCATCTCTATCCGTAAGTTCTCTCGTCTTGTCATGAGTCTTGATGAACTCGCGGCTAGAGGCGCAATGACCGGTGAGATTGCGCAGTTTCTAAAGATTGCGGCTAGAGCCCGTCTCAATATTCTTGTCTCGGGCGGCACGGGTTCAGGCAAAACCACAATGCTCAATGCGCTTTCTCAGCACATTGCGCGTGATGAACGCATCGTCACCATTGAGGATGCGGCAGAACTCCGACTCGATCAGCCTTTTGTCGTTCGGCTTGAAACCCGACCGGCATCTTTGGAAGGAAAGGGCGAAGTAACGCAGCGAGATCTTCTGAAGAATGCGCTGCGTATGCGTCCGGATCGAATCCTTGTGGGTGAGGTTCGCGGCGTAGAGGCTTTCGACATGCTTCAGGCCATGAATACCGGCCATGACGGCTCTTTGTCAACGATTCACGCCAACAGTCCTGCGGATGCGCTTCTGCGTCTGGAAAACATGCTCAATATGGGCGCCAATCAGATGTCGAGTTCACTGATCCGCCGTCAGCTCGCAAGCGCTCTTGATCTTCTCGTCCAAGTAGAGCGCGATGGCCGCGGCATGCGCCGCATCACCGCAGTGTCGGAAATTACGGCGGATGAAACCGGACGCGATGTGATTGCTTTGCCTTTCTTCTCTTTCAAACATGCGGCAGACGGTGCCGGCGGCCAATACTACCGTGCGTCTCCGCGCGAGCCTGGATTTGTGGAGAAGCTCAAGGTTTCCGGTGAGTACGATCAGGCGTGCGAGGTGCTCGGATTATGACCAAAGAGTTTGCCGCGCTTATCTTTATCGGTCTTTTAGTGCTGGTGGTCCTCGTCTATGCGGTGTTCTCTACCCGGGAAAGAAGCGGGGCAGTTGAAGCACGTCTTGCAGCGATGTCGGGATTAGGGGGAGCCAACAACCGCTTAGCGAAGAATGCGCAGCTGGCAGCATTTCTGCGGCAGCCGGAATGTCAGGCGACGATCCTCGTGATGATGGGGGCACTTCTGTTGGGATGGTTTCTCAAGCTGAGCATCGCAGCTGAAGTGCTTCTGCTCGTCATGGTTGGCGCTGCCTCCTGGATCATCGTTCGCAGATGGCGTCTTGATCGCGCGCGAAGAGCTTTTCTTTCAAGGTTTCCAGAGGCGGTCGACAATTTCACGAGATCCATTCAAGCAGGCATTCCGGTTGACCGTGCGCTCAAAATCTTAGGGGAGGCCTATGACGATGAATTTGGCAGGCGCGTCCTCAAACTCTGCCGAGAGATGAAAGTGGGTCTGCCGTTTCGTGAAGCGCTCGGCAATTTTGCAGATGAACTCGACGATCCGGACGTTGACTTTTTTTGCGAGGTGCTGGCGCTCAATCGTGAAACCGGTTCTGCACTCAGTCCAATGCTGGCATCGCTTTCCATGATGCTGCGTGAAAGACGAGCGATCGACCGAAAGCTCAAAGCGCTTACCTCGGAGAGCCGTGCATCGGCTCGAGTGCTTTGTCTGCTGCCGGTCTTCATTTTGGGGCTGCAGGCATTTCTCAATCCCTCGCAGCTGCTTTTTCTGGTGAATGATCCTGCCGGCCGCATTGTGGCGGGATGCGCACTGGCGTGCATGCTGGCGGGTTTCATCATCATTCAGCGCATGTCGCGGTCGCTCAACGGCTAGCTTTTGGAAATATTCGTTATGAACCAAACGCTTATTTTTGCCCTTTTTGTGATGGCGATACTCATTGTGGTCTGCGTGGGCTACAGCGCCTCGCAGGCATGGCGCTCACTTCTCGTCGAACAGCGTCTCAATCAGATCAAGGGCAGCGGCGACTCCCGGCTGGTACGGTGGGAGGATCTGCTCACTTTGATTGCCAGACCGCTGCGTCGGTCTCGGGATTTGGCTGCTGTGGAACGCTCTATGCAGCAGGCGGGTTTCATCAAACCGTGGCAAACGGATCTTTTCTTACTCTTTCGCGCCTTGGTGCTGATCGCTGCTGCTGTGGGCGGTTGGCTGGCCATCGACATCGATCCGACACATTTGGTGCAAAAACCGTTGCCGCCGCTCGCTTATCTGTTCTTGCTTTTTGTCGCGGGGCGCGCTCCCGGATGGTTCCTATCGGAACTGGCCGAACGTCGTCAAAATCGCATTCGTCTTTTTATCCCCAAAGCGGTCGACCTGCTCACGATTTGTATGAGCTGCGGCATGAGTCTTGAAGAGGCATTTGATCGCGTGGCCAGTGAAATTGCCCGTCGGGCTCCGGAGGTGGCCAAGGAATTTCGCATGACACGCTACGAAATGCTGGTGGTGAATCGAACGGTGGCGCTCAAGCGTCTTGAGGCGCGTTCAGGGGTGCGTGAAATGAAAATTCTGGCCAATTCTCTGCTCCAGTCCATTCAATACGGTACGCCGCTCACAGAAGCCCTGCAGTCGATCGCAGCGGAAGCTCGAGCCGGCCAGCTTTCCAAACTTGAACAGAAAGCGGGCCGGATATCCGCTGTCATTGGGGTGCCGCTGATCGTGCTCGTACTCTTCCCTGTTATTGCACTCATCATTGCGCCGGCTGCGATTGAGCTTGCTCGCGCCTTCTGAGTTTTTCTCTTCAAACGTTTCGTATTCTGATCATGCGTCGATCTTTTTTCCCCGCTTCGCTTTCTCTGCTTTTGTGCAGTGCACTGCTTTCTGGCTGCGTCGTCACAAACGACTACATCGCCTTTGATTCCAAAGCGGCACCGTCTCCTCAAATTAAGCGCTATGACGGGAATGAGTGGGCGTCCGAACGTGCCGTCATGGTAGCGGCAGAGAAGACCAACAACTGGCAGACGGTCATTTCTGTCGGCAACGACGTGATTGCCAAAAATCCGACGAATGTAGAAGCGCGGATTTACCTCGCCCGCGCATTTACTAAGACGGGCGATCCTCGCCAAGCCCTGCGAGTGCTCAGCTTTATTTCCGGCGTCGATACCGCTGAACTTCGCATTGAACGTGCACGCGCGCTGATTGCGCTGACAGATTTTGAAGAAGCGGTAAAGCTCTTAAAGCCTCTCACGGATGGTTCCGATTTGCAGAAGCTCTCCGCGGAAGATCGACGTTCTGCGAAGTCGCTCGCAGCCGTTGCGTATTCCATGTCGAAGAACTATGCAGCTGCCGACAAGCTGTACGAGGAACTGCTCGCTGAACTCGACAATCCCATTATTCGGTACAACTACGCCCGCAGCCTTTATCTGGAAGGGCGTGCAGAAGACTCTCTTGCACAGCTTCAGCCGATCATTGATCAGGTGCCTGCCGCCAAACCGGCAGCTGTCGCCGCACTCATGAAGCTGGGCCGAGAAAATGATGTTCGGCGGCTGCTCAAGGGCGAACTCGATGACGAGAAGATTGAAGAATTGATCTCAGCGATCAAGGAGAAGACCAAGTGAAGAACGCTCTCGCGTTTCGCAGTGCGTTCAGTATGTTCCTCCGCAGTCGGCTCGGTGCTGCCGGCGTGGAATTCGCACTGCTTCTTCCCATGGCAGCTTTCGTGCTTGCCGTGGCGCTTGAATCAGCGCGTCTGTCCATTGCTTACGCGCTTATTGAGCGGGCAGTTGAAGAGGGTATCCATGAAGCCAAACTCAATCGCGGAGCAGAGGCAGAAACGCTTGTTAAGGCGGCACTTGAAAAATGGCGCTTCGGCGTTTTTGATCCTTCTGACCTCAAACTCACCTTTACGAGCTCGTCTTCTATGATCGATTTGCTTGCAGGCGCGAATCCTGGAGCCGGAACAGGCGGAGACTCTGTGCATTTGAAGGTTGATGCCCGTTTAGGCATTCTCGAGAAAGTGCTTCCGGAAGGCAATCCTATGAAGGGCAAAGTAGAAATCCATTTCTTCTACATCAATGAGCCCGAAAAAGATAAAGGAGCAGCGAATGGATCCGCGCTCTAAACATCATTCGGCAATGCATCAGTTTCTCATCTCCGGCCGAGGTGCTGTGGCAGTTGAATTTGCTTTTGTACTGCCCATTATTTTGCTGATCATCTGGGCGTTTTGGCAGATGAGCGAGTCATATCGGCTGCAATGGACTTTGAATCGGCAGACTGCATCGCTTGCCGACATGCTGATTAATCAACCCGAACAACTTAATTTTGGAGGCGGTACGGAGTCTGTCACGCTCCCGCTGGAGCAGCAGTTCCCGGTACTCATTGCCAGCGCCAATGAAATGCTGAAGAACGCCATTTCGAAAGATGCTGCAGGCATTCGAACAGGACTGACAGTGGAATACGCGACAGGCAAGATTACCAATGACGGTGTTCCGGTGATCTATACCTTCGCCAATGGAGCAAGATGCGGCGGTATTCCTGGAACGCTTCCGCTCGTTTCATTGCTAGGGGACGGCGGAGGCGCACTGACGCCCCCATCGAGTTCGTCAAACGCCGGCATCCGTGTGCTCAGGGTTCAGAGTTGTATGCAGCGCAAAGAGGCGCCGGCTTATCTAACACTTGTTGCACCGAAGGAATTCCAGAGTCGCTATACGACCCTTCGTAAGGAAGACTGAATTATGGGCTCTCAACATCGTTGCGGACTGCAGCGCGTGCTGCCTCATCTCAAAACCAGAGTTCGGCAATTTATCACTGACCGCCGCGGTGCTGCGGCCATGTTTCTTGGTTTGGGTATTCTTCCTGCTATGGCGCTCGGCACGGGCGCCGTGTTGGTCAACCGTGAATTCATGAATCTTTCTGCGATGCAGTCAGCGGTTGATACTTCTTCGATTGCCCTTGCCAAAATTCAATCCATCGGGGCGGACTCCTATCTGACCACTGCTGTGGCGCAGCGGTGGGTTGATGAGAATTCGAAGTTGTTTGAAGAAACGTTGGAGGTGAAATCTGTTCTGCCGACCTTTGCTGAGAAGAGCATCAGTGTCAGTGCTCAATACGCCTCTAAGCCTCGATTAACTGGAGCTATCGGATCCTTATTCTCCAAGGAAAAGGAATTGTCCGTCCAAGCCCTTGCTCAATTTTTTCCGTCCTCTTTAGAAGTGGTATTTACGATTGACAACTCTGCAGATTCCCCGGCGGGTCAGCAAGTGGCGAGCGGTATGGAGAAAGTGCTCAATAAGCTCTTCGAGGGGAAGCCATATGACAAAACCATCCATGTGAGCGTTTTCGCCGTCGGCACACATATGAACTTGGGGACGAAATACGCTGACATTATCAGTATGGAAAGCAGAGCGCTTCCAAAACCGGGAAGCAAATATTTCGGCTCAACGGAAACGCAGTACAAACACCAGAAGGAAATTTTGGAGGGTATTAGTCCGGCATTGGTGAATGACTTGCTTAACCCCGGAGGTCCGGGTTTCGACGCAGGAGTAGCACTCGTTGCTCGACCGGACATTGCTGAAGACGGTATTGACGGCTATTTGGCTCGACTTGACTATCCGCCGGAAAGCGAAGACGAAAAATTCCGGCTCATTGTGTCAGACAATCGCAAACTGAAAGAAGGCAATAACGATATCAGTTATTTAACAGACTATTTAGCTGGTTTTGGCAGAGGGCTCGGCGGATGGTGGTCCACTTCTTCAACCGTTGATGCGAAGGATTTCTTTTGTGTGCCCGATAATTGGTGGACTATGGGAAATCATGCCGATACCCGCTATGCAGGGTGGTTCTCCGGCGATCCGAATAGTTGGAGCGGATGGCGCTTCAGTGACCTCGGCGAAATAGGAGACGGCGTTGTGCACTTTCCGATGATGGGGCCGCTGATGCCGCTGTTGGCTAACAGTTCGACGGTTTCCGAGATCACGGAACGTGTTAAACAGTCCATTGCTGTTAATACAGGCAGTGTTGACGAACACTTTACATGGTCTTATCGGCTGCTGAGCCCCAATTGGGCAAAAGTCTGGAGCGACGATGGTACCTATCCTGCGCCGTATGGTTCGGGCACGCTGAAGCATGCTTGGATTAACGTAGGACGTCCTACTGGTGGCGGATATTCGAGTCCAGAGGACTTCGATTACGATCAGCCGAATATTTTGCCGGGGATTTTTGCGAAGTTTGCGGAAAGAAAAATCGTACTTCACCTGATTCTTGATGATCCTCCAGAGGGTACGATGAAGGACATTGAAGATGCTATGGACAGGTATGGGAAGACACTGGGGTGGGAGACGATTGATCTCACTGACGGCAAAGGCAGTGATCTGTATGAGCGAATTGCGCAAAACATACAGCGTCCCGCGAGCATGGTTAGACTCGTCGCGAAATTGACTGACAATTAAACAGTCAACTGCTCTGAGGGGGCGATAGACAGCAGATCGGACATCAGTGAACAACCGGCAGCTCAGCCTGCAGCGCAGTTGTAGTCAGCATGGAATGATTGCTCGTGTGGATATTTTTAGGTGCTGATCCCGTTAATTTTACGGATATGCGAAATGCACAAAAAAATCACACATATCGTTTTTTTTGAGATGTTTTTTCTGGAAATATATCGATATAAAAACGGTTATTGATGGTTCTGTTTAGTTCATCTTAGATCATTGCTAATAAAAGAAAATCATATAAACTAAGAAAGTTGTGGGCTAATTATTCATCTTAGTTCAGGCTGTCCCACTTCCAGAAAATAAATATTGATGGCAAAAAACTCTTTAAGCTGCCTAAGTAATTTCAAATATAAATTATAAAAACTTATGCCTCTGTATTATTTATTAGAGACATAATAAAAGTTGTCAGATATCTTCTGTGTATTTTGAACTAACAGACACACAAAATAGTTTATTTTTAAATTCATCCTACATACTTTATGTATGCTTGATGGGGGTACATACCTGAGGGCGGTAAAACAGCCTAATGATGTGGGTAATATATTTTTACTTGGCTCTTTCAGGAAATATATATTTTATTGGATCACTACTCCTTCATTTTGGAGTTATAAAGGAATTGATTGTTGGCCATTATGCCACAAATTATTTGTAAACGTGAAATCATTTATGTGTACGATATGATTTCACACTTATGAAAATTCTTTTGATGAAACGGTTGATGCGGGTATTATAATAAAATTGATAGAAATAGTGATTTTCTATCGTTATGAAATTTCACGGAGTGGAGGGTAAATGGTTCTCTCCGGTGCTGTTAAATTGGCGCTTTCTTCTGAACTTCGTGTTAAAGCCTTTGAGATTGGATAAGAAGTTTTTTATTTTCTCAATATTCAAAGACGCCTACTTGGAGAGAATCTATGAAAAAAGAAAAACTAACGCCATTGGTGCTGACGCTTGGTTTGATAATTTATGGCTGCACTGCATCCGCTGGTCAGAACGATAAAATAGACTCAGATCGTACCTTTACAGTTCACCTGTATTCTCCCATTATCGGTGATGAGGATAGGGGCAGCATCTACGGCTCCGGCTATTCCGGACCCTATCTCGCTCCAGGAGGAGATACCGAAGTTCCTCCTGACCCTACACCAAGTTATCCGAGTATCAACCAGGTGGATGATCAGACGAACGCTTTGATGCTGTCGAGCATTGCGTCAGCGGCGGTGATGTACGCGGCCGACGAGCTTTTAATCGATTCCACGATGAAGTCTCGGCAGGGTGTTCGTCAGACCGGACCCTTTGCGGCGGCACGGATAGGGAAATACGATTTGGATGTTGCTGGAGAATTAGACACCACAGTGATTACTGGCCTTTTAGGCTATGCTTTCAACGTACAGAATTCTGAAGTCGGAGTCTTCATGGAAATGGGGCATGGAACATACGACACTCGGACAGCCACAACTGAACCCGTTGGAGAGGCGGAAGGTGATGGCAAACATAACTATGTGGGTTTTGGTATCTATGGCAATTACGCCACGCCGATCGATTGGCTGCATGTCACGGGATATGTCAAAGGCGGTTGGCTGCGCAACGAATTCTCTGTGTCATTAGATGGAGTAAGCGCAAACTTTGACCGTACCAGCAATTATTGGGGAGCTCACCTCGGTACTTATGGTGAATTTCAAGTTACGGAAAAATTTAAGAACAGAACGTTCCTGAATTATTTCTACGATGGCCGTGAAAGCGAGGCGCATACCTCTTCCTCCGGCTCAATTGAAATTGTTGAAAGTTTTGGCACGTTCAATTCACACCGGGCTCTATTGGGATCGGTGTTTGAATATGCCTATACGCCTACCTTGCGGCCTTATGTTGCGCTGACTTATGAATACGTGTTCAAGGCTGATGTTAAGAGACATGTCGCCGACCACTCTGTCAATTTGATTCTGAGTGGTACCGATCTTGAAGGCAGCACTGGAATCGGCTCGATGGGCTGGACTTACCAAAATGAAGCTAAGAGTTTTGAGTTCGACCTAGGCGTGAACGGATACACAGGCAAGCGTCGAGGAATAAGTGCGCAGCTGCAGGCGGCTTGGAAGTTCTAACCTCGGCAAGCTACAGCACGTAATAGTTCTCGGTGAGACCAAAATGACTGTTATGTTTCATACCGAAAGATCGTTCTAAGGAAGTTGAAGCATAACGGACAAAATAAAAAGAGCCGCAAGCGTTGCGGCTCTTTGATTTTACGTATCATTTAGAATTTCATTGTTTTTGAAAATTTTTTATAATTCTTTTAGCTTTAAGAAACTTTATGTGTTTATCTAGTCCTTTAGGTAAAATGTGATATAGCTTCATTGTATTTTATTGGTTGCATCTAAAATCTCACATCTGCTAAAATTTAACGCCAATTTAGAACGTTTTTTGTCGAGGTCATCATCAAATAAAATCTATTGATTCATCAAGTAATACGGTGTCGATATCAATATAATATCTGATTTTTGTTCATTGGCCATGCTTCATTTTAACCATGAACCAGCAAGGTTTTTGAGTTCGTAAAAATGTCTAGCGCTTGATTTGATAATAGGATGAAGTGGGCGGTACGCATTTTTATACGAGTGGCAGGGATAGTCCAAACAGTTCGGCAAAAGTTGATTCCATCCTATATATATTTCGCCAATTTACTCGTTTAAAACTAAGGTTATTTGCCCCCGCCTTGATTGAAAGTCTACCTCTGATATATTACAAAATATCGAAGTTTTTCAGTTATTTCTTGCGTCGAAAGATTCTGTTCATGGGGTTTGATCTGCGCAATAGATGCTGGGTAAATTCGTTCACAAGGATTTCCCATCTTGTAACTTTGTAATTTTTGCCTAGATGAAGGAAGACATACAGTACGATTTTCGAGCACGCATAGCTACCGCGGGAGCCGCAACAATTTTGTCGAAGAGCAGCCGACGGCGGTCAGTATCAATTTCTTCGAGTTTTAAGCCCTTTTCAAGGTCTCATTTATAGACCGAGGCTCGCATAGCTTTGGTTCAATCAGTCAGTTCGGATACAGCCATCTAGCTCGTCCACCACGGATGAAAAGTGCCAGAGTTAGCGGCAGACCGTCTGAGCGTTAGTTTTTTTCGACAGGGATCGGTGCCTGCCGCAACGTCCTTTTTTGCGGCAAATCGCGCGTCTCGCGCTTCAGCCAAGGTCATGAGTGGAAACTTTCCTAAAGTCAGTGTTCCTCGTCGGTCTCCACGACCGCCCGACCAAAAGTCCCATCGAAAAGCAATGGTGCCGGCAGGGCTCCCGTGTGCGTATAGTCCGTCACGATCGGATATCTTTTTGGTATCGGAAGGCGGATTTCTTCTTTAAGCCTGCAGCGCAGTCGTAGTCAGCACAGAATGATTGCTCGTATCGGTATTTTGAGGTGCGGATCCCGTCAAATTTACCGATACGCGAAATGTACGCAAAATTTCACACATTTAGTTGTTTTATAATGAATTTTTCCGAAAATATACCGATACCGTTCATTATTCCCTGTATCGGTATATTTGTAACAAGCTCATCCTAGCGCAGCTTTATATCGATACAAATACCGATACGAAAACAGTTCTTGTCAGTTCCACTCGGTTCCGCTCAAATCATTGTAAATAAAATAAAACCCCCGAAACTCAAAGAGTTACGGGGGCGATGGTTCAGCTTAGTTCAGGCAGGATCCTCTTCCCGGGTCACTCCCACTCAATAGTGGCAGGCGGCTTGCCGGAGACGTCATAAACCACCCGGTTGATGCCGCGGACTTCATTAATGATCCGGTTGGACACGCGACCGAGAAGGTCGTAAGGGAGCTCGCTCCACTTGGCAGTCATGAAATCGGAGGTTTCGACAGAACGCAGGCTCACAACCCATTCATAGGTACGGCCGTCACCCATGACACCTACGCTCTTTACAGGAAGGAACACAACGAAGGCCTGACTCACCTTGTCATAGAGATCGGCCTTACGCAGTTCTTCAATGAAAATGGCATCGGCTTCACGCAGAAGATCTGCATATTCGCGTTTCACTTCACCCAGAATGCGAACCCCCAGACCCGGACCCGGGAACGGATGGCGGTAGACCATCTCAGCGGGAAGACCGAGGGCAATACCGAGTTCACGGACTTCGTCCTTAAAGAGGCTGCGCAGCGGCTCAAGAAGCTTCAGATGAAGCGTGTCGGGCAGGCCGCCTACATTGTGGTGGCTCTTAATAACCTTGGCTTTTTTGGTTTTTGCACCGGCAGACTCAATCACGTCAGGGTAGATCGTGCCCTGAGCAAGCCATTTGGCGTTTTTGATTTTGGCAGCTTCTTCTTGGAAGACGTTGACGAATTCAAGGCCGATGATCTTACGCTTCTGCTCGGGATCGGAAACACCTGCCAAAGCGTTCATGAAGCGATCAATGGCGTCCACCACAATGAGCTTCAGGCCCATGTTCTTTTCAAAAGTCTCACGAACCTGTTCGCGCTCATTCTTGCGCAGCAGACCATTGTCGACGAAAACGCAGGTCAAACGTTGACCGATTGCACGGTGGATGAGCGCTGCGGTGACGGAACTGTCGACGCCGCCTGAAAGGCCAAGAATCACTTCCTCATCGCCCACTTCGGCGCGAATTTTCTCAACGGCTTCCTTGGCGTAGTCACCCATGATCCAGTCAGGCTTGCATTTGCAGATGTCAAGGACGAAGCGCTGGAGAATTTCACGGCCTTTAACGGTGTGCGTGACTTCCGGGTGGAACTGCACGGCATAGAAGCCCCGGGCTTCATCAAACATACCGGCAATAGGGCACGACGGCGTAGAGGCCATCACTTTGAATCCCGGAGGAAGCTCGGAAACTTTGTCGCCGTGGGACATCCAAACCTTCAGCATGCCTTCGCCAGCTTCGGTCTGGAAGTCTTCGATGCCCTCAAGAAGCTTGGAATGATTGCGGGCGCGGACTTCGGCATAGCCGAATTCACGCTTGGTACCGCTTTCGACCTTGCCGCCGAGCTGCTGCGCCATGGTCTGCATGCCGTAGCAGATCCCGAGGACGGGAACGCCCGCTTCAAAAACGGCTTGGCTCGCTTGGTCGTTGCTTTCCTCATAGGCGCTCATATGGGAGCCCGAGAGAATGATGCCTTTAGGGGCGAATTCACGAATGAAATCAGCAGAGACGTCGTTCGGATGAACTTCGCAGTAGACGTGGGCTTCGCGCACGCGTCGGGCGATCAACTGGGTCACCTGGCTGCCGAAGTCCAGAATCAGGATGCGGTCGTGAGACATGGGTTGGAATGCTTCTTTTGTGGAGGAGACTGAGGTGCGCAGCTTTGCGATTGAAGTGTTTTCAGAGAATCAACATGGCCGAAAACTTTCAAGCGTTGCGCGGGCGTTACTGTAACAGAAATAAGAAAGGCGCCCGCACCGCTTGAGCTTGCTGCCTGCGGGCTTCGGGCGCCTTCTCCGACATAAAGTCGGCTGCCTATCGATTAGTTGGCCTGACGATAGTTCGGGGCTTCCTTCGTGATCTTCACGTCATGGACGTGAGATTCACGCATGCCAGCCGCCGTGATCTGCACGAAGCGTGCGCGGGTGCGCATTTCATCAATCGTGCGGCAGCCGCAGTAGCCCATGGAGGAACGCAGACCGCCGATCATTTGATAGATGATCGCGGAGATGGAACCCTTAAAGGGCACCATGCCTTCAATGCCTTCCGGGACGAACTTATCGATATTGCCCTGGTTGTTGTCCTGGAAGTAGCGGTCGGCAGAACCCTTGCCCATCGCGCCGAGCGAACCCATGCCGCGGTAGGACTTATAGTTGCGGCCCTGATAAAGGATCACTTCGCCCGGAGCTTCTTCCGTGCCGGCGAACATGCCGCCCATCATGACAGAATTAGCGCCGGCCGCGATGGCCTTGGAAATATCGCCCGAGAAGCGGATGCCGCCGTCGGCGATGCAGGGAACACCGGTGCCCTGAAGAGCTTCTGCGACATTGCTGATGGCGGAAATCTGGGGCACGCCGACACCGGCAACGATGCGAGTAGTGCAGATGGAGCCCGGGCCGATACCGACCTTGACGCCGTCAGCGCCGTGTTCGACAAGCGCGAGGGCAGCTTCGCCGGTAGCGATATTGCCGCCGATAACCTGAAGGTTCGGGTAATGCTGCTTGACCCACTTCACGCGGTCAAGAACACCCTTGGAGTGACCGTGAGCGGTGTCGACGACGATAACGTCAACGCCTGCGTCAACGAGCTTTTCAACGCGCTCTTCGGTACCTTGACCAACAGAAACAGCAGCGCCGGCGAGGAGCTTGCCCTGAGCATCCTTGGCGGCGAACGGATGATCGGTCGCCTTGGTAATGTCCTTAACGGTCATGAGACCGGCAAGACGGAAGTCCTTCGTAACAACGAGAACACGTTCGAGACGATGACGGTGCATCAGGTTCTTGGCTTCTTCAAGCGAAGCGCCTTCATGCACAGTGACGAGGCGTTCACGCGGCGTCATGACTTCACGAACCGGAACGCTCATGCGGGTTTCAAAACGAAGGTCACGGTTTGTGACCATGCCGAGCACCGTACCGTCTTCAGCAACCACGGGCAGACCCGAGATGCGGTGTTCGCGCGCGAGAGCAATCACGTCGCCCACGAGCATTTCCGGCCCAATGGTAATCGGTTCGGAAACAACGCCGGATTCATGGCGCTTCACCTTAGCGACTTCAGCAGCCTGCTGATCGGCAGTCATATTCTTGTGAATAAAGCCGACGCCGCCTTCCTGAGCGAGCGCAATCGCGAGCTTGGCTTCAGTGACCGTATCCATGGCGGCTGAAACCATCGGGATGTTGAGCGAAAGACCGCGCGTGAGCTGAGTCTGCAGCTGCGTATCGCGGGGGAGAATTTCCGAATAGGCGGGAACGAGCAGTACGTCGTCAAACGTAAGAGCCGTCTGAAGGAGTCGCATAACAACCTCTGAGTGCAAAAAAAAATACACCGCTTGATTCTCAAAGGCCTGCAGGTCGTCAGGCGAAGAGATCGGGGTACGGCACGTAAATGATGTTCGATCGGCTCGAAGCTTGAAACTTCGAGCGGAAGGTCCGCGAAACACTTAAAGCGGGGATGAGATCCGCGAAGGGCGTTTGGGGAATTTCCGAGATTGATTGCGGCGGCAGTCTAAACGTTTTGAAGACAACTGTGTGCAGATGTAGGGAAAAAGTTTGAGTTTGCCCTACCCCACAAATACGCGACGGGCTCTCTTTGGGACTGAGAGCCCGCCCTTAATGACAATCAAGCCGCGGGATGGCCGGAATAAAGCCCATCAATCAAATCTTTCCATCGAGACAGTATCTTTTCTCGACGAAGTTTCATTGTTGGTGTGAGAAGGCCGTTTTCAACGGTAAATGGCTCGTCCACAACGGCAATGGATCGCGGAATGCCGTAAGAAGGAAAGTCTTTGGCGGCGGCACGCACACGTTTGACCAAATAGCGCAACATGCTTCGATCGTGCAGCGTCTGCGGATCGTCTGCAGAGAGTTCCATTTCGGCACAGAGTGCTTTCCATAGGTCTGGCTGAAGAACCAGTACAGCACTAATGAAGGGGCGATTTTCGCCGCAGACGAATACCTGTTCGAAGAGTGGGTCTTCCTGAATGGCGAATTCGAGATCTACGGGGGCAATCTTTTCGCCAGTGCTCGTGACGATGATTTCCTTGATGCGTCCTTTGATACGCACGCGGCCGCCGTCAGACAAATCTGCCTGGTCACCCGTATGAAACCATCCGTCTTCCGTAAAGGCGTGCTTGGTTTCAGCTGGTTTGTTCCAGTATCCCTGCATGACCTGCGGGCCTTTCACTTGCAGTTCGTCGCGGTCACCGAGGCGAACTTGCGTTTGGGCAACAGGTTGCCCTACACAAGCGGGATGGTTCATTTCGGCACGCGTCAAGGAGACGATGGGACTTGTTTCCGTCAGTCCATAAACCTGACGGAGCGGCACCCCCATCGCGCAGAAATAGCGAGCTACTGACTGATTCAGACTTGCTCCGCCGCAGAGAATCGCTTTCATGCGTCCGCCAAAAAGTCCGCGTACTTTGCGGCCGACATCTTCGTCTAGGACCGGAAGCACGGTTTCGTCGAGCGCTTCTCGGGCGGAAGGTTCAACGGGCAGACCGTTGTCACGGCAGAATCGCCTCCATCCAGCCTCGGCAGCCCACTGAGAGCGGTGCTGCTCGACTTCAGAACCCTTCGCGAGTTCAAGCTGCTGCTTTTGATAAAGACGTTCGAGCACGCGCGGAACCGTACACATGATGGTGGGCTGAACATCAGCCAAGTCGTTCTCAATGTGCTGAACCGATCGGGCAAATGCCATCGAGGCACCGTGAGCAAGGGCTGCGTAATGAGCGACGGTACGCTCAAAAGTGTGGGAAAACGGCAGAAATGAGAGATAGATGTCGGATTCTGTGATGTCGACTGCATCGGAAATCTGGGCCACATTGGCGACAAGATTTGCATGAGTCAGCATTACGCCCTTGGGACGGCCGGTGGTGCCGGAGGTGTAAATGAGCCCGGCAAGATCGTCAGGGCTGGGTTCCGGCGGAAGTGCTTCGCTCGGCGTACCGTTGCCGCGCGCGAGCCACGTCTCCACGCCGGAGATGCGAACGCCGTCGATTACCTCGTCGTCGAGTTCATTCAAAAGCACCACCTGTTCGAGCATCGGCAGTGTTTCGCCTGCTGCCGCATGCAGTGCGTTCCATCTTGCACGCGAGGAGGTCACAAGAATTCTTGCGCCGGAGTCATGAAGGATGTAGGCGGATGATCCCGGTGTGTCAACAGCATGGAGGGGGACAGGTATGAGTCCTGCCGCCAAAGCTGCCTGATCGAAGATGACAGCCTCAATGGAATTGGTGAGCAGCATCGCAGCACGGTCGCCCGGCTTCAGTCCCGACGCATAAAACGCATGCCGCCAACGCAGCACTTGTGCTTCAAAAGCTTTCCAGGTGAGTGAAATCCAACGATTGTCGGCATAGTCGAACTGTCGGAAGGCCTCTCGATCCGGCCACAGGGATACGGTTCGTCGACGAAGTGCGGGAATCGTGACACAGTCAAAAAGTCGAGCGAGGGTGGAGCGCGTCATTTGATGAAAAAATGAGGAACGCCTAAAGCGCGCAGACGCGGGCTGGAGGTTGGGTCCCCTGAAAGTTGGCGGCGAATTTTGTGCGGAGCAGTATGCGTTGCAAAGCGCTCAAAAATAGAAAGATGATTTAAGTGAAAACCCGATGAGCGTTGCTGACGATGCTAAATTGGCTGCGTTCTTCTTCCGCTGAAAAAGAACGCAGCTGCAGACTTATTTCTTTTTAGGCGCAATACCTTCGTAAAGTGCGTCAATGTCAGAGGCATACCGGCGGGTGATGATGCTTCGCTTGAGTTTCAAGGTCGGCGTCAGCATGCCGTTTTCAATTGTCCAAGGTTCGCGGACAAGTTTGACGAGACGTGGAACACCGTAATTCGGGAAGTCAGCTGCAGCCTTTTTAATACGCTTGAGGGCTGCCTGCTGGGCTTCTCGCGAATCAAGCGACTTCGGGTCCTCTGGATCAAGCTTCAGTTCCGCGCAGAGACGCTGCCACTCGTCGGGATTAACGACGGCAACCAGTGCAATGCAGATGCGGTCATCACCTACCGCAAGTGTTTGAGCAAATAGCGGATCGGTTTCGACAGCGGCTTCCAGATCGGCGGGGGGTACTTTTTCGCCCGTGCTCGTCACAATGATTTCTTTAATGCGGCCGGTAATACGAATGCAGCCGTCTTGGTATATCTCGGCAACATCGCCTGTGGAGAGCCAGCCATCATCGGACAGAATGGCTCGTGTAGCTTCTTCTCGGTGCCAATAACCTTGCATAACAGAGGGACCCCGCACCAAAAGCTCGCCTCCATCCCCAAGCTTTACTTCAATGTTGTCAAGTTTGGGACCAACGGTTGAAGGGTGATTTTGTCCGACTTTATTGACAGCAATGATGGGGCTGGTTTCCGTCATGCCGTAGCCTTGGAAGATAGGAACGCCGAGCCCGAGGAATACCTTTGCAACGGCAGGGTTGAGAGCTGCGCCGCCAGAGATGTAGAGGTGAATGCGGTCGCCGAAAACAGAACGAAGCTGCTTGCCGATCTTTTTGTCAAGAAATCCCGCAACAAGCGGATCAAGCCAAGCGCGGCCGGAAGGTTCTATGGGCAGACCATTTTCTCGGCAGAAGCGACGCCAACCGACTTCGACTGCCCAGTTAAAAAGGTAGCGGACGTAAGCGGGCTTCTTGGCGAGGCCATCACGAAGCTTGCCATAGATCATGTCGTATACGCGTGGTACCGACATCAAGATGGTTGGACGAATGGATTTCAGATCGTCCGCCAAAGTTGCGATGGAGCGGTTGAAGGCCAGCGTCAGGCCGGTACCCACTGCGAGATAGTATGAAGCTGTGCGCTCGAATGTGTGTGAAAGCGGGAGAAACGACAAAAGCGTTTCATCGGCATAGGGCTGCAGACTCTGAAGCACACCCCGGAGATTGGAGAGCACGTTGCGGTGAGTAAGCATCACGCCTTTGGGATTACCCGTCGTGCCGGAGGTATAAACGAGTGCGGCAAGATCTGTCGAGCGCGGCCCCGGCGGGAGCGGCGCATCCGGCGTTTTGGCAAGCCACGTTTCTAAGCTCAGCATCGGAATGTCGGCATCGGGGTCATCAGCGAAATCATCGTCTGTGATGACAACAAGTTTCAGGTTGGGGAGCTCGGCAGCTTCACGCACCAAACGCCACTTGAGCTTCTTGTTGGTGACCAAAACTTCTGCGCCTGAGTCGTTGAGAATGTAGGCCGACGATTTTGGCGTATCGATAGCATGAAGCGGCACCGGCGTCAGGGCGTTGGCCAGGGCTGCCTGATCGAAGAGAACGGCTTCGATGCAGTTCGGCAGCAGCATTGCAACGCGAGTGCCTCGAGTGAGGCCAAGACCAGCAAAGGCGTGACGCCAACGCTGAACTTCATCGTAGCCCTGCCGAAACGTCCAGTCGCGCCACGATTTCTTCACCGGATCCCAAGATTTCCAACCGACTGCATCAGGACGCTTTTCTACCTGTAGCGCAAGCATTTCGGGAATGGTCGAGAGTACGTCGAGGTCGCGTATGCGTTCGAGGCCTGCTTCCTTCGGAGAGAGTTTTTCCATGGTCGTTGCGAAATAAGTAAACCAGCATGAGGGCCGCTTCCGACGCATTGAAAGCGCAGAAAGCCAATAGTGTCCTCATTGTATCGGTCGAGCCGTAAATTCAAATAAAGAGTCGTCAAAGAGTCGCGGATGGGAGCTTGTTCATCGGCTGAATGGATGATGGACGAGATAATTGAACGAATAAGAGGTGGTATACGTATATTTACTTAATAGCGCTTTCTTATCATGAGCAAAGAAGGTGGCATACCAAAGTGTTTGCGGTGATTAATTAATGAATAACACCTAAATTGCACCACAATGGTGCGTAGATAAAATATGCCTTAGGGGTTTGCATGTGAATTGTGAAAAGGGTAACTTTAATTCCGCAGCGAATAAAACAAATGCACATGCGTTGCTCCTCAAACGCTTACAAATGATGTGGTTGGTCCTGCATCATCTGATTGGCTGCAAAATTGAGAAAGGCTGACGACGGAAAGGGACGTCGTCAGCCTTTTTCGTATCGGTCTTCTTATGCGTGGGTCAGCATTCACACTATTGGCCTGGCTGGTGATTATTCTGAACAACGCCCGACAGCTGTTCGATTTTCTAGGTACTGCACAGCATAGCGCCCTGAGAGCACGCCTTCATCGAGGTCATGCAGGACATGGATGAGGAGATATGAGTTTCATATCTTGATGAAGTTCTTCTTTTGCACTAGGCAGCCGCTGTTGTCAGCGGAGGCTGAAAGAGCGCAATAAAGCCGAATGTGGCCGGATGTGAAGGGCAGTTTTCTGAATATCTTTGATTGGACAACTTGTCTACAAGCGAAGGCATGACAATGTGCGGATGTACAGGCAGTGTCAAGGAATGAATGTTAGTTGATATGAATCAAAATGTTATATTTTGCAACGCACCGTTTTGGTGCGATTTGATGGAGAGGGATGCCTGAGGTCATGATCGTATTTCTGCGTAGGTTTAGAAATGCGACCTTCGCTGGAAAATTATATGCAAATGAGAATTAAATGCATCTAAGTTTGCGGTCTATTTTTGTAAACAACATCTTGTGTAAAACGTGACCGCATTGCATGGTTTGGACTCTGTATGTGTCCAAAAAATCCATACCACTTCAATGTGCAACGCTTCAACGTGCTCAGTCGTTACTTGTCACTGCCTGATGTTCGCGTCAAGTCCTCAGGAAAGGGCCGTAGAACTGCATGCGATACGCCGCAGGCGTTTGGTTATCAATTACTGAGCACGGGCGCTCGTTGTTGTAGAACTCAACGTAACGGCCAATAAGGTCGTTCTGCGCTTTGAAACTTGGCCTATCCTGCGTCAGCACTGGGTTATAGAGCGCCTCTACCTTGAGCGTGCCGTTGAAGCACTCCATCGTGGCATTGTCGTGGCAGTTAGCCGTTCGCGAGAAACTTTGCGTCAGGCCCATGCCGTCGGCCGCATCCCTGAATGCCTGAGCAGTGTAGATACTGCCGCGGTCACTGTGGAGCATCGCTCCCGGAGCCAAGCCTCGGCCTGATAAAAACTGGAGTGTCGCCAGTCCCAGCCGAACATCCTGCTTTTTGGAGTAGACCCAAGCGACAATGGCGCGATTAAAAAGGTCCTGTACGAGCGACAGATAACCCCAGTGCCATTCGTCGTTTTCGAAGTACGGCACATAGGTGACATCAGTAACGAGGCGGTGCATCGGCCGATCAGCTTGGAACTCACGGTTGAGCAGATTATCCGGCAGCTGCTGCCGGGTTGCCTTGCCGGCGCAAGGCTTCGCCTTGCGCACCTGGCGGATGCGTGCAGTCAAGCCGCGGCGGCTCATGACTCGCTGCAGCGTAGTCTCGCAAACCTCTATGCCGTAACGCTTATGCAGGACGGCACCCATGCGGCGTCGGCCAATTGTGAAGAAGCAGGAGCTTTGAACCTCAGAAATCTTCTCGGCCAACTCATCGGTTTTGATTTGCGCCGGCGTCGTCTTCTGTGAAGCGTAAAAAGTGCTGCGGGACAGGCCCATCAATCGA
>NZ_QNRV01000005.1 GCF_003315195.1 Sutterella wadsworthensis | reverse complement strand
AGATGGACCTGCCCAGTTTGCGGATCCAAACGTCCGACATGGCATCGTTTTTCAATGCGTGACTGTTTCTTTTCCGGATCCCAGCGATTGCGATAACCGTAGACATAGGTACGCCCATCGGCATCCGTGTACGTAGAGAAAGACCAGGGTTTTGGCGAAGATGACATGATGTTGTCTATATTAAATAACTATAGACTATGATAAAGATAAAGCAAAGGCTTGTCAAGTTTTTATTAAATAAAAACAATGGATTAGGAAGAATAAATAGGCCGACTTTGCGTCAGATCAGGACCTCCCGGAGCTAGTCTCCGGGAGTTTGGGATGTAGTCCTCATGTGTCTTGCGATACATGAGGACTTTTTATAATTGAGATCTTCTTCAGCTGCGGTAGGCTGCTCAGTCATGAAGCCCTCTCAAAACCTCCTTTCGTGGCAGGTCTTTGTCGCCACCTGCCGCACTCGAAGCATTTCGCAGGCTGCGGTACTGCTGGACATTGATCTGCCGAAAGCTTCGCGACTTTTATCGGCGCTTGAAACAGAACTTGGCGAACCGCTATTCGATAAGAGTCATCGGCCCATTCAACCCACCCCTCGTGCGGCAGAACTGCAGCGTGCTGTTGAACCGCTGGTCGCAGGATTTCAGGCTGCATTAGAACCTAAGGCGGAGCCGCATGAACGCTTTACTATTCGTTTTGCAGCACCAATTGAACTCGCACAGGAATACTTTTCAGACAAGCTTTTCCAATATTCGGAGCTTTTCCATGATATTGAATTCGCAGTGCTCCCGGAGGTCGGGCCGGACGACATTCGTCGCGGGGATGTAGACGTTGCGGTATTGAACCGTCGTCCCGCAGATCCTTCAGGTCTGATCATTCGCAACTACAACAATTCGACCACGGTTCCATTAGCTACGCCGGAATATCTGAGACGGCACGGGACGCCGCTCTCGCCGGCGGATCTCAAAATGCACGAAGGGCTTCTGCTTAAAGCCTACAACGATGACACGGTGACGCAGCAGCTCTTTTTCGGCCGCGAGCGCAGTGAACCGCTTGAGTGGAAGCGAACATTCGTCACGCATGATCAGCTCACACTGAAGCGTCTGCTGCTTGAACACCATGGAATTACTGTTGATCTTTCGATTCTTCATATTGGCGAGGAAATTCGCAGAGGCATCGTTGTGCCGCTTTTGGAGGGTTGGACCAAAACGCCCTGGTGCATGTGCCTTGTCAATCGCCGTGAGGATGAATTGAGATCAGCAAAACTTCGTGACTTCGTGCTTTGGATGACCGCCACGGCGCGAGAGGATTCCGCACGTTCTGCCAATGAATGTCGTCAGATCATTGAGGACGCGTACCTTCGAAGTAAGCGGGTAGATCTCAAGAGAGGCAGCTAGTTCGTATTTGGAGTGAATGTTCGGAGGATTTCTTCCGCAGCATCCCGTCCGTCCACAAAGGCGCGTACAGCGAGATCAGCACCGCGAACAGCATCGCCGCCGGCGAAGATTTTTGGATTTGCAGTTCGATGATTGTCTATCATGATCTGTCCGTCCATGTTGAAGGTCACTCCGCATTCGAGGAGCCATGCGGCAGGTTTGGCACGGAACCCGCAGGCGATGATGAGGAGGTCTGCGGGCAGTATGCGCTCTATACCGTCAACTCTGCTCCGGATGACAAGACCAGCGATCGAACCGTTTGTCCGGTGTGTGATGCGAATCGCATCAACCTGCGCCATGAAGCGTGCCCCCTCATCTTGCGCAGCGGCGACTTCTTCATGGAGTGCTCTTAGTTTGTCCAAGGAACGTCTGCAGATCGCCGTTGGAGCATCTGCGCCCAACCGTAAGGCCGTTCTAAGACAATCAACCGCAGTATCTCCGCTGCCGAGTACGAGAACCCGCTGAGTTGAGAGATCGGGAAGCGGAGCGAACCCCGGAATTGCCAAATGTGCACCGGCAACATGAGCAAGCCAGGGACGTGCCCAGACAACGCCGTGACCATCGAGGCCAGGAAGGTTCGGTGTTACAGGGAACTCTGCACCGATGCCAATGAAGATGGCGTCAAAGTTCTGAAGAAGATTTTTGATGGAGATATCGCGGCCAACCGCGGTGCTGAGGCGGAAACATATTCCTAAGCGTTCAAGCATTCGACGGCGGTGTGAGATCAGGGCGTGCTCCAGTTTGAAGCTCGGAATGCCGAAGGTAAGCAACCCGCCGATTTCGCTGTCACGCTCAAAGACCGTCACATTGACGCCCTGACGAGCCAGTACATCGGCGCAGGCAAGTCCTGAGGGCCCCGCACCCACTATGGCGACTCGCTTGCCGTTGGAAGCAAGCGGCCATGGGTCCCAGCCACTGTCGAGCAAGTAATCGGCAGCAAAACGTTCAAGTGCCGCGATCGGTACAGGACCACCTAGATCCGCAGGGATCGGACAGACGGATTCGCAAAGGCGCATCGATGGGCAGACACGTCCGCAGACTTCGGGAAAAGCTCCCGGACGAAGCATCAGAAGCGCTGCATTGCGTAACCTTTCTTCTCTTAATGCAGTGGTTAGGCTTGGGATGCTATTTCCTTGCGGACACGCTTCAACGCAAGCGCCGCAGGAAATGCAGCGGCTTGCCTGAAGGACTGCGGCAGTCTGGCTAAATGTTTGGTCGACGGGATTAAAGTTTTGTCGGCGCTGTTGCGCCGGAGCAGGGGTTGGCATTTCGCGAACGGCGCGCAGCAGAGGTCGACGGTTTGAGAGGGTGTCGATAACGGATGATGAGCGGGTGAAAAAAGGCTGTTGCAGTGCTTGTGAAGGGCAAGCGTCAATGCAGATTCGACATTTGGTGCAGCGTGCCGATGCGAGGTCTGTTGTTTCAAGCGTAGTGGGATTAAGTCCCTCTGGGCAGACTGAGCGGCAGACTTCGCAGGGCAGACCGGTCTTGCGAAGACAGGCATTGGGGGTAGAGCGGATCCGAAATGTGCGGTTACCCCATGAGAGGAGTGTCATTACGGCTCCTAGCGGACAAAAGCTGCGGCACCATCGACGCAACACAAAAACTTCGAGAAAGAGAAAGCCCGCAAAGATGGCGATAGACCATGAAAGTTCGTTGAACTCAGCGAGGCGCCAAAGAGCAATTACGAGGGCAAAGGTGAGCCCTACCGGACAAATAAGGCAGAAAACGGGGAAGCCGAAAGCGGCGGAAGAAGCGAGTGCACCTGCAAGAACCATAAACGGTCCTTTGGGGCTCTTGATGTTTGTGGTGACGGCGGCGGTTTTAGCAGACTCAGCAGATTTTGTCTGAGCAGTGTCTGTCGTGGACGGAGATGCTGCAGTGCGGCCTGAGGAGTCTTTTATGACGCGAAGCGGTATGACGCAGCGGTGTTGCAATGCGGTGTGATTCACAGCCTTTTTTTCTGAAGGCGACTCACAAGCATGTTCCTCTTGGCCAAAAAGTTGTTTAATGAAAGGAACGGGACAAATCCATCCACAAAAGACTCTGCCGAGAATAAGACAGAATGCGACTACTGCGAGGGCACCTAAGATTGCTCGCGGGATCAGAGTTTTCTCTGCAAGCATCGCCTCGAGCGCACCCAAAGGACAAACTGCAGCAATGTCGCGCCAGCCTATAGCGGAGAGTGTTCCGCTGCCCGTGTGCAGAATAAGACCGAGAAAGACGAGCAGAATGAATGCGAAAGCGCAGAGCATGCGCAGAAGTCGTGTGCGCTTCATACGACTTCTCCAAGGACCTTCACTTTTAGGGCTTCAAGCGGGCGCACGATGATGCCGCGTACGCGTTTGCCTTGATAAGCCTGAAAGATATTAGAGGGACAGATGTATTCACACATGCCGCATCCGTTGCATTTGAGCGAGTCAACGATTGGACGGCGCCTGGCATCCAAGGTGACTGCATCATAGGGACACGCTTCATAACATTTAGTGCAGGCTCCAGTACGCAGGGCAATGCAGGATTCCGTCACTACGGCAATGCCGATGCGCACAGTTTCGGGTGCAAAGTCTTCGATGGCTCCGGTGGGACAGACTTCTGCGCATTTTTTGCAAAAATCGCAGTGTCCAAGGTGAAAGGTCATCACCGGGGTACGCATCGCAAGGAACCCGGTTTCAAAATGTGCGATGCCAACGGCATTGGTGTGGCAGACGCTGCGACATCTGTCGCAGCGAATGCAGCGGGCCAGGAATTCGGCTTCAGGTCGACTGCCAGGCGGGCGCACAAGAGACGCTTCCGACACGGTTGAATGACAAATGAATCCGCCGAAAACGACAAGCCCGACAGCGCCTGCAGCACCGGCGATCAGATCTCGGCGGGCGGGATCCTTCAGCGATTGGCGCGTTTCCTGCTGGCATTTCGTCATTGCTTGACCTCACCTTGTCATCTTCAGGCCGATATTTCTCCGGCCGTGCCGTGAAGTTCTTTAAGGAGTTCTTCAACCATGCTGGCGTCGAGCTGCGTAAAGGCGAGTGCAATCTGTGCCGCTGCGGCGTAAAAGGGCGTTTCGGCATACTTAGCAACATCGGTTGAGAAACCGGGTAGCCAGTTGAGGAGATGTCCTCTGGCGAAGCTGAGAGATTCAGCTAAGGTTTTGAGGAGCGCTGTATCGTCCTCGCGCTCAGCAGCGTTGAGTGCATCGCTTGAGAGTTTGGCCATGAAGTCGAGTTCAAGCGCTACATGATCTTCATGCACGTCGCAGTGATCGGGTTTCTTTAGGCCATGTGCATGGTATATACGGCAGACATCCTCCCAGGCTTGTTGCATCACAAGTCCCTGAGGACTCGTGTAAACCGATTCATACGGATAAGCTGCGTCTTTGCCGGCCACACCCGCGCCGAGAAAAACGCGTGCGTAATCGACGGCAAGTTCTGTGAGCGGATCGCTGCCAGGCGCTGTTTTCCAGCGCGTGAGTGCTGCGTAGCCTGCATCCAGAACGGGGTCGCCCGATTTCTCGGGAAATGAGATGCCGTTGAGAGCCTCCAACAGCTGCTGATCGGCTTCAGTACGGAAAATCCGGGCGAGAAAAGCATAGAAGGTACAGCGAGTCTGAAGAATATTTTGAAGGTTATTCATATGATTACAGTAACTTTTTAAAGACGGTCTTGCGGATGCGCGAAAAAGTCTTATGTGAGGAAGAATCGCCAGCTGGATGCGCCACCAAGAAGCTCTGTTGTTCGGGCGATTGCTGCGGCGGCAGCTGCCGCAGAAATGAGACCGATGAAATTGCCAAAACGAAACATCGGACTGAAAGAACTAAGGACTAAGACGGCAGCTGGGATCAGAATGCCGAGTAAGACAAATCCGATCCAGAAGGGCAGTGCAAGATCACCCGACAGCAGGCGGGATGCGGTGGGCAGCTCTATAGGAGCTGGCCCCCAAGCGAGTGTGCCGAGCCAGATTGCTGCGCCGAGCGCAGGCATCAGTGCGATGAAGCAGTGTTGAACGCCCTTAAATGACGTTGGACCGTCTTCGGAGAGCAGCCGGAGGACCAATGCAGTGGCGGGACAGACAAGTCCTAACAATGGCAGTGCCATCGTTGCGGTATGCCATCCTGCGCGCCAAGGCATCCAAAGAACGGTGCCAACTGAAGCGACAGCGCCAAGAGCGAGAAGAGCGGCCGCTGCGGCAAACAAAAGACACGTTCGTCTCAAGGCACAGCGTCGCCTGGCCCAAACGAGTCCAAGAAGCGCCGCGGCAGCTGCGCATGCCGCAGCAAATTCTCTAAACAATCCCGTAGACGGGTTTGCAAGAATGCCGAAAATGAGCTCCGGGCGGCCGAGCGAGAAGAGTGCCAGCACTTCCCCGCATATGAGAAGCAGCGCAGCAATGGTGCTTACTGCAGCGATCCGACGCACGGGGAGTCTGCATAATTCGCCCGCCAAGGCCGCTGTCGCCAAACTGGCGGCGAGTACTGCAGCAGCAGCGAAAAACGCGAGACTCCATCCCGTACCCATGGTGCACTCCGTGCTTATTAGAGCATCTTCGGTGGGTTGCTCTGCCAATCTCCCGTTTTCTTGTGCAGGATGTAGCGTACCGTCGGATGATTGCCCGAGTCCGGCAGTGAATGTACGTTTTCGGGGCCCGCAGCCGCGATTGCTTTAGAGACGTCGCTTTCTGGATCGTCAATATCGCCGAAAAAGCGCGCTTTGGCGCAACATACTTTTACGCAGGCAGGTTTTTCGCCGACAGCCTGCAAATGCTGACAGAGTGTGCATTTTTCGACCACGTTCGTGTCGGCATTGTAGGAACGTGCGCCATATGGGCACGCTGCCATACACATCTTGCAGCCAATGCACTTTTCCTTGTTGACGAGAATTTGACCGTCATCGGTACGATAGGTGGCTCCGGTTGGACAAACTTTCACGCAGGGAGCGTCCTTGCAGCACTGGCAGATTGACGGCAAAAAGTACTGCTTAATGTCAGGGAACTTCCCCATCGGGCCAATCGATAGCACTTTGTTGTAATAAACACCGAGTGCAACATTGTTTTCCTGCTTGCAGGCTACTTCGCACGCGAAGCATCCGATGCAGCGGTCGAGGTCGATAACCATTGTCTTTTGGGTCATGATGGGCTCCGATGATCAGAACTTCACGTTAGGGGTCGTGTCAGACGGTTCGGGCATCCAAGGCTTAAAGTCCTGCGGCTTTTGCCAGATGCCTTCAGGAGCTCCGTCGGCCTTTGAGATCTGTACTTGGAAGCCGCGCAGCGTGTAGGTGCCGACCATGTCATTGAAGGGGGCGTCGTTTTTTGTAAGAACATTGACGTTCGATTCCTGCCATCCGCCGGTCTTCGTATTCAGCGTTTCAGGGAACCAGAAGCGCTCCATCCAAACGATGTTCGGGCCGACGCCTTCGGTGACGCGAACTTTGCCGCGGATTCGGCCACGCAAGGACTCCACCCATACCCAGTCGCCTGTTTGGACGCCGTATTGCTTCGCAGTTATCGGGTTAAGCCAGGTTTCCGGAACCGGGTAAATCTCACGCAGATATGGAATGTTTCTGAGCGTGCCGTGGTGGTACATCGGAATGCGGCCGCTAGTGAGAACGAGCGGATACTTCTTGGCGATTTCTCCCGTGGGGCTCTCTGCCGGCTCAAGGTAGTAGGGCAGTGGATCGTAGTCTTGCTTGACTGGCGGCAGCTTCTGCAGCGCATAGGGCTTGCCTGTGCGACCGAGCTCAATAAAGACATCGCCATAAAGTTCAAGCTTCTTCGTAGGTGTACGGAAGCCCTGCGGAAGTCCGGTTTTGGGGTCGATCTTCTTGTATACGTAATATTGGTTCCACTTGTCATAAGGCATGTATTCGACCGGATTGTGCGCAAGGAGATCCTTCCAGGTCATTTTGATGCGCTTCAGACGTCCGTCGAGCAGCTCTTCCATTGTGTCCCAATACGCAAGGTCATCCTTCATGAAGGACGGATCGCAGGCACGTTTGCAGTTCTCGTTGCCAAGTTCCGCGCAGCGCTTGATGAGCTTCGACCAGAACAGCGTTTCGTCCTCGGTCTCCCAGACGTGTGCGACGGCTTGCCGGGCAAATACCATGTTCATACACTCGACGAGCATGTTCGTTTCAAGCCATTCGCGTGCTGGCAGCAGAATGTCTGCGAATTTCGAGAATGAGGTCGGATACATGTACATGTGCACAACGAGATCCATTTTCTCGAGAGCGGGAACCCAAGAGGAAGCGTTCCCGTTAACGCCGAATTTATTGCCCGAACGCTCGAGCCACACTTTAAGCGGATAAGGTTTGCCGGTGAGAATGGCGTTGAGGATGGCTGAAGGCTGCCCGGCATCCCACTGCAACAATCCTTTATGTTCATTCGAACCCAGACGCTTAGTGAGCTGACCTTCGGGGAGCAGATAAGAGCACCGCGTTGCCAGAGAGCCCGCCGGCACGACGTTGCTCGACGGATTGCGCTGCATAAGGGCGCCCGGCCGCTCGACATTGCCCATGAGAGCGTTGAGGATGACTGACCCCATTGCGGCTTGGACGGAGTTTGGCGTTTGGTCAGTAGCCACGCCGAGCGATATGCCTGCGGGGCCATCGGCGTACATCAGAATGGCTTCTTCGATTTTCTTCGGATCAAGCCAACATTCTTTGGCGGTCGCTTCGAGCGTCCAGGGAGCACATCTTTCACGCAGCGCATTGAAGCCCGTGCGGTACTTCACGCCCGCCCATTCAAATTCGCCGTCAAGCACAGGATCCAAAGCATCATCCCACGGGTACTTGATTGGCTTGGGAGAATTGGTTTTTGCATCCCATACAACGAAGGTTTTGGCGTCACCTGCAGCATCAAGGTCTGAGGCACGAACAAGACGCTTCGTTTCTGCATTGACAAGATAAGGCAGGTTCGTCCACTTCATGACGAACTCATGATCGTAGAGATCCTTCTCAATGATGTAGCGGGTCCAGCCAAGCATGAGCGCAACATCCGTACCGGGGCGGATCGGCAGCCAAATATCAGCTTTGGCTGCATCGGGCTGAAATCTTGGGTCAATTGAAATCGTACGCACGCCTTTAGCACGCAGTTCGACCAATGCTCGGCCGCCGCCGGCCGTGCAGCTGTAGGAGGCGTCTGTACCCCAGAGGACGAGCGTTTTAATCGCTGAGTTCGGGTTGTAGATTTCGCGTGCAGATTCGTCCGCAATCGAGGTTGAAGGGCCGCCGTACATCATGTCGTAGGCGAGCGTTCGCGGGAGATAACACTGCGCGCACCCTGGTTCGTACCAGTTTGGTGTTCCAAAGGCGTTGCAAAAGCGTGGAATGCCGCGGAATGCAGGATTGCCGCCGCCGCCAGTGGTGACGAGCACGGCTTCCGCACCATACTCATGCCGTACGGTTTCCATCTTCTTGGCAATGATGTCAATGGCCTCATTCCACGAAATGCGTCGCCATTTGTTCTCACCGCGCTTGCCGACGCGAAGAAGCGGATATTTATTGCGGTTGGGGTGATAAAGCGCTGAAACGCCCGAAAGCGCTTTTGCGCAAAGTGCACCTTTGCTCATCGGATATTCAGGGTTGCCTTCGAGCTTCACCACGCGCCCATTACGTACATGGGCGAGCACCCCGCAGTTGTGGATGCAAGCGCGGCAGCAGGTCTTGACGATCTTTGTTTCTTCTTCCGCTGCTGCGGCGATAGGCGCTTCAGCGGCCGACGCGGTTGATACGAGCCCGCCCGATAGTGGGTGCGAGAAGACGGCAGCAGCGCCGCTGAGTGCTGTGGCTTCAAGGAAGCTTCGGCGGGAAATCTTGTGCAGTTCCATCATGATTCTCCTGGAACATATGAGACAGATGCGTTTTTTTGAGGCAAACACCACCCATCAGACGGAAAGACAATGCTTCCCGCCGGCTTATCGACTAAGGTCGTGTGTTGATCCGGCGCCTAGGGGTGGTTAGGCGCCTCTTGCTTGCGGGATGCGATGCGTTCGCGTGGTGGTCTCCTTTGTTTGAACGTGCATCAGACGAAGGTCATGTTGTTATCTTGGGGCTGCACTTCAAATCGTTTTTTGGGGTTGCTCTAGTGCTTTCGAACTAGTTTCATCGCAGCGGTTGAGAGTCGCTACGCAGAAAATGAAACCTATGTTGTGAATTAAGCAACTTAAAATGAGAACCAATCTCAAATAATGTAATATTGTTGAAAACCAATAAGATAAATGGGCACGAAAGCGGTGAGATGCGAATGGGCACATCAGAAGGCAAGATGCGGAATTACCCGAGCTCAAAACAAGGTGAAGTCACTGTTGGGATCTTGTATTTCGGGTTGAATTCAAGCGTGTGTATTGAATACTTAAATCGGCGTGATTGATGAAATCTGCTTAACGCGGAGAGCTTGAAATGCCGACGGGGTTTGAGGGTGGCATCAGCGTGATTTTTTCGGTATAAAGCACTCCTACCTTTTTACTGCTCTGGTTCAAAAAGGCGCATGGTTATAAGACTTCTCAAATTCAAACGGAGGGCAATCATGCGGCTGCAGCACCGCCTGTGCGGGCAACGGACTTGAGCGCATAACCAAGGGAAGAACACCGCAAATGGCCAAAAAAGTTCTCACTGCTGAAGAAATTCTCAAGATGCCTGATGACGACTACATGAACGCTCAGCAGCTTGAGTTTTTCCGCCGCCGTCTGACCGACTTGGAGAAGGAACTTCGCGCCAATGCCGATCAGACAACCGTGAATCTGCGTGAAACGACTGTTGTGCCCGATCCTGCTGACCGCGCAACGATTGAGGAGGAGCATGCACTCGAACTGCGCACGCGTGACCGTGAACGCAAGCTGTTGAAGAAGGTGCAGGCGGCCATCAAGCGCATTGATGATGGCGACTACGGATACTGCGAAGAAACGGGGGATCCTATTGGTGTGGCTCGTTTGATGGCTCGGCCGACGGCAACACTTTCGCTCGAAGCTCAGCAGCGTCGTGAACTTAAACAGAAGATGTACGGGGATTGATGCATCATGACGGTGCAGCGCCCGCAAGTAGGACGCGCTCCGCAATTGACATGGGCGGCACGGAACCCGGAGGAGGGAGTCGTGCCGTTTTTGCTTTCTGGAAAGCAGCTCCATGGCTCTGCCGGACGCAAGGTTTGGCTTCTTGATTTCGACGATACGCTTTTTGCTTCTTCTGCGGGTCTGCTCCATGAAGTGCACCTGCGCATGAATGCCTTCATGACGGAGCGCATGGGGATGAGTGAAGAAGAGGCTAACCGTCTGCGGAGTCATTATTGGCAGACGTACGGCTCAACCTTCATTGGACTCTGGCGCAGACACGGCGTTGATCCTAAGGAGTTTCTGCCTGCGGTGCATGACTTCGATTACGCGCCTTTTGTACAGAATGCACCACAGCTGCGGCGCCTGCTTTCCAAATTGCCGGGGCGTCGAGTGCTGTACTCCAACGGACCACGGCTTTATGTTGAGCGTTTGCTTCCAGCTTTAGGGTTGAGGCATTTTTTTCACGCTATCGTGAGCAGCACCGATATGCGGCTTTTCGGTGACTGGCGCCCAAAACCTAATGTCTCAATGTTGCGAGCGGTATGTGCTCGCTTGAAAACAAGGCCTGCCGATGCGGTGTTGGTTGATGACTCCCTCATGAATCTCAAGGCCGGAAAAGCGGCTGGACTTGCCACAGTCTGGTGCGTGGGATTGCGCAGGAAGCATGCAGGACTGCTTCTCCCTGCCGGAACACCAGCCAAACTGCCGGAAGTTGACTTAGTTGTGCGAAATGTTGAGGAACTTGTGCGGCGTGCGCACCTCCTTTGAACTTGGAGAGATTTGAATGACTGTTCTAAAGTGTCTCTGGCGAGTGCTGGATTTTTGCCGACGCCTTGTTTTGAATTTGATTTTTTTGGGAGTGTTGGCAGCTGCTGCGCTGATTTGGTTGTTTGCTCGTCCGAACACGCCAGCAGTGGAACCCGGAACTTTACTGGTGCTTGATTTGGACGGCACAGTCGTCGAATCAGATCCACTGCGCTCGATTTCCGCTGACTTAAAGTCCTTGATGAAGAGCCGTGGCGCATCAACGCGCTTAATCGACGTTACGGAGGCTCTTCGTTTCGCCGGTTCGGATGAGCGGATTGCGGGCGTTATTATCAAGGTTGACGGACTCACTAAACTTGGTCTTGCTAGCGCCCGCACGATTGGCAGTGCTATCGAAGACTACAAGACTGCCTCTGGCAAACCGGTATTTTCCTGGGCTTCCGGGTACACGCAAGCACAGTATGCGGCTGCTGCACATGCCGATGTGGTGGCGCTTCATCCGATGGGCTCTGTCATGGTGAAGGGACTTTCCGGAACTACTCTTTATTGGGGCGGATTTTTGGAAAAACTCGGCATTGGAGTGTCCGTCTTTAAAGCGGGCGCCTTCAAAAGTGCTCCTGAGGCTTACAGTCTGCGCGCACCGACCACAGACAATCTCATCGCTCAAGAGGGTTACTTGTCTGAAGCCTGGAAAGTTTTTGCTTCTGACCTTGAAGATGCCCGCGGTTTAATTCCGGGATCAGTGGATACGTATCTGAAGGGGCTGTCCGAGAGGCTCAATGCAGGGGAAAGTCCTGCTGAAGCAGCGAAGGCAGCAGGACTTATTACCGATTTGATGGCTCGCGAAGCATTTGATGAAACGCTTGCCAAACAGTTTGGCGGCGGTAATCTGAAGAACGTGAAGACAGTGAACTTCGGGGCATACCTTGCTGAAACGGCGCGTAGCCGCAGTGCGGCGCAGCCGGGAGCCGTTGCAGTTGTGCTCGCAGAAGGGGCGATCTCTTCAACGGGTGCCACTGGAATTGATGCCGAGGAATTGGTGCAGCGCATTGAGCGAGCCGCATCCGCTCCCTCAACCAAAGCACTGGTGCTGCGAATTTCGAGCCCGGGTGGTGACGCGTTGGCAGCTGAGGCGATTCGTGAAAAACTTGCGGCTGTCCGAACAAAAGGCCTTCCCGTCATCGTCAGTATGGGAAATGCGGCTGCTTCTGGCGGCTATTGGATTAGCCTGGCCGCAGATCGAATTGTGGCGGATCCCTTGACGCTCACCGGATCGATCGGCGTTTTCAGCATTGTGCCGGATGCCGCTGCAGCACTCGAGAAGCTTGAACTTGGTATTGGTGGCTTCCGAACCAGTGATTTTGCTGATTTTGGCAGCCCGTTACATAAACCTAATGCTGCAGAAGCAGCATTGCTGCGTGCTGGCGTGATGCGCACTTATGCGCGTTTCAAGGATTTGACGGCCCAAAGCCGAAAGAAAACGCCCGAAGCGGTTGAGGCGCTGGCTCAGGGACGCATTTGGATGGGAACGCAGGCAGCGCAAAATGGGCTTGTGGATAAGCTCGGTGATCTCAATGATGCTGTCAAACTTGCCCGTCAGGTTGCGGGATTGAAGACCAACGAGCCTATTCGTATCTATGATGTTGAAGCCGACGCAATGACGAGCATGTTGTCGGGCTTGATGGGTGAGGCAATGCTTAAAGTGTTCGTGCAGCTGCCGATCACTGATTTTTTGCAGTTAAGGAATATACCCATTCGAGATGCCGAAGCGGCGTTGCTGTCAAGCGGCCGTACATTGGCGTGGTCACCGGCAGGGCTTGATCTTTAACCCGTTATCGTTTGCAGTAAAGGCGAGGTCCTGAAGGACTAAATATAAAAGTTCAGTAAACCATACACATCATCCGACGATGCCATTGCTGCAGGTAGAGAGCAAAGCATAAGCATTGATCTCTACCTGATTGGAGTTGTGAAGGTTTCAGCAAGCAGTGCCGCCGCAACATGGACAGCCTTTTAGACGGCTATAGCGCATCTCATGCATGTCCATATTGAGAAGATCGACAAACAACATGCGTCGAGTTAGAGGGCGGCCAATACCGGCGGCAAGTTTCAGCGCTTCAGTAGCCTGTAGCAGTCCGATAGTGCCAGTAAGTCCCGAGAAGACCCCAAGCGTCGAGGCCTTTTCGTCATTTGCTGCGTCATCTTCTTCAAAGAGGCATCTGTAGCAGGGAGAGTCTGGATCACGAAAGTCAAAAACCGTGACCTGCCCGGAAAGCTTTACGGCTGCAGCGAAAACAAGCGGTTTCTTTTCGATGAAGCAGGCGCGATTGGCTAACTGCCGAGTGGCCAGATTGTCGGAGCAGTCGAGGACAATATCGTGTTCTCGTACGAGTGTGCGCAGTTCCTCCACATCTGCCATTCGGTGTGGAACGGCCCGAATGTCAAGCACTGGATTCCATCGCAGTAATTCCTGAGCAGCATTTTGGGCCTTATTTAGACCGATAGAGGAGCCGTCATGGAGAATCTGACGAGAAAGGTTGTTTTCGGACACTTCGTCAGGATCAACAACGGTGATGTGTGAAGCGCCGGAGGAGGCCAGGTAAAGGAGCGCCGGAGAGCCGAGTCCGCCCGCTCCGATCACTAAGAATCGCGTTTTGAGAATGCGCTTCTCACCGTCTTCGCCCAATTCCTTGATTCGCATCTGGCGGGATAGACGTTCGCGCAGCGCGGCAAAACGTTCTTGATCGTTCATATTTGTGGTCCCAAAAAAAGGCGGACGATCCTTCAAAAAGCATCGAAGGATGCGGCCGCCGGTTGAGGTGGGCGCGTTATTTATTCGCTCTTCTTTTGAGTCTCGGTGGGTTTGTTGTCCGATGTATTCTCTTTGGCCTTCTTTGCTTCGGCCTCGGCTTGCGCCTTAGCTTTTGCCGCATCTTCGGCGCGCAGCTTCTTCGCAACCGAAATCGGCTGACCGCGCAGACGGGAGGTTTCAACTTTTTCCCCCTTCAGATGAGCAATGGCTTGCTTAAGCTGCCAGTCTTTGTCATCACCGAAAAGGTAAACCCAATCTGGCGTCTTGGCTTCATCGTTGTCGTCATAAGGGAGCGCTTCGGCCTCAGCCTTTTTATCCTTGTCGGACTTTTTGGCGTCCTGCTGATTGGCAAGGTGGTGAGCCAGATCTGCCTCACGAACCTGGAAGGTCGGGAAGTTGCCTTTGGGCGTGTCGTCCACATAGAAGTCGGGTTCAATACCGCGGGCTTGAATCGAACGCCCCGACGGCGTGTAGTAACGCGCCGTAGTGAGTTTTACGCCGACAGTCTTTTCACCGAAGGTCATAGGCAAAATGGTTTGCACAGATCCCTTGCCAAAAGAGCGGTCGCCCAAAAGAACAGCGCGCTTGTGATCCTGCAGTGCACCGGCCACAATTTCGGATGCAGAGGCTGACGAAGAGTTAATCAGTACGACGAGCGGCACTGTTTTCGCTGCCGGGGTGAGCTCCGCAAGCGCTTTGGCCGCATTGCCCGAACGATAATCTTTTTCTACAGCTTTAAAAGCATAGTCGGACTGAGGTGTACGTCCCTTGATCGATACAACATCGCTTTTTCCCGGCAAAAATGCGGCGGAAACGCCGATCGCCGCCTGAAGCAGGCCGCCCGGATCATTACGCAGATCAAGAATAAGACCTTTCAAGTGTCCGGATTTCTCAAGCTTGTTGATGTTGGCAGCGAGATCTTCTGCCGTACGCTCTTGGAATTGCGAGATGCGGATGTAGCCGAAGCCGTCTGCAAGCTCTTTCATACGCACGGACTGCGTTTTGATGGTTGCGCGCTCAATTGTGAAGGAGAGCGGCTTCATTTCACCCTTACGAGCAATTTCAAGACGAATTTTTGTTTTCGGCTCACCGCGCATACGCTTCACGGCTTCTTCGAGCGTCAAGTCGGCAGTGGCTTCGCCGTCAAGCTTCGTAATGATGTCGCCGGCGCGAATGCCTGCTCTCGCGGCAGGGGTATCGTCGATCGGAGAGATCACGCGTACGCCGGAGACATCTTTAGTGACTTCAATGCCGAGGCCGCCGAAACTCCCATGTGTCGCTTCACTCATGTCTTCAAAGCCTTCTGGGTCAAGGAAGCTTGAGTGTGGATCAAGACCGCTGACCATGCCTTCAACGGCGAGCTCAAGAAGCTCCTTGTCGGAGACCTCGTCAACGTAGTAGTCCTTCACGGCGTTAAAGACGCTCGTGAACTGACGCACTTCCATCAGCGGGAGTTTGGTTTCAGCTTGCTTGTCGGCATAGACCTGCATGCCGGTAGTGGCAAGAGCGCCGGCCAGAGCGCCGGCGACGAAAAGAGAAAGAAGACGGAGCTTCATTGGTATATGTTCAATAAAAACGGTCGAGGGGAAATCCCGGGGGTGCCGCAAAAGTTTTTGTATTTTCGCTTATTTGGCGAGCCACGGCTGTGGGTTGATGGGTTTGCCCTTGTAACGTATCTCAAAATAGAGTCCGGGTTCATCGCTCGCACCAGATGTGCCAACGGTGGAAATGGTTTCGCCTGCGGTGACCTTGTCACCGACATTCTTTAAGACAGATTCGTTGTTTGCGTAGACAGACATGTAGGTGCCGCCATGATCAATGATGAGCAGGTTGCCGTAGCCGCGAAGCCAGTCCGAAAATACAACTCGTCCAGCCGCACAGGCAGAAACTTCGGCACCTTCTGGAGCACTAAAAAGAATACCTTGCCAAACGGCTGATCCTGTACGACGACTGCCGAAGCCAGCAGCGACTCGACCCGATACCGGGCGGATAAGACGTCCCTTTGATTGTGCAAAAGAGCCAGAAGGCAGCGGAGCAATGGGCTTTTGATTCTTTTGGGCAGCCGCCGCGCGTTTGGCCTCTTCTGCGCGAGCGGTAGCTTCTTCTGCTGCGCGCTCGCGTTCGAGTCGTTTGTCGATAGAAGCGACGAGATTTTCCAATCGAGTCTGGTCTTTTTTTAGTTTCTCAATTGCCGCCTGTTGGGTGGCAATCTCGCGGGCCAACTTCTTCACAGCAGATTGACGATCTCGTTTTTCGTCTAGCAGTTTGGCGTGATTTTCTTCCTCTTCGCGTGCAATGCGGGAGAGCTCTGCGCGTCGTGCACGCGTTTCTTTTTCGACAGTGTCGATCTGGGTCTGTTTTTGAGTTAAGGCCTTTGCCGCTTCTTGCTGAGCAAGCGACAGGTAGCGTAACTCCGCTGCCGTGCGGGCGAGTTCATTCGGGTTCCCGCCCTCAATGAGCGACTGCCAACTATGTCGCTGGGCATGTATATATTGCGCACGCATGATCTGCTCGTAGCGGCTGCGGGCTTCTCGGAGGTCTCGCTCCACGCTGCGACCGTCTTGTCTGAGTTCGGAGAGCCGCTGCTCGACAGTACTGCGTTCCGTTTTAAGGGTACGCAGGCGCCGGTTTGCTTCGGAGATGGACTGGTCGGCTTTCTTCAGGTCATTTTCGGCCGCTTCGTTTTCCGCCTCACGAGCAGAGAGTTTTTTTTCAAGTTCGGAGAGCTTTTCATCAACCGAGGCTTTGCGATTTTCGGCCTGTACCTTTTGCTTGGCCGTGGCGTCAGACTTGAGCGCAGCAGAAGTTTCTGCAGGCGCAAAAACACTGAGCAGCGCCAGACAGAGCACAAGCGAGAGCAGACGAAAGAATGACATGGGCAAGCGCATGGAGTGGTTTGCGCGGAAGTCCGGAGGCAAAAGTATGGAAGAGATGCGGGGTCGATGGTCGCCGCAACCTATAATCCTACCTTCTTGGGAATTTTTTCCAATCGATTTTTCATAGTCCCATGTCTCAATTCATTGTTCAAAACGCGCTTCTCATCATCATTGCCGTCATCGCAGCCGTGTCGCTTGCCATGCCGCTTATCAATACTCGCCGCTTTGGCCCGATGGTGTCGTCTGAGCAAGCCGTCTCCTTGATTAACAAGCAGAACGCACTTGTGGTTGATGTTCGAGCTCAGAAAGATTTCAAACGCGTGCGCATCGCCAATTCGGTGAATATTCCCGCCAATGAGATTCAGAACCGTCTGGGCGAGCTCTCAAAGGACCGTACGATTATTGTCGTCGACAACTCGGGGAATATGTCTGCAGCAGCATCAAAGCTTCTGCGCGGCGTGGGCTTTACTAAGGTTTACGTGCTTGACAGCGGTCTCGTTGGCTGGATGCGCGACAAGCTGCCCCTTGAATCCTGAGGATTCGTCCCCATATATAAAGATACTGGTGTGCGCAGCTCACTGGTACTGAATTTTTGAACGCTCGGAAGAAACATAGTGCCGACCGGGCGCCGCCACTTTTAGAAAGGACACTTCAAAATGGCCGAAAACGAAAACGTGCAGAATCCCGAAGCGCAGCAGCCGCAGGCTCAGCCCGAACAGGATGATCAGCCGGTCTTCCAGTTGCAGCGCTGCTACTTGAAGGACGCTTCTCTCGAGATGCCGCACGCACCGGATATTCTGCTGACTCCTCAGGAATCGGCTCCGCAGGTCGATATCCAGTTCGAAGTGAGCCAGCGCCTCGTTCAGGCTGATCTCTACGACATTACCGTGCGCGGCACGATTACGGTTAAGGCTCCGGAGGATAAAGTGATTATCCTGGCCGAAGGCCGTCAGTCCGGTATCTTCTCGATTCACGGAATCCCTGCTGAACCGCTGCAGCACGTCACTAATGTGCTCTGCCCGTCGATGGTTTATCCCTATCTTCGTGCCAATCTGGCGGATCTGATGACCCGTGCAGGCGTTCCGCCGGTTCATCTCCCGGAGGTGAACTTCGAGGTGCTCTATCAGCAGCGTCTCGCTCAGGCTCAGGCCGAAGCGCATGCTGCTGCTGAGAAGCAGGGTGACGCTGCGCAGAATTAATTCACATCTGCGCTGCACCAAAAGAACGGTCGGCCCCATCATATTAGGGACGACCGTTTTTTTCTGACGGAACGCTACGCTATACCTCTATAGTGGAGCAACCTTCGGCCATTGACTGAGTAGACCCTGGTCGAACGTATGGGTGGAAAAGCCGTATCCTGCGGCTAGAATGGACGTTAATAAGTAGAGGGCTTCCTCCGGCTGACGGATGAAGCATGTGGAGGGAACCAAATAATGATTCGTATTCTGCTGATTGACGACCACACGCTTTTCCGCAGCGGGGTTAAGGCACTTCTGCAGCGTCAGCCTGATTTTGAGGTTGTCGGCGAAGCCAGCGATGGCCTGGAGGGCGTGAAACTCGTCGAGCAGGTTGAGGCAGATGTCGTGCTTCTCGATTTGGATATGCCAAGCATGAATGGCCGTGAGGCGCTCGAGCAGATTCGTGAAACACATCCGAATCTTGCTGTGCTGATGCTCACGGTTAGCGAAGACTGTGAAGCACTCGGCGAATGTCTGAAGCTAGGTGCTCGTGGGTATCTTCTTAAGAAGATTGATCAGGATTTTCTGCTGCGCTCGATCCGCGCGGCTTATAACGGCGACAGCGTGATTTCCCCGCAAATGATGACAAAGTTTGTCAACCGTCTGTCGGAGCCGCCGGAAGCTGCTCGCACTCGTCAGGCACAAGGGACGGATCCGACTGTTTTGACTCGTCGGGAACGGCAGACTTTGGCCTGGCTTGCTCGCGGAGTTTCCAATAAGGAGATTGCACGTGCACTGAATCTTGCTGAGTCGACCGTCAAAGTTCACGTGCAGAGTATTTTGCGAAAGCTCAATCTTTCATCCCGTGTGCAGGCCGCGATCTATGCGATCGAGCACAAGATAGACAAAGAGCTCTAATGGGAGCTAGGGATGGAGGCGCTCTAAATCATTTTTCGAGCGCCTTTATCTTTGTCCTTGATGATAAATGACGGTCAGCAGCCACCAGCATAGTTCTGTTGCCGCCAGGCTTCAAAAACAGTCACTGCAACGGCATTGGAGAGGTTGAGCGAGCGGTTGTCCGGGCGCATTGGCAGTCGAATACGGTTTTGTGCACTGAACGCGCTGCGGATGTCATCAGGAAGGCCGGAGCCTTCAGCGCCGAAAATGAACCAGTCGCCCGGTATGAATTTCAGCTGCGAAAAGACGGTTGACCCTTTCGTCGTCATCGCGAACATACGTTCCGGGTTGGGGTGCTCAGCAGCTAGAAACGCTTCCCAATTGTCATGGATTTTGAGTGTTGCATATTCCCAGTAATCTAGACCGGCGCGTTTCATGTGTTTGTCTTCGAGTGAAAATCCCAACGGTCGGATGAGGTGCAGCGAAGCGCCCGTATTGGCACAAAGACGGATGACATTGCCGGTATTGGGCGGAATTTCAGGGTGAACGAGTACAACGTTAAACATGACGGAGAGCGGGAAAACGAAAGCCGCCGCATGATGCGGCGGGATATAAGTGTATTCGTTGTGCGTCTGCTGGTCAGAATGGATCTTGACCTGCGAGCTTTTCTCCCATTTTTTTGATGGCAAGCTTTTCAATCTGACGCACGCGTTCTGCAGAAACGCCAAGTTCGTGCGCAAGCGCCTGCAGTGTTACCGGTTTTGCAGTGCCGTCGGCGTCAACGGTGAGGTAGCGTGCTTCAATGACTCGGCGGCTGCGGGGGTCCAGTGCGGCTAAGGCCGTCTGCAGCCCTTCGCCTTCGAGGTGCTGGCGGTCTTCAGCTTCGAGTATGGCTTCGGGTTGATCGCTTGTGCGGGTAAGCCAGTCCGAAGGTGAGAAGCGGTCATCATCGTCAGAATCTGCCGGTCCATCAATGCTCGTTTCTTGCCCATACATGCGCTCTTCCATATCGAGGACCTCTTTGGGTTTGACATCCAATGTGAGCGCGATACGTTGGGCTTCCTGATTGGTGAGTGCTGCTTGGCTGTCTTCTTTCAGTTGTCGGAGATTGAAGAAAAGTTTTCGCTGATTCTTCGTAGTGGCGAGCTTGACGATGCGCCAGTTTCGGATGATGTATTCCTGAATTTCAGATCGAATCCAATGGACGGCAAAAGTCATGAGGCGGGCGCCACGATCAGGGTCGTATCGTCGAATGGCTTTCATCAGGCCAATGTTGCCTTCCTGAATGAGATCGGCGTAAGGGAGGCCGTAGCCCAGAAAGCCACGAGCAATGGAGATTACCAAGCGAAGATGGGAGAGCACGAGTTTTTGTGCAGCCTCCAGATCATTTTGATCGCGTAGCTTCAGGGCAAGCGTTTTCTCTTCATCGGCCGTCAGCATTGGCGCGCGTTCCGCGGCGCGAAGGAATGCATCTAAGTCACCCAAAGGCCCTGACGGCGAATAAGGCACAACTGCGGTCGAGCGTTCAGATTTGACGGACGGCAGGTGCGTGGCACGTATTGTGGGTGCAGTTGATTGGCGTATAGCAGGAAGCTGATGGGGATGCTCGGACGATTTTACGGATTTGACTGCATCAAGAGATTGTGTCCTCAGCTCGTCAGAGCCCTCTGGCAATGCATTCAGCTGTGGCTCGTCAGGCGTAGCTGCGTCGTGATCAATAATGAGCGGAGCATCAACCGAGAAGGATGTCATGTGCGGCGGCGGAAGGGAAACGGATCCATCAAACAATAGCATTGAGTTTTAGGGGATAAGGACGTTCTCCCCCAAAGACTTGTAGCAGAGGGTTTCCCAAAGGGCAAAGAGTGAAAAGGGTACAGTTACTGGGCCTTGGCAATGGTTCGCCATGCGCGTAGTGCGGCAAGCGACGATGTGAGGCCGCCGAGCACGGCAGCCGCGGCAACAAAACCTAAACAGAGTTCGAGCGTTGGAAGTGTGAGTGTGACGGAGCCGCCGTAGAGCGCTGCGGCACGGTCAAGGTATGGCTGCAGGAGTTTGATCCCCGCTGCAGAAAGTCCAAGCGCAGCAGCGGCAGCAGTGCCCATCAGCACCATGCCGCGCCAGGCATAAGGGCGAGCGGCGAATCCTGGGGCTGCTCCAATCAGATAGAGCGTGCACATTTCATCTCGCGCAGAGGCGGTCGTCATTCGAACTGCACTTTCAAGAACAAGAATGACAAGAAGTGCTACGACGGTACCGAGACAGGCAAGACCCACCCATGAAGCCTGAGTGACGGCCCGCAGTTTCTCATGCCAGGATGCTTCATAAGGCGCGAAATCGACGCCCGGCAGGGCGGAAATACGTTTTGCGGCGGCAGCGATTTCATCAGCACTGGCTCGATCGTCCAAAACGGCCACAATGATGTCGGGCAACGGGTTGCCTCCGGCTGTCTGAGACGGCAGCCCAAGCTGAGCATTCAATGCCTTAAGTGCTTCATCTTTCCCAATAACTTGGGCACTTGTCACTAAAGGTGCTGCACGGACAGCATTAGCTACCTTGACGGCATCTGCACCTTCCTTAGTGAAAACCGTCAGCTCAACCGATGTTGGAAGACTTCGCAGAGGTTCCGATAGTCCGTAGAAGACTAAGGCAATCCAAAGAGGAATCGTTAGTGCCAGAGCTGAAAGCAAAACAGCAAAGGCATTAGCTCCTGCGTTGCGTTTCAAGCCGCGGAACATCTCTTCGAAAGCCCAGCGGCGGCTGGTGATGAAGCCGGTGAAGAAGCTCATGCCCGAATCTCCGTATCAACAGCCATTGAACCGGGCGTGGAAAGTATGATTTCGCGGAGTTGGGCTCTGGGAACTGTCAGTGCTTTGTGGCTCGCGCAGACAACGGTGACGCCTGCTCGCGCGAAAGTGGCTAGAAGTGCAAGCAGCGCTTCACCATTAACATCGTCCAAATGTGCAACGGGTTCGTCGGCAAGGATGACGACAGGACGATTGACGACCGCACGTGCGAGGAGCGCAAGCTGCCGCTGACCCGCAGACAAACGGGCAGGGAAGGCGTCGGCGTGTTCGGCGAGACCGCATTTCTCCAGCGCTAGAAAACCGCGGCGGCGGGCTTCAGCATAAGACTCTTCTGCAGCTAAGGCCGGGAGCATGACATTTTCATGGACGGTACGGTCATCAAGCAGCCGTCCGTCCTGCATCATGAGCCCCATAGAGCGACGTAGCCACCGGCGTTCCATTTCGTTGAAATGATCGACACGGTCGCCGGCAACGATAACTTCGCCCGAAGTCGGTCGAACAAGCCCTGCGAGGAGTTTCAATACGGTGCTCTTTCCGCTTCCTGTCGGTCCGCGGAGCAGTACGAATTCCCCCCGTCCTACTGTGAGAGAGACGCGGTCGACAACCACGGAGCCGTCAATGATAACGCTCGTGGAATGAAGCTCAAGGAGGGGTTGAGGAACTGCAGGAGCCATTGAAAGTGCTACTCAGAATTTTTCGATCTTAACACTGCGGCCGACGCGATCCCAACAGTCTGACTCTTCCTTCAGGAGGTAGTCAGTGAGCGGATGGGCGTTAAGCCAGACTTCCGCGAGGCGAACAACAAGTTGTTCGTTGCTGCGATGGATAGTCATTATGGGAAGTTCAACATCTTTTCTGGCATGGCAGAAAATAACAGCAAGCCGAATGGCGAGTGCTGCTGCGCGAGAAATAAGGCCAGAAGAAAATGCGCCTTCGAGTTTTTTCAAATTGCCGCGCTGCGAGAGCACGATTGCTGCCATCATGTCTTGTTCACGGCGGCTAAAGCCCGGCATATCGGCATTCTTGATAATGTATTCTCCGTGACGATGGTATCGCGAGGAAGAAATTGACATGCCGCATTCATGTACAAGTGCTGCCCAGCGCAGATATCTCAGCAGTTCGGGTGAAGCGTCAGGACAGAGCTCTCGATAGAAAGCCAGCGTAATGTTGGCGACGCGTTCGGCCTGTTCGCGATCGATCCGAGTCGCGGTCATGAGTCCCTCAATAGCTACATCTCGGGTGTCGCGATTAGAGACGCGGCCGAGGAGATCATAGAGGAGCCCCATGCGCAGAGCGCCTTGAGCGGGGCGCATTTCGCGAATGCCAAGCACACGATAAACGGCAGACAAAACGGCAAGACCGCCAGCGATGACTTCACGGCGGTCTTCTTTGAGGCCGGGAAAGTTCACATCCTTAACGTCACGCATGTCCAGGAGCATTTTGCGCAGTCGCTCAAGGTGCTCAGGCGTCACCTCACCGTCAGTGTTCCAGCCGAGCGCGTGGCAGATGTCACTTACAGCTCCGAACGTGCCTGCTGAACCATAGCACTCATCGTAAGTGCCGCGTCCAAACGTAGTGATAGATTCCTCAAGTTCTGCGGCACAAGCTGTAATCGCGCGATCAAGCGACTTCTGCGTAATTTTGCCTTCACGAAAGAAGCGGATGGACGTGTTGACGCAGCCCATACGGAAACTTTCATAGCGTTGAGCTTCTAATCCCTTCCCGATGATGATTTCAGTACTGGCGCCGCCGATATCGACCACTAGACGCCGTTTATCTGAAAGCGGAAGCGTATGTGCGCATCCCTTGAAGACAAGACGTGCTTCCTCGTGTCCAGAGAGAATATCAATGCGGTAACCAAGCGTTTCTTCGGCTTTTTTTAAAAAATCGGCCGCATTGGTCGCTACGCGCATAGCTTGAGTGCCGACGGCACGAACTTGAGTAGAAGGCAGACCTGCCAGACGCTCATTGAAGCGAGCAAGCGCGGCCAAAGCGCGCGCTTGAATTTCAGGCGTTAAAGCGCCCTTGTCGTCGAACCCACCGGCAAGGCGAACGGTTTCCTTCAAGTAGTTTTGCGTGTGAATACTGTCGCCTTCAAGGCGGCCGATTTCAACGCGGAAGCTGTTGCTGCCAAGATCTACAGCACCCAGAAGCATGATGAATCCTTCAATGAATAGTGATGTGCACTGCCTGCGGCGGCGTTACTTTATTTTGCGTCCAGACCAACCAGCGCATTGGCAAATTCTTCAGCACTGAAAGGCTGCAGGTCTTCGAGTTTTTCGCCTACGCCGATATAGTAAATGGGCAGTCTCCGCTCTCCTCGGGCAGCTGTAATGGCTGCAAGAACGCCGCCTTTGGCCGTGCCATCCAATTTGGTAACGATCAGACCGGTAAGGTGAGCGTAAGTGTCGAACGCGGCCACCTGCGCCAATGCATTTTGGCCGTTTGTACCGTCTACCACGAGAATCACCTCATGCGGCGCACCTTCGAGCGCTTTTTCTTGAGCGCGGCGGATGCGCGAGAGTTCTTCCATCAGATTGGTCTGCGTAGGAAGTCGTCCCGCTGTATCGGCGATAACCACATCCATGCTGCGGGCCCGGCCGGCATTGACGGCATCAAAAACCACCGCTGCCGGATCACCTCCAGTCTGTGCAATAACTTCGACGCGGTTGCGTTCACCCCAGACGGCGAGCTGCTCCCGTGCGGCAGCACGGAAAGTATCACCGGCGGCTAAAAGGACGCTCTTGCCGTTGTCGGCGAAACGTTTGGCAAGTTTACCGATACTAGTCGTTTTACCAGCACCGTTCACACCGCACATCATGATGACGCAAGGCTTTGCTTGATCAACGTTGAGTACGCCTTCAGCAGGTTTGAGAATGGTGACCAGCTCATCACGCAGCGCGAGTTTCACCTCTTCCTGAGTCTTCAATCCTTGGAGCTTAATATCGCTGCGAAGGCGCTCTAAGATATGCGTTGTTGTCTCTACGCCGACATCAGCGGAGATCAGCGCAAACTCCAGCTCCTCGAGAAAATCCTCGTCAACGACGCCGCCTGAAAAAAGTCCGACGATATTGACGCGGGTGCGTGAAAGCCCATTTTTCAAACGGGAAAACCAACCCTCAGAAGAACCCAAAGCCATACTTGATGAAGATGTTGAAAAGTCCAAGAAATGCGCGTAAAGACGCTGTGAGCGCAAGTTTAACAACCTCACGCGGTGAGCGAGAGGGTGCAGTGCGCATCGTTGGGGGGCGTTGGCGCCGCACGCCGTTGGCGGTTGCCGACCGCAATGGACTGCGTCCTACTCCGGAGCGAGTGCGCGAGACCGTTTTCGACTGGCTTGGGCATCTTTTAGGCTCCTTTTCGGGCAAAAGCGCGTTGGATCTTTTTGCGGGGTCCGGTGCTTTGGGTTTTGAAGCGCTGTCGCGCGGCATGAAAGCCGCGGACTTTGTTGAGCGCGATAGCCGTCAGGCGGCGCTTTTGAAGCATGCAGCGGCAAAGCTCTCTGAAAAAGAGGCCAATGGCACCCAGATCCGAGTTCATCAGGGAGATGCTTTTCAGTTTCTTGAGGGGGCAGCATCCTATTACGATGTGATTTTCATTGATCCTCCCTATGCACTGAATCTGCAGGACGAAGCGATTGTTGAAGCAGCAAAATGTCTGGGGCCGAATGGCATTCTTTACGTTGAACGTTCGGGTGTCCTGACGTCGCCGGAAGTGCTTGACCAACAAAAACTCGTTCGCTTAAGGAGTATGAGTGCAGGGCAGGTGACTTGCGAACTTTTGGGTTTTGCAGCTGGTTCTCTGGCTGCATTGGCCAAAGTCAAGAAGCCGCTTCGCGGTAAAGCGGCGAAGATTGCCGCTAAGCAGGCACAGAAGGCGGCTCAAGGTTAAATTCAACGCTCTTATTGCTTCTTTAACGTCTGATCAGCTCTGGCTGATGCACGGACAGGACTAGAGAATTCCTCACAATGCTCAATGCTGTTTATCCTGGAACGTTCGATCCCCTGACAAACGGTCATCTCGATCTGATTGCCCGCGCCTCACGTATCTTTCCTAAGGTTTATGTGGGAGTGGCGACAAGTGCCGGCAAGCATCCGCTTCTCTCGCTTGAAGAACGCCTTTACTGTGCCCGGTTGGTGTGTGCTGACTTTGCCAATGTTGAGCCGCTTCCCGTTACGGGATTGCTTAAGGATTTCGTGATGTCGCACGATGTGGGTGTTATTGTGCGCGGAGCACGTGCCGTAAGTGACTTCGAATATGAGTTTCAGATGGCGGGCATGAATCGGCAGCTGATGCCAGAGGTTGAGACAGTATTCATGACACCGTCACTGCAAAATCAGTTCGTGAGCGGTACGTTTGTGCGTGAAATTGCTCGTCTTGGCGGTGATGAAGCGGCGGCTTTCGTTGATCCTCGTATCTGGCCGACACTGCAGTCGGCGGCCAGACGCAACCCAATGTAACACCTGACCGCAAACAACGAACTAAAGCAAGTTTTTAGGCTCGGCGGCACTCGAGTCAGATGCTCTGCTTCGAGGATCTGTCCGCGTCAGTTGGTTGCCTAGGCGCTGCGCTCTCATCTGAATCCCAAGGCATCTTCGGCAATGAAGGCAGTTTGGGCATGTCGATTTCCGGGAATTCGATGCCGTTCCAAAAATCTTTCATGGCTCGTTCAAACTTTTGTCCAAGTTTCTTCAGTGTGAATGGCTCATCAGCATGCGCCGCCGCAGCAGGTTGCGCCGCAGCAAACCAGTTGATGATCCATTGAGGAGCGGAACCCGTCTTGAAGATTACTTGCACAGGCAACATGAGTTCCGGCGTTTTGCCCTCGGCGGCAAGTGTCGCTTTAATGTCAATGGTCATCTGCGAATGTGAGGCTTCGCCGGCAAACTCAGCGATCCACGGCAATTCGGCTGAACCGACTCTCGGGGCAAGTGCTTTGCCGGAAATCTTGATGAAGTGTTCAGATTCTGACGTTTTGGTAAGGGCGATGTCAGCAGTCAGTTCACTCAAGCGCGTCCGTGCAGTCTTTGCGACCAATTCTGGAGGGAGTGTTTCGGGCGCTTCATTGATGAGAATCTGACGCGCTTTCTCCAGATCAATGCCAAGCAGTGTGCCTTCGGTTAAGTGGACTTTTCCTTTAGCCTCAGCAACAGTAATGGTGCCTTCGAGCGGATAGAAGGTGCCCTCGAGGTCGAAAGTTCCATCCATCCGCCCCGCAATTGGGGCCGGCACTGCAAAGGCATTTTGTGCATCGGCTCCCTTTAGAGTGCTGTTGATACGCCAAATACCGTCCGGCGTGAGAATGCCGGCAAGCTGTACTGCGCCGTTAAGAAAAGCGGCTTGGCCGCGGGTGAGATTGACGATGCCTGCGGAACGAGTGAGATCCGCCGACACATCGTTAAGAGCAGTGAGCTTTCCTGTTTCGGATAGTTTGAGGGTGCCAATCGTAAAGGCGATTTTGAAGTCTCGTCCGTCTGCTGCGACAAAATGTCCCCAGAGAGGAGAAAGGCTCTCAAGCGTGGCCGCGGATGCCGCTCCCAATGCGATGTTGCCCGATACGGCATTGCCGGACAGCTGAGCGAGATGCAGGCTGACAGTTGTGCCAAAAAATGTGCCTTCGAGGTTGGTTTGCAGTGTATCGGCGGAGAGGTTAAGCGTGCCGGTGAGTCGATTGACAGTAGTGGAGTCGGTTGAGCTCGAGAGGTCAAGCGCAGAGAGCTTAAGTGAACCGTTGGCCCAGGAAAGATCAACACCGGCGGTGCCTGCAAGTGACCAATTACGCTTGGCTGCAGAGAGTTGTCCTCGCGCAGAGGCGTATTCGGCAAAAATGCCGTCGGATGTGATGGATGCCGTTGGTGCCTGAATAGAGAAGGTAGTGCCCTCTCGCAGGGAACCTTCCAGCGCTGGTTTTTCCGCAATCCAAGGCTGGCCCATTGGGGCGCCGGTCAGCCTATTGGCTGAGGCGGATGCTTTTAAGTTCATCGAGCCGGAGATGCCGTCAAAAGTGGCAGCAGGCATCTGCAGCACCAATCCTTTTTGAGCATCAAACGTGAAGACGCCGGTAAATGTCAAGGTGCCAGTAAGGCCGCTGAGCGTCTGTGCGGACCCTTCCGAAATAGGGGCGGCCGAGATGCTCGGTGCCTGAGGGAGCGTTAACGTACCCGCCAGACGCACCGTTCCGCCGGTTTCAGAGAGATTGGAAAATTCGGCATCGAGCGCTGAGAGCATACCTGCGCCAACATGCGGCAGAGCATCAAAACGAATGGATGCCTGAGTGAGTTCGAGTTGGTCGATATTCCAGAGGGCATGTTCGGCAGAGGAGGTTGTGTTCTCAAGCAGCTTCGCGTAGGAGATATCGTTGAGCTCAAGGCGATCAACGGCAACACGGTCGACGCGCGGCGATTGAGCGAAGAGACTCCATGGGGCGAGTTCAATTTCTGCGCTGGCAAATCGGCCGGCATGAGCGCTGTCCTTTGCGCGAATGAGCTCTCCGGCAGGTATACGGAGAATGAGTTTCGGCAAGCGCTTCAATTCCACATCGCCAGAAAGTTCCGCTCGCAGCCCAAGATGTGACTCGAGCATGGCTGCGGCCCGTGCTGTAACGCGTTCAGGAGTGGCGTAGAGCGTGAGGGCGCCGACGAGGGAAAGAACGAGAAGCGAAAGAAAAAGCAGAATGACGATTGTGGTGCGGAGCGTTCGCATGAAGCAGCCTGTGATAGAGAGTCATCAGCGATGTAGTCTGCCACACAACAAAAGAAGCAGGAGCTGAGATGGCAAATCTCGTGCATCCTGCTTCTAGTCGGCGAAGGACTGTTGAAGTCTCTCGATGAAATTAACCTTGCTGACGAATCAGCCAATCGAAGGCGCCGAGCGCAGCAGTTGCTCCGCCGCCCAGGGCGATAACGACCTGCTTGTAGGGTGAGGTTGTGCAGTCGCCGCCGGCAAAAATGCCTTCGGCAGAAGTGGCGCCGTGGTCGTTGATGATGATTTCATTCCAATCGTTCAACGCGACCGTTCCCTTGAGCCAGTCAGTATTGGGTACGAGGCCAATCTGGACGAAGCAACCAGAAGCGGGGAGGATTTTGAATTCACCCGTAGCTTTGTCTTTATAGCGAACGCCGGTGAGGAGCTGACCATTGCCTTCCAGGGACTCTACTGTCATGTTGAAGATGACCTTGGCGTTGGCCGTTGCAAGGAGTTTCTTAACGAGTACTTCGTCTGCAGTAAGCTGACCGCCGCGCTGCAGCAATGTGACTGAGCGGCAGATTGCAGCCAAGTCGATGGCGGCTTCAACACCGGAGTTGCCTCCGCCAACCACCACCACATCCTTACCCTTAAAAAGCGGTCCATCGCAGTGAGGGCAGTATGCGACGCCTTTGCCCTGATATTCCTTTTCTCCAGGAACACCGAGCTGGCGCCAACGAGCGCCGGTTGCAGCAATCATGGCCTTGGTCTGAAGATGTCCGCCCGAGGCAAGCTCGATTTGCCAGAAACCGTCCTGACGTTCCACCTTGACGGCGCGTTCGAGTGCCATCACGTCAACGCCGTAGTGATTAACGTGCTCCATGAAACGACCGCCGAGCGCCACGCCGTCAGTCGACAGGATTGATGTGAAGTTCTCAATAGAGCTTGTTTCGTTGACTTGTCCGCCAGGACGCTCGCAGAGGAGTCCCGTACGCAGCCCTTTGCGGGCAGCATAAATGGCCGCAGTGGCACCGGCTGGGCCGGCGCCTACGACGAGGACGTCGAACGGTGCTTTGGCAGAGAGCTTGGCAGCCTGTTCCTTGACAAAACCCTCATCGAGCTTGGCAACAATTTCTCCGAGCTCATGACGGCCTGCCATGAACTCCTTGCCGTTCAGAAAAACTGTCGGCACGGCCATGATGCGGCGTTCTTTCACTTCATCCTGAAAGAGCGCACCGTCGATCGTTGTTACTCGTACGTTGGGATTGAGCACGGCCATGAGGTTGAGAGCCTGCACAACATCCGGGCAGTTATGGCATGACAGGGACATGTAAACCACGAAATCGTAGTCGCCCTGCAGTCCGCGCACACGGTTAAGCAGATCAGGAGCCGACTTGCTCGGATAGCCGCTTGCTTGCAGCAGCGCAAGAATCAGGGACGAGAATTCGTGCCCCATAGGGAGTGCAGCAAAACGGATGCCCATGTTTTCGCCAGTGCGCGAGATAGTAAAGCTCGGGCGGCGAACCTGAAGATCCGCCGGGGCATCGGCGACAGTAATCAACTTCGAGACGGAAGCGAGATCCGAGAGCAGTGAACGAATTTGTTCGGATGCTTCAGAAGCGTCACCCGCAAAGGTCAGCGTGATGGGGTTAACGAGGCGATCAAGATAGGACTTAACCTGTTGAAGAGCGGAAGCGTCAAGCATAGTAAAGAGTCAAGACAAGCTGATGGCGGCCGCTGCATCTCTCTGGTCAGCGAAGCGAGGACCGCGCGTGTTCTGAAGGGAAGCGTATGAAAAAAAAGGCCGCCTGGTTTAAAGGCGGCCTTCTTATGTTCTTTCGGCGGCCTTATGCTCTCAGTTGTTTGTTTCTGAGATTGGAGCCGCAGGAAAGATTAGATCTTGCCCACGAGATCGAAGGACGGAACCAGCGTTTCCTTGCCCGGACGCCACTTGGCAGGGCAGACCTGATCAGGATGAGCGTCAACGTACTGAGCCGCTTCAACCTTGCGGAGAAGCTCAGAGGCGTCGCGGCCGATGCCGCCGTCGTGGTGTTCCATGACGACGATCTTGCCGGCGGGGTTGATCACAAACGTACCACGTTCCGCAAGGCCTTCCTTCTCAATCAAAACGTCGAAGTTGCGGGAGATCTGGCCAGTCTTGTCGCCAAGCATCGGGAATTGCACCTTGCCAACGGCGGCGGAAGATTCATGCCAAGCCTTGTGCGTAAAGTGAGTGTCCGTCGAAACGGCGTAGATCTCAACGCCCAGTTTCTTGAATTCAGCATAGTGGTCGGCGAGGTCTTCGAGCTCAGTCGGGCACACGAAGGTGAAGTCGGCCGGGTAGAAGAAGACGACGGACCAATGGCCCTTCAGATCCGCATCCGTAACCTTCTTGAAGGCGCCTTCGTGGTAGGCCTCGGTTTCGAACGGCAGGATTTCAGTAGTAAGCAGAGACATTGGATTCTCCTTGTCAGTTGACTGGTTTGGACGGCGGCATGGCGTGTCGTCCGAATGAAATATATTCAATGGCGCTACTTTAGCGATTATTTATCGAGCTGTCAAATCTAAAAAGTAAAAACTATTAACAAGAGAATGATTCGCAGCTTCGTTAATTTTTAAAGCGATCAAACTGTTTGCGGATATTGGGTGCAAGCCGTTCAAGTGCATCAAGCGTCGTGAAGACAGATGCGCGGCCGCGTTGTGAGAGCTCACGAAACCGTGTAAGGAGTTCGTTTTCCTCTTCGATCACAAGGTGTCTTTCTCCGGTGATGATAAAGAGCACATCGAAACCGCAGGCTGCAAGACGCGGCATGCGCCATATGCCTGGATCGGCAGTGCCGGATTCAAAGGCGTCGTAAGCTTCGAGCGGTACGCCGAGGAGCTGAGCAATCTGGCGAGGAGCATAGCCGAGACGTTCTCGCTCGCCTTTGAGCCGCTCGCCGGCATCCTTGCGCCGTTTGGTGGAGGTCGTAGCCATGCGTAGCAATGAAGTGGTTGGGAACGATGTGCAGTATAAGGTCGTCGGAAAGACGAAAAAAGGCCGCCGACGCCCAAGAAGCAGAGCGGTCCGGCGGCCTGTGCCGAGCGGCGTTGAAATAGCGCGTTAGACGTTAAAGAGGAAGTTCATTACGTCGCCATCCTGAACGATGTAGTCCTTGCCTTCGGCTCGCATCTTGCCAGCTTCCTGAGCACCTTTTTCTCCGCGGTGCGCGATAAAGTCATCATAGGCGATCGTTTGGGCACGGATAAAGCCGCGCTCAAAATCAGTATGGATTACACCTGCAGCCTGCGGAGCGGTGTCGCCTTTGTGAATGGTCCAAGCACGTACTTCTTTGACGCCGGCAGTGAAGTAGGTCTGCAGCCCAAGCAGATCATAGGCGGCGCGGATGACACGGTTGAGACCAGGTTCAGACATGCCCATGTCTTCAAGGAACATTTCCTTGTCGGCGTCGTCGAGGTCGGCAATGTCCGCCTCTGTCTTGGCACAAACAGCAACGACCGGAGCATGTTCCTTCGCCGCAAACTCACGAACGGCGTCAAGAAGCGGGTTGTTTGTGAAACCATGATCTTCAACGTTGGCCACATACATGGTGGGCTTCATGGTCAGAAGAAATAGCTGGCGGATGACTTTTTGTTCGTCTTCGTTAAGCTTCACCGAACGCGCGGGCATGCCTTCATTGAGAACAGGCTGAAGCTTTTCGAGCACAAGAACCAGCTTCATTGCCTCCTTGTCACCGCCGGAGCGGGCCTGCTTGGCATAGCGGTTCAAAGCTTTTTCCACGGTTGCCAGATCGGCAAGCGCAAGTTCGGTATTGATCACAGCGATGTCGTTGAGCGGATTCACTTCTCCGGCAACATGCACGACATTGTCGTCGTTGAAACACCGAACGATATGTGCGATGGCATCACACTCGCGAATGTTGGCAAGGAACTGATTGCCAAGACCTTCACCCTTGCTCGCTCCTGCAACGAGACCGGCGATATCGACAAATTCGACAGCAGCGGGCACGATGCGTTCGGGCTTAACAATCTCCGAGAGCTTCTGCAGGCGGGGATCAGGCACTTCAACAATGCCTACATTGGGTTCAATGGTGCAGAAAGGATAGTTCTCAGCGGCGATACCCGCTTTTGTGAGCGCGTTGAAGATCGTGGATTTGCCGACATTGGGAAGGCCGACGATGCCGCATTTCAAGCCCATGATGAATCTCTTGATGGAATGGGGTGGAAGATGCGCTCAAAAAACCGCAATGCGCGGGAGCGCGGCAGAAAACCGGCCGCAAGCGGCGGTCGGTGCGCAATAGGAACCCGCTATTTTAGCAAGGCTTATCGAATGACAAGCACAGAGAAGTGATATTGGACAATTGCTTGTGTTCAGACGGATGCTGCTGCATCTAAGGATCGGATGCGGTCAATGAGCGCTTCAATGGTTTCTTCGCTGAAAAGTTCAATACCAACATCGGCAAGCGCCTGCGCAGCGATACCGCGTCCGGGAACGAGTCGACCGGAGAAGGTGCCGTCATAAATACAGTGAGGACTACAGGATGGGCTTCTTGCTTTCAAAAGCGCAAATTGTGCGCCCTGCGTTTGAGCGGCAATCACCGCAAGCTTCGCTCCGCGCACATATGGATCAGAAGCGTCGTCTCCGCGGCAAGAACAAATCTTTGAGCGGCCCGATAGAACATCGCTGGCAGTACTGCCCGGGCAAATCTCACAAGGTTGGCGCGGAACAGGAAGACCGCCGTCGACCTCAGGACAAATGGGCACCCAGCGAATATGTTGAACGGTGACTTGGTATTGAGCGAGGTGCTCAAGAATAGAAGGCTTCAGGCGCCCGTCGTAACGGCAGCGCTCCCCGAGGAGACAGCGGCTGATGAGTACGGCGGGCGCAACCATCGCGTCAGGCCTCAATGGTTTGGCGTCCAGGCTTCTGTGGAGGCGCAGGTTTCTTGGGCGTTCCAAAAGCCGCAATGGCGCGGTGAGCTTTTTCCATCTCCCCTTCAGCCCAGAGCGGTGCCGTCTCGAGGGCAGCTAAGGCGCAGGTACGAATGGCTTCTTCGTGCTCGGATGAAGGCGCAGAAAGGACAAAGTCGAAGACTTGCTGAGCCAGGCCGAGCGTTCGAGGATGACCGATACCGAGACGCAGGCGCCAGAAGTCAGGCGTGCCAAGCTGCTGAGTAATGGACTTCAAGCCGTTGTGACCAGCATTGCCGCCGCCCTTTTTGATGCGCATGCAGCCGGGAAGCAGGTCCATTTCGTCGTGGGCGACAAGGACTTCAGCGGGTGTGATCTTGAAGTAGTTGGCCATGGCCGAGACGGCTTCACCTGAGGCGTTCATGAAGGTGAGAGGCTTGAGGAGCCAGACTTCATGGCCGGCAATGCGGCAGCGTGCTGTCTCTCCCTGAAACTTCCGTTCTTCGTGGAAATGCGCACCGAGTTTGCCGGCGAGCATGTCAACAAAACGAAAGCCCGCATTGTGCCGGGTACGAACATAGTCCGGACCCGGGTTGCCGAGCCCGACGATAAGACGGATGGGCAGATTCTGTTGAGCCATTTGCTTACTTTAAGAAATATCAGCGGCGCGGTCCGCGACGGCGGTTGTCATCGTCAAAGCGTGAATAACGCTCAGAACGGTCGTCACGATCAAAGCGCTTACGTTCGGGACGATCATAGCGATCGTTTCGTCCTTCGCGCTCAAAACGATCGGAACGGCCTCGATCACCGCGTTCTTCTCGCGGCGCACCTTGGTCGAGCTTCACCGTGATGGGGCGTCCTTTGAAGCGAACCCCCTGAAGGGCGTCGATGACTTGCTGCGCGACTGCGCTGTCGACTTCTGCGAGCGTAAAGCGGTCGGAAATATCAATTGCTCCGATTTGCCGCGAGCTTACATTGGCCTCATTGGCAATGGCACCGACGATATCGCCCGGGCGCACGCCGCTCATGCGGCCGGCTCCGATAAAGAGACGCGTCATGCCCTCTTCGGGCTCTCCGCGTTCGCGGCGCGGACGTTCCGGACGTTCCGGACGTTCGCTGCGTTCGCGTCGATCGCACCGATCACCGAAAGCGGGGATCTCCATGTCGTCGTCATTTGTACCTTCGCTTTCCAGTGCGAGGCGAACGGCGGCAGCGGCCACTTCAATCGGGTCGTGTTCTTCGCAGAGTGCCTCAACGATTACGTTGTAGCGTTCAAGTCCTCCTTGAGCGAGGATCTCTGCGATTGCACCGCGGGTAACTTCAAGGCGCTTGGCTTGAACATCGGTAGCTGACGGGACCGTACGGATTTCAATTTTTGAGCGTGTAGCGCGCTCGAGGGCTCGAATGTGGCGGTGTTCGCGCGGTTCAAGAATGGTGATGGCTGTACCAGTGCGGCCTGCACGGCCCGTTCGGCCGATGCGATGCACGTAGGTTTCATAGGACGCCGGGATACCGAAATTGATGACGTGCGTCAGGTTTTCCAAATCGATGCCGCGAGCGGCAACGTCGGTGGCGACAATCGCATCAATCTTGCCGGATCTGGCATTACGCATAACGCGGTCACGAGTGGGCTGATCAAGGCCGCCGTGCAATGCCTCGACGCTGTAGCCGCGGACGCGAAGTGCTTCAGTCAGCTCATCGACTTCGTTGCGGGTGCGGGCGAAGATGATGGCAAGTTCGGGATCCTCAAGATCAAGAATGCGTCCAAGCGCTGCCGTGCGGTAATTGCGTCCCACGATATAAGCGATCTGAGGAACACGGGGGGCTTCGCCTTCGGGTGTTTCTTCCTTGGCAATAGCGATTCGCACGGGGTTCTTCAGATGTTCGTCGGCGATTTTCGCAATTCTCGGCGGAAGCGTAGCGGAGAAGAGTGCTGTCTGTACGCCCTCGGGGAGTGCCTCGAAGATGGCATCCAGTTCGTCGGCAAAGCCGAGGTCAAGCATCTCGTCAGCTTCGTCGAGAACTACGGCCTTTACGGCATCAAGCTTGAGCGTGCCGCGATTAATGTGATCAAGGGCTCGACCTGGCGTGGCAACAACGACATGCGTGCCGCGCTTAAGCGAGCGGATCTGTCGGCCATATTCCTGTCCGCCGTAGATCGGCGTCACGATGATGCCGGCATCTCGGCCGTAGCTGTGAAAAGATTCACTCACCTGCAGGCATAGTTCACGCGTCGGAGTGAGAACGAGAATCACCGGGTCGGAAGGCTCTTTGCCAAGTGCCCAGCGTTCAATAAGAGGAAGTGCGAAGGCGGCAGTTTTACCCGTGCCAGTGGCGGCCTGGCCGAGAACGTCTGAGCCCGCAAGAATGGCTGGAATGGCAGCCTCTTGAATAGGGGTAGGTTCTTCAAAGCCAAGGGCAGTAAGGGAAGAGACGAGTTGGGGCGAAAGGCCCAGTTCGGCGAAATCAGCCATGTTTGAGTAATGTCCAATGGTCGCTGGCGGCCTCGCACATCAGAACTCAGAAACGAAGGCAGATGAGGCGTTCAGCAAATGTTGAGTAAAAACCTGCTATCGAAATCAGGCATGCTGCAGAGTGCATTCGCTCTGCAAGAGGTGGCAATGACCACACAAGATCGGGCATTCGCAAGGAAATGCCACGATGAAGGCTTTGGAAGTCAAAAGTCTTCTGAAGATAAGCAAAAAGCCCGCATCGGCTTGGGTTAGAAGCCTCGCGGGCTTGCGCCGTATCTGCTGGAGCCCTGAAAGCTCCAGCAGCGGGCGAAAGTATCCTGACGGATTACTTGGCCGGGGCGGCAGCCGGAGCAGCGGCACCATCGGCCGGAGCAGCGGCGGCAGCATCGCCTTCAGCGGCCGCAGGAGCAATGATTTCTTCTTCGACCGGCTGAATAACGGAAGCGATGACCGAGTCCGTAACCATCTTGACGCCTTCCGGAACAACGAGGTCGTTGGCGTGCAGGGTCGTGCCGGTTTCCATCTTGGAGAGGTCAACGGCGATGAATTCAGGCAGATCACGCGGCAAGCAGGCCACTTCGACGTAGGCGGCAGCACGCGAGATGATGCACTTGTCGATCTTAACGGCCGGGCTGAGTTCTTCGCCCGAGAAGTGCAGCGGCACACGCATCGTCACAACTTCATCCGGCGCAATGCGCTGGAAGTCGATGTGCATGACCTGCTGCTTATACGGGTGCATCTGGAAGTCACGCAGAACAACGAGTTCTTCCTTGCCGTCGAGTTCCATCGTCAGAATGGAAGCGTGGAACTTTTCCTTGCGCAGCGCAAAGAAGATCGGGTTGTGTTCAAGCTCGATCGGGGTGGCGGGGTTCTTGCCGCCGTAAATGATGCCCGGGAGCTTGTCCGCGCGGCGCAGACGGCGGCTCGCACCCGTACCTTGCGTTGTGCGCGTGGTGGCGATGACTTTCATGGGATGACTCCTAATAGAGTGTTTTTTTTTAAAAATAGAAACGGCAACTCCACAATCGCGACCAACTGTGGAGCTGACGGGATCAGCATTCCGAGAAGAGTGAACTCACGGAAGCTTCGCGCGCGATGCGCGAAAGGGTTTCACCGATGATGGCCGCACAGGAAACCTGGCGAATCTTCGGGCAAGCTTGGGCGGCCGGGCTGAGCGGAATCGTATCCGTCACAACGAGCTCATCCAAAGCAGAGTTAGAAATGCGTTCGATCGCTGCGCCCGAGAGCACCGGGTGCGTGATGTAGGCCACGACGGCACGAGCGCCGCGTTCTTTGAGCGCGCCTGCAGCATTGCAGAGCGTGCCGGCCGTGTCAACAATATCGTCCGTGATGATGCAGGTGCGGCCGGCAACATCACCGATGATGTTCATGATTTCTGCAACATTGGCGCGCGGACGACGCTTGTCGATGATAGCAAGATCGGACTCAATGGCTTTGGCCATGGCGCGAGCGCGGACAACGCCGCCCACATCAGGCGAAACTACGATCGGATTCTCAAAGTGACGAGAGGCGAGATCCGAGAGAAGCACCGGCGTGGCATAGATGTTATCGACGGGGATGTCGAAGAAGCCCTGAATCTGGTCGGCGTGGAGGTCCATTGTGAGGACGTGGTCAACACCGGCGGATTGGAGCATGTTGGCAACCAACTTGGCCGAAATGGCCACGCGGGCTGAGCGAGGACGACGATCCTGACGCGCATATCCGTAGTACGGAATGGCGGCAGTGATACGGCGAGCCGAAGCGCGCTTGAGCGCATCAACCATGATGAGAAGTTCCATCAGGTTGTCATTCGTCGGAGCACAGGTGCTCTGCAGAACGAAAACATCCTTGCCACGAACCGTATCGAGTAGCTGAACGCTAACTTCACCGTCGCTGAAGCGGGAAACTGCCGCGCGGCCAAGGGGAATGTGGAGGTATTCGGTAACGGCTTGGGCAAGCTTGGGATTGGCATTGCCTGCAAAGACCATCATGCTTTCCGGCACCATCGGGACCATGATTTCTGCTCTCTTGCAAAGGGCTCCAAGGCTCTTTGAACGGTTGGGGTTGAGACCGACGGCAGGGCCGTCAGGTGCTTCATCTGGCCGCTATTGCGGCCAACTTGGGGGGTGGCAGGGGTGGAAGGAATCGAACCTTCGGTAGCCGGAATCAAAATCCGGTGCCTTACCGCTTGGCTACACCCCTAAATTTTCTTCTTCGGCGTCTTCGCTCCACGGCTTCAGCGGATGTTCCGGAAGACTGCTGATGCAGAATCCGCGCCAACCCGAAGGCAGACGGGATAGCTCCGGAGCAGACGCATCAGCGTCGCCGTTAAGGATGGGAGCAAATACAGCACTACCAGAACCTGTCATACGAGGCTCACCAAACTCGGGCCCTAGAGCCGCAAGCTTGTCGAGCGCCTCGAGAACAGCCGGCTCAAACTGTGCAGCGATCGATTGAAGATCGTTGCGGCCGGGAAGAGCTGGCCAATGGTTCCGGAGGAGGTCGGAAAAGACGTGTATTGTCTGAGATTCGCTATCTCTTGTCAAGGCAGGAGCATTGAATATGTCGGCTGTGGAAACACTTCGTCCCGGCCAGATGACCAAGTAACGCCCTGGAGGGACCTCAATAGGGGTGATCCGTTCGCCAATGCCTTCAACGAAGGCATTGGCGCCTCTGATGAAAAAAGGAATGTCAGCGCCGAGCTGCTCACCGATTGCGGCAAGCTCATTACGGTCGAATCCCAGTTTCCAGAGACGATTGAGACCGATAAGGGTTGTGGCGGCGTCCGAACTTCCGCCGCCCATCCCTGCGCCGGCAGGAATGCGCTTTTGAACGTGAATGGTGGCGCCGGGGAGTTGCCCGCAACAGCGTTTTCCATGGTCTACGGCAGCAGTCAGAAGTGCCTTGGCCGCACGTATGCAGAGGTCTTTTTCAGGGGCGCCAATGATGTCGCCCGTGCGTTCAAGCTGGCCGTCAAATCTTTCAATCAAATCAATCGTGTCAAAAAGGTTGATCAGAATGAAGATGGATTCCAAAAGATGTTTGCCGTCGGAGCGTTGACCAATGACATGCAGGAAAAGATTGAGCTTTGCGGGGGCAGGCAAGTTGAGGTAGCTGCGTGCGGCGGTGGTTGTCATGCTTCTACAAAAATCGTGAGCTGCACTAACGGTGCAGCAGAGGTCTGACCGGCACGTCCGTCAATCCTCAGTCGCTGAGGCGATCCGTCGGTGAATCTCGAAAGAATTTGAGCGCGCCAAGGCCCGTAGACTGACATCTCTGCTGCAGCAGTCTGTTCGAGTAAATTGGCGAGCGGCACTACAGGGAGTGTGAAGCCGAGTAGTTCAGTGAGCAGTGCATTGATGTCGGAACGTGTGACAGCGGGTTCAGAAAGGCTGCGCGTGAAGGAGGCGCCGCGGCTTGTTTCTTCAATGCGAGCGAGAATGCCAGAGAGCGGCGTAAGGAGATCAAGCCGCAGAAATTGAGGCGTTTTCGTAAGTTCAAAGCGTCCGGTTTGATTTTCCAAACGACCGTCTGCTGCAGTGATGCGCAGTGAAAACCGGCCGCGCCAGACACGAGCGTTTTGAGGAGTAACCGCGCAGCCCGAAAGAAGCGTAACGGCGGACAATCCTGCTGCAAGACTTTGAAGACAGAATGTACGGCGTGAAGTAGACGTCATTGCGCGGTCTTTATCGGTAATTCTGAGAGCTTCCAGCGGGCAGCAAGCTGATCGACAAGCGCTTTTGCATCGTCCCCGCCTTGACGGGCCAGTTCATGGAGCGTTCGAAGGGCCTCTGTTTTTTTGCCTTGTGCAGCATAAATTTCTACGAGATGCCCCGCTACTTCAATATCCCAAAGTCGCTTGAGGGATGCGGTAGTGAATTCGGCTGCTGCACGATAGCGGCCTTCCCGGAAATTGAGCCACCCCATTGAATCGAGGATGTAAGGATTAAGGGGTTCAGCACGGTAGGCGCGTTCAAGCAGCTCACGGGCAAATTTAAGATCTCGATTGTCTTCGGTCAGCAAGTATCCCAGCGCATTGGCGCCCTGAACGTGCTGAGGATTGACTGTCATCAGTGCGCGGAGATGTTTTTCGGCTTCAGTGCGCAGCCCCGAATCCATTTCCACCATCGCGGCATCGTAGAGTACTTCAGGCTCTGTTGGATAGGTTTGTGCTGCCTGCTGCATGAGAGCTACGGCTTCCTGCTTGCGGTTGAGCTCAAGCAGCAGTTTGGATTCCGCACTCATTAGTGCAGGCGCGTCGAGTTTGAGCTCTTCGCGGCCTTCACGCAAAGCTTTTAACGCATCTTCCGGCCGACCGGCATCCGTGAGTGCGAGCGCTTCACGAATGCGCGCATCGACAGCAAACGGGCCTCCACGCAGTTCGGCATAGTATTCGGCAGCCCGTTCAGGGGATTTCTGCATCAGCGCCGCGTTGCCGAGTCGAAGCCAAACTTCAAGACGCGTCAGGTCGATGTCTTCGCTTTGTGCGCGAAGCATCTCTACATAACGTTTGAAATAGGCTTCAGTCTTGGGAGCGTCTCCCAGATCGGCAGCAAGTTCTCCGGCGTTGAACGCGATTCGCTCGTCGGACGCAGGTTGCTTCATAGCGCGCACAAGCGCATCAAGCGCTGAGGCTCGACGGCCGAGACGCTCTTCAACGCGGCCAAAGATGAGGAGCACATAGCTGTCGTTCGGATGTTTCTTAAGATATTTTTCGAGCATTGAGCGGGCTTCGCCCATATTGCCCGCTTGCCAGCAAACATCAGCGGCTTCGCCGAGTCGCTCATGATCATTAGGTACGGCGGCGCTTGCTGCTGCGGCGCGACGGCAAGCCAGATCGCCCTGACCCGTACGGGCGAGGAGCTGTGCAAAGCCGATTTGTACGTCTGCACGCTTGGGGTACTGAGCGACGATCGGTTCGAGCGTTTGTACTGCTGTTTTGAGGCCGGAACCAGGCTTGACAGCTGCTAATCCGGGATAGAGCCTTACAAGCCAGCTGCCCTTTTCGGCAGGTGTTTTTTCAGTTTCTGACGAACGACGAGAAAGTTCGTCGATCTGTGCGCGAACTGCCGCTTCATCGCCACGTTCCACAGCATCGGCAAGCAGTGTCAGCCGCGCTTCAAAAGCTGCGGGATCGCTGTCGAGCCATACCTTAGCTGCGGCAATGGCTTTTTCAGGATTGCGTGTTGCAACAGCTGCTTCCCAGGCGAGCTTGGCAAGGTCAGCCGATTTTTCGTTTTTCGCAGCGTCCATCCAAGCTTCGTAGGCAAAGCCGGTATCGCCGCGATGTACGGCAATGTCGGCCGTAATCAACTCAAAAAGCGTGCGGTTCGGGTGCGCCACTTCCGGATGTCCGGCCGGCATGCCCGGATGAGCAAAGGCGCTAGCGGCGACCGCAAAAACAGTCGAGACCGCAAACTTGAAAAGACCGCTTGACATGTTGCAGGGTAGTCCTTGGAGGCTGTGAAAGGGAGATGCGTTTAAGGGTCGCGCAGAACTTTTCATTCTACAACCGCTCGCCCGTACTTCTTCCGTATCGGTTCGTGTCTGCAGTATTTAGCGGACAGCTTCCGTTCGCGGCAAATCAATGCGGACTTCAAAACCGCCGGTGGGGAGATTGCGTGCTTCAATGCGGCCGAAATGAGCCTGCACCGCACGCTGGGCAATAGCGAGTCCTAACCCAAAACCCGTACCGGTTTGCTCATGACTGCCGCGCACAAAAGGGTCGAAAGCGTGTTCGATTTCTTCAGGAGGCATACCGGGACCCTGATCGCAGAGCGAAATGCGCACAAAGCGAGATGTTGCCGTAAGCGTTACGGAAAGACGACTACCTGCGGGGGTCTGACGCAGACCATTGCGCAGGATGTTTTCCATTGCACTTCTGAGTGCATCGGCATTGATTGGCAGGACGAATTTGGATGGTAATTCATCTTCAAGCACAACTGAAACGTTCTTTTTCTGTGCCTCAAATGCCGTGTTTTCAACGACCTCAGCTGTGACGGCTGAAATCGATCCGGGAGTGAGCGGCATGCCGGCCCCTTGCTCATATCGTGCGTAGGCGAGCAAGCTGCCGACGAGTCGATCCAGTTCGTCTACTTCTCTTTCAATTCGATCAAGCGAGGGACCGACTCTGTCGGCATCTCGGCGGGCAATGTCTAAAGCCACATCAATGCGGGCAAGCGGGCTTCTCAATTCATGACTCACATCGTGAAACAACCGTCTCTGGCGGTTGATAAGCCGGCTAATTTGTCCGGCCATTTTGTCGAAGATGCCTGCTAAAGCAGCAACTTCGGCGTCAGCGCGTCCGATGGAGTTTTCGACGCGTGTATCGAGCTTGCCTTCCGCAAATGCCCGCATTGCGCCATCGAGTTTCCGCAGCGGCCGGGTGTAGTAATAGGCAAGAATTGCAGAAACAAAAGCCGTCAGAATCAGGGCAACCAAAAAGAGAACATAAATAGGAATTCCGGTGCCAAAGGGGTTGAAGAATGGCAGGTCGTGATTGGAATGCTCAAAAACAGCGAAGGCTGTGTAAGGGCGCCCGTTGATTTCGATGTCTTCTACGGCGTTGAGCGGATAGTTCTTAAGGACGTGGTCTTCAACCTCTGGGATGGAATTCTCTTCGATAGAGCGGAGTGCAAGCTCTGGCGCCGTACGACCACTGATTTCGGAGCCATGATCATCGACGATATAAACGGTTGGCAGCACGTTTCCGGGACTTTTCAGCCATTCCACTAATGCATCCTGTCCCTTGAGCTGATAGATAATCAGTGCGGCCTGTACGGCCTTGCGTCCTCCGACAAACACGTCGACCTTTCCGTAGCGCGCTTCGTCACGGTTGAGGTATGTGTGAACGCCAAAGCCCAGAAATGAGGAAAGAACAATAACGGCGAGCAAACCAGCAAAAAGCCGCCAGAAGAAACTGTTGATGCCGCGAATGCCGGCAAACCAGCCGAAAGCGCTCGATATGATCATGGACGGAGGGGCGGAGATGAAAAGTGAATAGAGTCTCATTATCAACGGATGGTTGATTGTGTCGTGAGACAATTTGGCGCTTCTTGCTTTTCTTGATCATTCTCTTATGACTGCTTTCACCTTTGCTGAGACGCTTGCTTGTTGGCAGCGGCGTGCGGGTCGCACTGACCTGCCTTGGCAGCAGTATCACACTCCCTATGAACGGTGGCTTTCCGAAGTAATGCTGCAGCAGACGCAGGTGGAGACGGTCATTCCTTATTTTGAACGATTCCTTGCTGCATTTCCCTCAGTGGAGGCGCTGGCGGCAGCTTCGGAAGCGCAGGTAATGAAGCTGTGGGCGGGGTTGGGCTACTACAGTCGCGGACGAAATCTTCACCGTGCTGCGCAAATGGTGGTGAAGGAAATGCAGGGAAGATTCCCAACGACTGCCGACGAACTAATCAAGCTTCCAGGTATTGGCCCCTCAACAGCCGCAGCGGTGGCTGCTTTTACGTCCGGCGAAGCGAAGGAGCCAATGATTGACGGCAATGTAAAGCGTGTGCTCGCACGTATTGACGGAATTCCGGGGCGTGTTGGCGAGAAGGCTTTTGAGACAACGCTCGCTGCAGCAGCACGACGCAAACTCCCTGGATCGGAATGCATTGCAGCCTATACGCAGGGACTCATGGATCTGGGAAGTCTGGTTTGCCGCAGAAAATCTCCCAATTGTGCGGCTTGTCCCGTGCGCAATTTTTGCAAAGCATTCGCGTTGGGGTGCCCCGAAGACTATCCGCGGCCGAAAACAACAGTTGCTAAAAAAGAACGCTGGCTGGTTCTGGTTTTCGTTGCGACGTCCGCAGGGTTTTGGTTTGCCCCTGTGCGCGGACGAATTTGGAAGGGGCTCTATGCACCGATCGTGGCGGAATGCAGCGAGAAAGCGTGGAACTCGTCAGTTATTGCTGAGGCACCGGAGCATTTGCGATTTCTTTTTCAAACAGCGCAACCATGCGGCATGCCTCGGGTGCACGAGCTTACGCACCAACGTCTGCATTTGCGGGCTGTCCTCTGCCGATGCGAAGCAGGTACAGGCGATGGTGAAGCATTGCATACGGAAGGCTTCACGCCCTTCGGCGAGAAGCCTGATGCGTGGCCTGGGCTGCCGACGCCGGTACTGGAGTATGCAAAAATCGCTTTGCGCGAATGGAGAGGCGCAGACGCTTATAGTGTCTGAAGCTTATTTTCCGGGAGCAAATTGGCTGAAAGCGCTCGATGACGGACAATTGTGCCGGCTTGATCGGCAAATCGGCGTCCAAGCATTTCTGCAACATATACCGATCGGTGCTGTCCCCCGGTACAGCCAATGCAGATGGTGAGGTAGTGGCGATTTTGTCCGCGATAGTGAGGAAGCCATTTAGCGATGAACGCGGCGATGTCGTCGATCATTTCGCTCACTAAGGGCTCTTGAGCAAGGTAAGAAGCAACAGGGGCATCAAGCCCCGTAAGCGGGCGAAGCTCGGGGGAGTAATAGGGGTTGGGCAGGCACCGCACGTCAAAGACAAGGTCAGAAGCGTAAGGAAGGCCACGCTTATAACCGAACGATTCAAAGGTGAGCGTGAGTTTGGCAGCAGGCTGTTTGACAAACTGCTGCACCCAACGACGAAGCTGCGAGGGCAGCAGACGCGTTGTATCGAGAACGTGAGCGGTCTCCGTCACCGGCGCCATAATTTCTCGCTCACGAGCAATCGCTTCATTCAGGGTGAGTTCTCGTCCCTGATGTTCGGCTAATGTGCTCAAAGGATGTCTGCGGCGAGTTTCAGAGAATCGCCGCAGAAGCTCTTCATTGGAAGCTGTGAGAAAAAGTATGCGGACATCGATGCCGCGCTGACTAAGCGCTTCGAGCGCCGTAAAGGCATTCTCAAAGGTTGCATGCGAGCGGGCATCAATAGCGACTGCTGCAGCTCGTGTGCCGTTTTTTTCAAGATTCTCAGCAATCGGCAGCAGAAACTCTGCAGGCAGGTTATCGATGCAGTAAAAGCCTGAATCCTCGAGCTGACGGATCGCAATGGACTTGCCGCCGCCTGACAAACCGGTAACGATGATGAGCTGCATGATGTACATCCTTCCTGCAGAGAATATTCACTGGGCGGCGGCAGTCTGAGCGGTCTCCCAGTGGGTGAGAAATTCACAGACTTCAACGGGGGTTGAGGCCTTGAGGAGTGTTTCGCGGGCCTCGGCATCAGAAAAGAGTTCGGCGGTTTCGCGGAGGAGTTCAAGATGGTCGTCAGCGCCATCCTCAGGGGCGAGAATTACGATGAAAAGCTGCGCGCCAGTTTTATCTGGCGACGGTACTTTAAGAGGTTCGAGAGTGCGCAGCAACACAACTGCCGGTTCTTCAAGGCCGGTTAAACGCGCGTGCGGCACAGCGCATCCGAAGCCAAGGGCTGTACTGCCGAGCCGTTCGCGTTCGTTGAGCGCCGTAAAGGCTTCGTCATGCGGGATGCCATAAGCGCTTTCGAGCGCAAGACCCGCTTCTTCAAAGAGACGCTTCAAGCTGCTCAGATTCAGATCGAGCCGAACGGCCTCAAGCGTAATGTAAGTGGAGAGCTTATTCATAAAAAGATCAACCGCGGCCAAATGGTCTGCGAGGTCAGCGACCGCGCAGACGAGCCGTGGGAATGCCTTCAAGGTCGCGGTACTTTGCCACTGTTCTGCGGGTAATGTCAAAACCTTCAGCGTTAAGCAGTTCGGTCAGAGCTTGGTCGGAGAGGCGTTTTTGAGGCGGTTCCCCTGCGATGAGTGTACAAATACGCGCACGGATTTTTGCAGGAGATACCGCTTGACTGATGCCGAGAGCATCAACGGCCCGTACTGAAGGGGGCATGAACAGACTGCGGAGCTCAAAAACACCGAGTGGGCACTGAAAAAACTTTCCTGAGACAGCGCGGGATACCGTGGAATCGGCTACGCCGAGAGCGCCGGCGGCTTCGCTGATGGCGAGCGGAACCAATGCAGAGCGGCCTTCGGAGAAGAAAGCCTGCTGACGGTCAACAGCAAACTGTGCAGTACGCAGGAGTGTCGATTGCCGAGCCTCAATACCAGAGATCAGTCGGCGTGCTTCGGCGAGGTAATGTCCAAAAGGTGAAGATTCGTTGACAGAGAGTCCCTGAGCCATTGAAGATAAACGAATTGCTGGCTGTGCTTGTGGATTGAGCATGGCTTCCCAGCGATTGCCTCGATGTCGCACCTGAATGTCGGCAATGACGTATTGCACAGCCTCGGGGGCATATCCGGAGGCTGGATGCGGATCGAGCGTCTGTAAAAGCGCAAGTGCATCCTGCAAAAGCGTTTCGTCACCTTTGGCTGCAGCCAGAAGGGCTCGGCGGTCATTACCGGCAATTTGCCGCAGGTGATTTTTTAAGAGCACGACGAGCAGCTCCCCAACAGCTGTTTTGACGGTGCCCTCTGTGATGCGGCGTTCCACCTGCAGGATAAGTGCGTCAGTAGGACTGGATGCGCCTACCCCCGGCGGATCGAAAGTCTGCAGTAGGGCCAGCGCCTTCTGCCAGTCTGCAGCCGGAGCGGCGGCGATGGACATATAGCTTTTGGCAACCTCTGCAAGCGGCGTTGTCAGAAAGCCGGAGTCGTCAAGCTCTTCAATGAGACAGCCGACGAGCGGGTGAATTTTAGGGTTGTCTGGAAGGGACCCCAATTCTTCGAGCAGATCTTCCCGCAGCGTGCGTTGAGCTGCAACCCGTTCGATAACGGGCGTTTCGTCAGGATCACCCGCCCCCGAGCCTGTCCAGCTGGTGTATGTATTTTCAAGTGGGCCGTGATCTTCTGGAGCAATGCTTTCGCCTTCGTGCCGAACAGCTTCCGTCTCCTCATGCAGGGCACCAGCCGTCGGCTGAGTGTCTGCGGACGGTCGTTCGAGTTCTTCGCACTCGATAAGCGGATTATCCTCAGCGGCACGTTCAGCTTCAGCAAGGAGCTCTCCGGCATTCATATGCAGCAACTTCAGTGCATATTGCTGCTGAGGCGTGAGCGTCTGCTGCTGCAGCGGTGCCGTAGTGAGGCTAGCGGAAACGAAAGACATGGCGTTCGACCTCCGGCCCCTAAGGCTTACATGCTGAAGTTGTCGCCGAGATAGAAGGCGCGAACGTCAGGGTTGTTGATGATGTCCTGCGGATCCCCTGAAGCCAGTACGCGACCCTCGTTGATAATGTATGCATGGTCGCAGATGGCGAGTGTCTCACGGACATTGTGGTCCGTGATGAGTACGCCGATGTTGCGGTCGCGCAGAAAACGTACGATGCGCTGAATCTCAATCACGGCAATCGGATCAACACCAGCGAAGGGTTCATCCAAGAGAATGAACCGAGGGTTAGCCGCAAGGGCACGGGCGATTTCTGTGCGGCGGCGTTCGCCGCCCGAGAGTGAAAGTGCTGCGTTGGTGCGTAGATGCTTAATTTGCAGTTCGTCAAGAAGCATCTCAAGGCGATGTTCAATTTCGCTTGTATCGAGTGCCCGGCCGTTTTCATCGACCTGCATTTCGAGAATCGCACGAATATTGTCTTCAACAGAGAGTTTCCTGAAGACACTCGCTTCCTGCGGAAGGTATGACACCCCCAGGCGAGCCCGCTTATAAATTGGGAGCCGCGCGATGGATCGGCCGTCTAATTCAATATCACCGCCGTCGGCAACGACAAGACCCACCACCATGTAGAAAGTCGTCGTTTTACCAGCACCGTTGGGGCCGAGAAGACCGACAACTTCGCCAGATTTAACGGAGAGATCTACGCCCTTGACGACCTGACGGGAACCGTAGTTTTTCTTCAGTCCGCGTGCAGCCAGAGTGTGAGTGTGCTTGTGAGCGCGGTCGTCGAGTTCGTTTGCCATGGGGTTACAGTCCTCTTGTCTAGCGGGACGGTTAATCAGTTGCGGGGGGTGGAGAGCTGTTCTGCAGGAGCAAGCTGTGTGCCAGTACGCGGGGCAGGAGCTGTATTGCTTCTCGGCGCGATGATTGTTGTGACGCGCTGCTTCTCACCTTTGACGGTGGAACCCTCCACCTTCGAACGGGCGTTACGCATGTCGTAGACGATACGTTCCCCCTCTGTCATATCACGTTCCTTGCCATTTTCCGTGCGCGAGAGGTATGCCGCTCCAATGAGCGTCACGGTATCTGTCTCCTCGTCATAAACAATCTTAGAGGCTCGAGCATGCATCCACTCATTGATTGGATTCTTCGGATCTGGGTCTCGTTGCTGACGAAAGCGCGAGGGCTCTCCCGTTACCGTTGCTTGACGGTAGCCTTTAGGCGTAATGCGTACTTCGAGCCGGGCGCCGGTGATTTGCATTGAACCCTGATCAACAATGACGTTGCCTGTGTATACAGCCGTTTGCTTGACTTCGTCGCCGTCAAATCTGTCGGCATGAACTTCGATCGCTTGGTCACGGTCTGTGGACAGCGCGAAAACTGGAGCAGCAAGCGCTGCAGTCAAGGCGACAAGGAAGAATTTCTGGATGTTCATGGCGTTCTTATTCTCTGCGGGCGGTCTCTGCAGACGTTTCCGATTCGGCTGTGGCGGTTGTCTGCACGGTCTGAACAGCTTCAGCAGGCGCAGCACTGTCTGCTTTACGGAAGCTCTGGGGATGGAAGACCGACTCAACGCCGCCGTAGAGCTCGAGCACTCGGGTTACATTATCGTATAGAAGACCATTTTGAGAGCTTGTTTCGTCTGCACCGCGAGTAATTTTTACGGGTGAGTCAGTCTTAAAGCGCTGCGTATCAAGCCATCCCGTCAGGTGTTCTGTTGTAAAGGTCATCGGCGGCTGGTCTTGATATTGTCTGCGGTGCACGAGCACATGACCGGTGAGATCGATGGTCTCAAGACCGTCGTTGCTCCATCCTTCGTCGGCTTGTGCAAATGCAGGGGCGGAATTGGGGTCGAGAGAAATGACCTGAATGCGCTCTGCCCGCATGCGTTCGTCGGAGAAGTGCTGGACATCGTCCGCATAAGCAAGCAACTTCGGCGTGCCCTCTGGCGTGAAGTCAGTGAGTGAAACGTTGCGCGCAAGAAAATCCGGACTCATTTCGCTCGGGACGTACTTAAGTCCGGCAACCTGTGTCTGAATGGAGTACCAATAGCTTGTCGCAACGAGTGCGAAGAGAATGGCAGAGCCAATAATGGCTGTAAGCCTTTCGCGGATGATCATGCGGCGGTGCGCCATTTTTATTCCTCTGCAAGTGCGGCAGCAATAATGGGCTCCCACTTCCCTTGCGCACGAAGGATGCGTTCTGCGAAGGCACGTACCGCTCCTCGTCCGCCAGGGACGGGCGCGCGCCAGTCAACAACGGCGTCGAGCTCGGGGCTGCCATCGGCAGGCGTAGCGGCCAGACCTGCAAGTTTCAGGCAGGGAATATCTGGAAGATCATCTCCCATATAGGCGATATTTTCAGGCTGAAGCTTCGCTTCGGTCAGCATCTTTTTGAGTGTGGGAAGCTTGCGCAGTTTGCCCTGCTCAACACGGGTCATGCCGAGCTCATCCGCGCGGTGCGCGACGATTGATGAGGTTCTCCCCGTGAGAATAGCCACTTCAATGCCGGCTGCCTGCAGAAGTTTGATGCCCAAACCGTCACGTACATTGAATGTTTTCGAAAGTTCACCCTCGCCGGTGAAGGTGAGCGATCCGTCAGTGAGTACACCGTCAACATCCAGAACAAGCAAACGGATTGTCTGAGCTCGTTGGTCGAAGGTCTTGGTCATCAGAGCACTCTTGCGTTCATAAGGTCGTGCATATGGAGTGCACCGACAAGGTGGTTGTCGGCATCAACGACAAGCAGTTGGTTGCACTGGAATGCTTCGAGCGCTTTGACGGCTGCGGCTGCAAGCTCGTCGGGCGAAATAGTGTGCGGCGAGGGCGTCATAACGTCGCGCATCATGACGTCTCGAACGTCGCCCATGCGCTCAATCAGACGGCGCAGGTCCCCTTCGGTGAAGATACCAATAACGCGGTTGTCTGAATCAACAACTGCCGTCATGCCGATGTGCTTCTTGGTAATTTCTCGAACAGCATCGAGTACGCGGACATCAGCTGTCACGCGAGGCAGTTCGTCTCCTGTGCGCATAATGTCCCGCACATGGAGGAGCAGTCGGCGCCCGAGTGCTCCGCCCGGATGGCTACGGGCAAAATCTTCCTGACTGAAACCTTTGGCGGACAGGCAGGCTACGGCTAGCGCATCGCCAAGAGCGAGGGTTGTCGTCGTCGAACTGGTTGGAGCCAGATTGAGCGGACAGGCTTCGCGATCGACATGACAGTTGATGTGCAAATCCGCATGCTGGGCCAGCGTAGATTCTGGGTTACCGGTCATGGCGATCAGGATTGCTCCTTCACGCTTCAGAATTGGGACGATCATCAGCAGCTCCTGAGTTTCGCCCGAATATGAAATGCCAAGAACAATGTCTTCACTCGTGATCATGCCAAGATCACCGTGTGCGGCTTCGCCGGCATGCACGAAAAATGCCGGAGTGCCTGTTGAAGCAAAAGTTGCCGCAAGCTTTCTGCCAATGTGGCCGGACTTGCCAACTCCGGAGACAACCAATCGGCCGCGGCAGCCCAAAATTGCTTTAACGGCCTGAGCAAAATCGGGCGTTTCTCCGATGCGACGTGATGCTGCGAGGATGGCATCCGCTTCGTGCGAAAGCACGTCTTGTCCGAGTTTGAGCGCGGCATTCGCATCAAAGTGCGTTTCAGTCATGTTGAAAACCTTCGGCAAATGAAATTACAGGCAACCCATAATGATAAGGCAGAGCGGTTGGCACGCGGGATGCTTGAGGCACATCGCAACAAAGAGTACCAAACCCGTTCAAATCCGCTCAAAAAAGAAACCCCCTGACCGATCCTATTTTTCGAGGATCGTCTACAGGGGGTGGAATGCGAAAAGTCAATCGAGATCAGTGATTGAGGATCTTCGAGAGGAACTTTTGGGCACGTTCAGTGTGCGGCTGATTGAAGAACTGTTCGGCCGGCAGATTTTCGATGATCTCACCGGCATCCATGAAGATGACGTGATCGGCCACTTTTTTGGCAAAGCCCATTTCGTGGGTAACAACCATCATGGTCATACCTTCCTTGGCGAGGCTCACCATGACATCAAGCACTTCATTAATCATTTCCGGGTCAAGTGCAGAGGTCGGTTCGTCAAAGAGCATGCAGATAGGATCCATTGCGAGTGCACGGGCAATAGCCACACGCTGCTGCTGACCGCCGGAAAGCTGACCAGGATACTTTTCCGCATGCTTGAGCAGACCGACTCGATCCAGCAGCTTCAGGCCGCGGGTAAGAGACTCTTCGCGGGAACGGCCAAGTACCTTCATTTGAGCAAGGATCAGGTTTTCCTTGATTGAAAGGTGCGGGAAGAGTTCAAAGTGCTGGAATACCATGCCGACGCGACTGCGCAGCTTGGGAAGATCTGTTTTCGGATCGCCGACGGAGACGCCGTCAACGATGATTTCACCTTCCTGGAAGGGTTCGAGGGCGTTAACAGTTTTGATTAAAGTCGATTTGCCCGAACCAGAAGGGCCGCAGACCACGACGACTTCGCCCTTTTCGACGGTGACGTTGCAGTTCTTGAGTACCTGAAAGTTGCCGTACCACTTGTTCAGGTTCTTAATTTCAATCATTGCCATGGGGAAAATCCTTTCTTCTAAGAGGGCCAGAGGCGCACTGGATTGGGCGCGTTCAGCGCGCCGCGGACATCTTCGTCTGCAGACGACGAATCAGCATCGAAAGAGACAACGATACTGAAAGGTAGCAGAGAGCTGCGAAAGAGTACATCAAAACCAGCTGGCCGTCGCGCTGGGCGATCTTGGCAACTGCGCCCATGAAGTCGCTGCCGCTGATTACATAAACAAGGCTTGTATCCTGGAAAAGAATGATTGTCTGCGTCAGCAGTACTGGAAGCATGTTCCGGATAGCCTGCGGCAGAATCACGTAGCGCATAGTCTGGCCATACGTAAGACCGAGGCCGGTAGCGGCAAAGAACTGTCCGCGGCCAATCGATTGAATGCCGGCACGCATAATTTCAGCGAAGTAGGCCGCCTCAAAAAGCACAAAAGTGATGATCGCCGTTAGATTGGCGCCAATCATGACAGGATGATCAAGACCAAATGCGATCTTGAGCACCTCAGGCATCAAAAGGAAAAACCAAAAGAGCACCAAAACGAGCGGTACGGCGCGCATTAGGTCAATGTAGAGTTTGGCGATATATGAGAGCCACTTAACGGTTGACAGGCGTGCAAGTGCAAGAAGAGTACCGAGCGCTAAACCCAACACGGCGGTAATCGCAGTGAGTTCGAACGTATAAGCCGCACCTGCGAGAAGGAAGTTAACGGAACCGGTGATTGAGGAAAAATCGAGACTCATGGCGGATTCCTTACTTAGCGGCAATGAAGCCCGGGATGACGCAGCGTGACTCAATCAGAGTCATCACGCGATTGACCACCAGCGCGATCACGATGTAGAGGATTGTTGCCCAGAGATAGGCCGCAAAGAACTGGAACGTGTTTTCCCCCATTTCATTGGCACGCATCGTGAGTTCGGGAAGCCCGATCGTCATGGCGACGGCTGTGTTTTTTACGAGGTTCATCGCTTCACTCGTCAATGGCGGCACGATGAGTCGCATAGCCATCGGAAGGATAACGTAAACATATGTTTCAACAGTCGTAAAACCTAATGCCTTGGCTGCATTAGGGAGCCCTCTGGGGATGCTGGCGATGCCGGCACGTACTTGCTCTGCAATACGCGATGAGGTGAAAAAGCCCATGCAGATAAAGGCTGTCATGAATTGGGCAATCGCGGGATCAGCCTCAATCATCCAGTCTTTGTACCAGGGAATAATTTCCGGAACGACGAAATACCAGATGAAAATCTGGACAATCAACGGGATGTTGCGGAAAAGTTCGATCCAGGCTTCGCAGGCACCGCGTACGATTTTGATGGGCGAAGTTCTTAGGGTGCCAACGATGATGCCGAGTACGAGGGCAAGCAGGAAAGCAGAAACAGCAAGTCCGACAGTCCAACCGGCGCCGTCAAGAATGTAACGCCACCAGGGATCGTCGGAAAGCAGCGACTGCTCCATGAGCGAGTCGAGACTGAAATTGAGCGCCATGACCGAAGTCCTCTTGTTGTGCGCCTGACCGGCGGCGCTTCAGGAGGAAGCGGCGGATTACAGGAGCGGTGGGATCTTTCTGGGAGGTAGAGAAAAGTCCCGGGCGCAGTTCAATAATGGCTAGCCTGAACTGCGCCGGGATAAAGAGTAGGAGTCTTTAAGGGCGGCGATCAGATGCCCTTATCGGACGGGTTGGCAAAGAGCTCCTTGGTGTAAGAGTTCATCTTAAAGTTGAGATTGATGTTCTTCGGCGGAATCGGGCTTTCGAACCAGGTCGAATAGAGCTTGGCCAATTCGCCGGAGGCGATCATGCCCTTAACGGTCTTGTCGACCACAGCCTTGAACGGAGCATCATCCTTACGGAACATGGCGCCGTAAGGTTCAACGCCCAAAGAGGCGTCGAGAATCGTAAATTCGGAAGCATTTGGGAGATTGGAGATCTGCCCGGCGAGAAGGACGTCGTCGAGGATGAAGGCGTCAGCGCGCTTATTGGCGACAAGCTGCATGGACTCAGCGAAGTCCTTCGTCATCAGATAGCGGATCTTCAAATTGTGGGTCTTTTCAAATTCTTTGATGAGCGCAACGGACGTAGTGCCAGAGGTGACGGTGACCGTCTTGCCGTTGAGGTCTTCAAGTGATTTGATGCCGCTCGACTTCCAGACTGCTGCAGAAACCTGAATGCCGAAATAGCTCACAGAGAAGGCCGCTTCGCGCTGACGTTTCAGTGAATTCGTTGTAGAGCCACATTCAATGTCGACCGTGCCGTTTTGGATGAGCGGAATGCGGTTGGCGCTGGTGACAGCCTGATACTTGACGTCAAGCGTTTTGAGGCCGAGCTCAGACTTCACAGCGTCAGCTACGCGCTGGCAGACAGTGAAGGCATAGCCAACGGGTTTGCCGTCAGCGTTGAGATAGGAGAAAGGCACCGAGCTTTCACGGTAGCCAAGAGTAATTGAGCCGGTTTCCTGAACCTTTTTCAGGGTGCCTGTGAGTTCTGCGGCGCTGACAACACCAGACAGGGCAAAAAGACATGTCGCGGCGGCGACAGCAGTACGGCGGGAAAGCTTGAACATAAAGTGCTCCTTACTCTTTTGAACGGGTCCGAGCAGGACTCGGGATCGTAAATGGATACAAAGCAAGGTGCGTGCCAAAGTTCAAAAATGTCTTAAAACACTCTTTTTCGGGGCATCATGTAAGGGAATGTCTGCCTGGAGAATGCAAAACAGACGCCTTTTTGGGGCGTCTGCTTCAATTTGGTGCGCACCACATTGGTGCTTATTTGCCTTGATATCGGGCGTTAGGCTTCTGCTGGATCATCTTCGGTTTTGAAGATGGGTTTCCTGCCTTCGAGAAAAGCTTTCAGTGCTTCGGCGGCTTCGGGAGAGCGAGCCTGACGGGCATAAAGGTTTTCTTCATAGTCTGTCAAATCGGCAAGTGCTTTACGCCGTGCGGCAGTGAGTAGAGCCTTGGTGCCAGCGACGGCACCAGGCGGAAGAACTGCCAGCCGTGCAGTTTTGGCGGCTACGACCTGATCGAGGTGCTCATCGTCAATGACACGGGTAATCAGCCGCATGGCTTGTGCTTCATCTGCGCTGATCGGCTCGGAAAGAAGGAGCTTTTCGGCAGCGGCCGGATAACCGGCGGCAGCGGCCATAATCTGTGCGGCACCATAGCGAGGCGTACGTGCCAAAGCGACGGCAGGAAGTGAAAAAAGAGCTTGTGGGCTTACATAGACCAAGTCGCAGTAAAGCAACGCGGCAAAGGCTTCGCCGACGCAAGGACCACTCACTTGGGCGATGATCGGCTTGGGAAACTTTGCAATGGAGTCAAAGAATCGGCGAGTTTCGCGTTCGAGGTCTTCCGGGGCCGAAAACATCTCTTCAAGGTCTGCTCCGGCAGAAAAAACGTTCCCTGAGCTCTTCAGGAGTACGACGCGGACGGCAGTCTGCATGATTGCCTGATCAAGTTCGTCAGCTAAGTCGGCAAACATCTCGGCGGTAAGCGCATTGCGGCGCTCTACGCGGTCAATCGTCAGGTGCAGGATGCCGTACTGCAGCGAATGAGTAATGCTCACGTTGAGTTCCTTGAAAAAAGTTGCGTCAGGAGGGTTGGAGCCGCCGAATCCATCGGCGAGCTTCACGGGAGTCGCCTGCGGATGCGTTGTCCAGCATATAGCCGAGAGCAGTCATGGCGTGTTCCATCGCTTCATTGCCTGGAAGGACAAGTCCCACCATTGTATGGAAACCTTCAGCAAAAGCTTCGGTTTCGAGCTTATTCATCAGTATTCGTGCAAGACCTTGACGCTGCCAACTGTCAAGTACAGCAATACCAAATTCTGCTTCTTTATCTGTGTTGCCGCCGTTTTGCACTGCAGACCATCTGCCGCTTGCGACCAATGCGCCGGTTTCGGCAAAGAGTCCCCATACGCCGCTTTCAATCCATGAAGGACGACAAAGTGCGGCCAGACGTGCCGTTGAAGGACGGGTTGCCGTATGAAAACGATAGAAATAGGACTTATCGGAGAGCGTCATGACGAACGTGCGAAATGCGTCGAAGTCGTTTTCTGTCAGGGCTCGGAGAATGAGCGGTTCGCCTGAACGAGCTCTTGCTTCGGTTTGATCTTCTATCGGCGCAGGCCGCAGCACTAAATGCGGATAGTCGCGGCGTGGGATAAGCGGTGCATCATAGAGGGCAACGGAGGCATCGATGACGAGCAGTCCGTTATCGGTTGGAACAACGGGTTCAAGGCGTAGGCTGCGCAACGCGGGCAGCGCAGCTGCTAAATCTCCCAGGCGTCCGAGAGCGTCCGTGAGTTCGTCCCAATTAATTGGCGGCAGTCCGCGGTAAGCATCCAAAGTTTGAGCGTAACGAGGGGCGTGTGCTAGAGATTCCGCTTCGTCTTGAGAGAGCGGAGCCAGGGCCACGGAGAGATCGTTGTAAAGCGTTGATGCCAAGCCGGCCCCGCCAAATTCGACCACTGGACCAAGTACAGGATCGAGTCGAATGCCTAAACGCAGTTCCCGTTCAAAGGCATGTTGCGACATGGATTCAACCAGGACGCCGTCGGGCTGCGACCAAGGTGAGTTTTCCGCCCAGTTGGTGGTGAGCTCTTTCCAAGCATCCGCTAGTGCTTCAGCAGAATCAAGATTGAGAAAGACCAGTCCCGACGCGCTGCGGCTGCCGAGTGCCGTACTAGAAGCCTTGATGGCGACGGGCCAGCCGAGCTCTCTGGCGGCCTGCTGAGCTTCCTCCAAACTGTGCGTGATTCGTCCGTCAACGGGTCTCAAACCCAGATGCCGCATCAGTTCATGGAGCTCCCTAGGCAGGAGGGTGTGTCGTCCGCCCTCGCGCACTCGGTGAAAAATCAGGCGAATGCAGGCAAGTGCTTCGGCTGAAAGTTTGTTCTTCCGAGGTTTAGGCGGTGAACGGCGGGCATTGAGACTGGCTGATCGCGACGCTAGGCAACCGAAGGCGAACATGGCTTCGTCAGGAGAGCGAACGGCAATCAGCCGTGAATTGGGCAGTTGATCGAGCTGCCGCCGTACAGCAGCATCCGCCGTACTGGAAATCCAGGAAATAAAAACGGGTTTATAGGTTTTAACTGCCGCGCGTGCAAGCTCGGAGAGTGTGGGATCAAGTTGCGACATGGGACTGGGGCCCACGACAACGGCGGCGCCGTCAATGCCGGCGTCTTCGAGAACAATGCTGAGTGTCTCGGCTAAACGACCGCCGGATGCTCCCGCCCCGACAACGACGGGATTGACGGGAAGACGCTCTTCTGGATGAATTTTTGCCAAAAATTGAATGGTGCGGTTGGCGAGACCTTCGAGATGAATGCCTGCTGCTTCGGCTGCATCTGCGGCTAATCCGGCAAAGCCGCAGCCATTGGCAATGACGGCTATTCGTCGTCCAGCCGGAAGTGTTCCAGACGCGAAAGCAGCGGTCGCGGCGAAAAAGTGTTTGAAGGTGCGAACACGTTGTGCGCCTGCGTTTTCGAGCAGTGCATCGAATGCATCATCAGCCCCCGCATCTGTGCCAAAACGATTAGCAGCCAGGCGGTCGGCAGCGTAGCCTGAGCCAGGACCAGCTCGAAGCACTACGACAGGTTTGAGATCGGTTGCCCGGCGAAGGGCCGCATGAAATGCTCTCGGACAACGAAGCGCTTCGACTTCCACCGCAATAACACGAGTCGAACGATCCTGCGCAAACCAATCAATGAGTTCTGCAAGCCCGACATCAATTTCAAGCCCCGTGCTGACAACACCGGAAAACCCAAGTCCAGAAGCAGCGGCTCGTTCAATGAAACCGGTGGCGATCATTGCAGATTGGGCGATGAGCGCAACGCCGCCAGGACGAGGGGTTCGCGGCCAAAAACTGGCGTTGATGCCTTGTACTGGCGCCATTGTGCCGATGGAATTGGGGCCTAGCAGACGCGAACCCATGCGCTTGACAGATTCGTAAAGCTGTTCGACAGTCGATAGTTCAATTAACGGGCCTTCCTGCTGTGGCGCAAAGAGCACCGCTTTAGGTGGATTTTTTTCAAGGGATTTCAAAGCATTTGGTAAGTGCTTTGACTTGACGCAGAGGATGGCAAGATCAATTTCGGAATCCGGAATGGCATAGGCATTCGGATAGCAACGATGTTCGCCGACAAAGCGGTATTTGGGATTGACCGGCCAAAGAGCATTTAAACCCGTGGAGAGCGCCACTGAGCGCCAAACATGGTACCCGCGGCTTGCTGGCATGCTGCTTGCCCCAATGACGACGATCGAGCGGGGACGTAGTAGTGCGTCGAGCGCGGCATGCGAAGAGTGCGCGGTCTGAAGCATGAGCGGAAGTCGTGGGACAAAGAGGTGGACTGAAAGGAACAGTTTAACCGGCCATTCAGCGATTCTGGTGGCAGCAGGAATGCGGCCGAAGGGCTGTACACATCGATTGGCAAACACCCCTTGCTAAAATTGGAGTCGGATGCATCTGCCAGCAGCCTTAGCCATAGTGCTTTGGAAAAAAGTGGGACAAGATGTCGTCGGCACGCTTGCAAAAATGAACATCAAGGATTCCCAGGATGAAAGTAAACGGCATTCCCACCCGCACTATTCGCGCACTTGACAACGGTTCTGCCATTGAGATCATTGATCAGACGTTGTTGCCTTATCGATTTGAAAAACGAATTTTGAGCGACTGGCGCGATGGCGTAGAGGCGATTGAGACCATGCGAGTGCGCGGCGCTCCGCTGATTGGGATCGCAGGCGCCTGGTCAGTCGTTCTGGCCGTTAAAGAAAATCCTGAAAACGGTCCTTTGCTTGCTGCTGCAGAACGTATTCAGTGTGCTCGTCCTACGGCTGTCAACCTCGTCTGGGCAGTACAGAAAATGCTGACGGCTTTGTTGCCACGCGAACCATCGCAGCGCTTTGACACAGCGGTGAAGCTCGCAGCTCAACTCACGCAGGAGGATGTTGATACCTGCCGCGCTATCGGTGATATGGGCTGCAGTCTCATAGCGGAGCGTTATCAAGCGCTTCGCCGACCTGTCAACATCCTTACGCATTGCAATGCCGGATGGCTGGCCACCGTTGATTACGGCACTGCGTTGGCGCCGATCTATGCTGCATTTGAGCGCGGTACGCCGCTTCACGTGTGGGTGGATGAAACTCGTCCGCGCAATCAGGGACTCCTTACGGCTTGGGAGCTGCGTCAGCAGGGGGTGCCTCACACCATCATTGCTGATAATGCCGGCGGGCAGCTCATGCAAAAGGGTGATGTTGATTTGGTGATCGTTGGTGCTGATCGCATCACCCGACGCGGAGATGTCGCCAATAAAATCGGAACATACCTCAAGGCGCTTGCTGCTTTTGACAATGACATCCCGTTTTTTGTGGCAGCACCTTCGTCAACCATTGACTGGAAGCTCAATGACGGTAAGCGTGAAATTCCAATTGAAAATCGCTCGGCAGCCGAGGTGCTCACTGTTCGCGGTGTTGACCAAACGGGGCACGATGCATCTGTGCAGCTTGCGCCCCCTGATGAGGCGGCAGTTAATCCGGCATTTGATGTGACGCATAATCGTTTCGTGAGCGGCATCATTACCGAACGCGGAATCTTTGCGCCAACGGATCTCGCTACTCGTTTTCAGGATCAAATTGCTAATGCTGGGCTCTGAAGAACAGGCGTTCGAGAAACGTCTGGCGCTGCGCATGGCGGTTATTGATACCGCCAGAGAGATGAATCGCAGGGGCATCAATGTGAATAAATCGGGCAACGTTTCTGCACGCACGAGCGGCGGGCGTAGCTTTTTTATTACCCCGACGGGCATCCCTTATGAATCGCTTGAGCCTGACGATATCGTGGAGGTGAGTCTGGATGCCGAGCGTTTTGAAGGACGATGTCTGCCGAGCAGTGAGTGGGAAATGCATGCCGAAATTTACCGCCGTCGTCCGGATGCGGGGGCGGTAGTGCATACCCATTCGTGCTATGCAACTGCGTTGGCTTGTCAGAATCTTCCGATACCAGCATTCCACTATATGGTGGCTACTGCCGGAGGTCGTTCAATCGATGTGGCTCCGTATGCCACTTTTGGCACTCACGAACTAGCAGTTCGAGGGGCCAATGCGCTTGAGGCGAAAAATGCATGTTTGCTCGAACACCACGGCGTACTCGCATTAGGTGCCAATCTTGCCAAGGCGCTCACGCTTGCGGCAGAGGTGGAAAATCTTGCGCACCAATATGTCGTTGTGAGAAGTCTCGGTACCCCGCGACTTATCTCTGATGATGAAATGGATCGTATTGTGGAAAAGTTCAAAACCTACGGTCATCAGATCAAGGAACAAAAGTGAAGAAGCCTATTCAACCGCCAGCAGCCTGGCTGCGCATTGATGGTTCAGTTGTTTCCTGTACGGAATCCGTAAAGGTGCTTGAGGAAAACTGGCATGAAGCGGCAGAGTTGCTTTCCGAGAGTTATGAAGATGCCGTACTTTTGGGTGTGGGTAAAAATGAATTCAAACGCGCTATGCACGCGTTGATTGATGCACTCGAATGCGATTGGGCGGAAAAAGTTGCTCCGATCGAATCGATTGTGAAGAACAAATGAGTACTTTGAGTAAAGCAATGAAGAAGCTGGAGGCGGCGGCGCTTCTGGTATTGATTCCGATAATGCTGGCGGCGTGCGCTCATCCGCAGCTGATAGATCTTGGAACCGCTGAATCGCAGGTCGTTCAAAAACTGGGTGAACCTAATGCGACAGTCCCATTGGCTGACGGTCGTACGCGTCTCGTTTATTCGCAGCAGCCTTTTGGGCAGGAATGCTGGTGGATGACTTTCAGTGCTGACGGTCGATTTGAGAAGCTTGAGAATGTTCTCAATCGAGAGCACTTTGCGCTCATCAAGCCGGGGCGTTCAACCGAAGCGGACGTTTGGAATCTATTTGGTCAGTACGCCGAGAGGTACGAATTTCGGTTGAAAAATCAGCATGCCTGGATGTATCGCTTCAAGGATGAGGGGATCTTTGATATGGCCTTCTGGGTACAGTTTGATACTCGAGGCATAGTGGCTGAGGTGGGCTATACGTTGGATCCCTATAAAGATCGTGACCATTGGTTGTTTCCGTAAGCGATGAGAGAGCGAATAGACCGCATCAAGAATGCCGCAGAAGGACATTGGCCGGAGATATTTGCTTCTGTCGGTATGGATGCTGCGCTTTTCCAGCGTCAAAACCGACCCTGTCCGCTTTGCGGCGGCCGTGACCGGTTTAGTTTCTTTGCCAAAGAAGTCGGCGGTCGCTGGTACTGCCGCGGCTGCGGTATGGGTGACGGTATCAAGCTGGTGCAGCAATTCACTAAGAAGGAATTTGTTCAGACGCTGGTCCATCTCGAGACGCTGCTAGGACTGCCTGTCCCGAAGGGGAAACAGGGGCGTTATGAAAGATCAGCAGTTGCTCGACACAAGCTTTGGGCAGAAAAACAAAGGGCTGAACAGTCAGCTCTGTGGGAGAAAGCGTTTCCTCTCGGCGAGATCGATCGGCAGACGCCTGTTTGGCGGTATCTATGCGCCCGCGGATTGGGCGATTTAGTGCCGAGCCGAGAATTACGCTTTGTTAAAAAACTGGCGTGCTGGGAAGTCCCTGATGGGCAGAATATTGATGGTGCGGCGAAAGCGCGATTGGTAGGTGAGTTCCCTGCAATGTTGGCCCGATTGACTAATGCAGAAGGGAAATTCATAACGCTTCACCGGACGTATCTGACTGCTGACGGCAGTAAAGCACCGGTGCATTCGGCCAAAAAACTTGCTGCAGGTGCCGTCGAAAATGGAGTGATTCGGCTTTATCCGGCTGGCGGCGTTGTCTGCCTTGCAGAGGGTATTGAAACCGCGCTTTCCGTGCATGCGCTTACGGGGCTTCCAGCTTGGAGTGTGGTGTCGCTTCCCGGCATGAAACGCTTCGGGCCGGAAACCATCCCGGATGGCGTGCGTACGATTCGGATATGCGGAGACAACGACCGATCCTACGCTGGTGCGGCTGGTGCGTATGAGCTTGCTTCTCGTCTGCGCCGCAGCCGCCCGGAGCTAGAGGTGTCGGTACATATTCCGCAAGCGGCTGGAACGGATTGGAATGATGTTTTGCTAGCTCACGGGATGCTTAAGCTATAACTGCGAGTTTATTGCTTGGTTTTTTTCCGCGAAATGACGGTTGCTGATACACCAGCCGTGATGATGACGGCTATGCCTAAGGCTGTTTCTGGTGAAATTGGCTCGGAGAAGAAAAGGAGACCAAGTACAGCCGCAAAGACGATCGCAGAAAATTGCAGCGCACTCGTAAGAAGCACGTTGCCGGCACCCCAGGCACGGGTAAGTGAAAGCTGCGCGAGCGTGGCGGTAATGCCGATGCCGAGCAGTCCGGGGAGGTCGTTGAGGCGTACGGGATGAAGCATTCCTTCCGTAGCGATATGACCGATTAATCCTGTGACTGTGCCAAAAAGCGTGAAATAGAAAACGATACGCCATTCAGGTTCCCCCACACGGGAGAGCTCTTTGACTTGAGAGTAGGCGAGCGCTGAGAAAAAACCAGCTGAGAGACCAATCAGCGCTGCAAATTCCTGACCGGAATGCAACTCAGGTTTAAGCGCCAGAATGACACCTATGAAACCCGCCACAATGGCAGCTAGCAGGCCAAAGTTAAGCGACCGTCCCATGCGAATGGCGGCCACGGAAGCAAAGAGCGCCATGTAGAGCGGACTGGTGTAGTTGAGTGTCATTGATGTGCCGAGCGGCAAAACGGCGAGTGTATAGAACCAGATTGTCAGCCCGAGCGTACCAAAGCAGCTCCGCTTGATATGCGAGAACCAGAGGTGCGTGCGCAGGTCTTTCTTCTGCCAGAGTACCCAAAGTCCTAACGACACCATGCCGAAGAGCGAGCGGTAGAAAACAAGCTCAAAAGTGGAAAAGTAGTCGGAACACCATTTTGTGCACGCAGCCATCAGGGAAAAGAGAAAGGCTGCAGCGAGCATCCAGAGACTTTGCATGGCGATTGAGAGATGTTTGCAAATAGAAAAGCCCCGCGGTTGAAGCGGGGCTTCATGGAGGCGGGAGTGTTCTGAGAGAGTACCCCGCCCCCGGCGAAGATGGTGCTTACGCAGCCGGTTCTTCTTTCTTCACTTCGCGGCGCAGTTTGATGTGCAGTTCACGAAGCTGCTTTTCATCAACGGGCGACGGGGCCTGTGTGAGCAGGCACTGGGCACGCTGCGTCTTCGGGAAGGCGATCACATCGCGGATCGACGGCGCATCAACCATCATGGCAACAATGCGGTCAAGGCCGAAAGCAAGACCGCCGTGAGGAGGCGCACCGAACTTGAGAGCGTCGAGCAGGAAGCCAAACTTCTGACGAGCTTCTTCCGGACCGATCTTCAGTGCGGCAAAAACCTTTTCCTGAACATCTTCGCGGTGGATACGGATGGAGCCGCCACCGATTTCCCAGCCGTTCAGCACGCAGTCATAAGCCTTGGCATAGCAGTGTTCGGGATCCGTGAGGAGCTTGTCTTCGTCGCCGTCGAGCGGGCAGGTGAACGGATGGTGGCAGGCCACCCAGCGCTGATCTTCTTCCGAGTATTCGAACATCGGGAAGTTGATGATCCAGAGGGGTTTCCACCCCGGGGTGAACAAGCCGGTTTTGACACCAAAGTCGGAATGGCCAATCTTCAGACGCAGGGCGCCCAGACTGTCCCAGACAACCTTAGCTTTGTCGGCCCCAAAGAAGACGATGTCGCCGTCCTTAGCGCCGACGCGCGTGAGGATCCCGTTGAGCTCTTCGTCAGAGAGGTTCTTGACGATCGGGGACTGCAGCCCTTCGCGGCCGCGGGCAAGCTCATTGACCTTGATGTAGGCGAGTCCCTTGGCACCGTAAATTTTGACGAACTCGGTGTAGCTGTCGATTTCCGAGCGCGGCAACTGGGCTGCACCCGGCACGCACATCGCCACAACCTTGCCGTTATGGAGCGACTTAACGCCAGAGAACACCTTGAAAGCGGAGTTTTCAACAATGTCGGTGACTTCATGCAGACGCAGGCTGATGCGCAGATCGGGCTTGTCCGAACCATACTTGGCCATTGCGTCGTCCCACAGCATCACCGGGAACGGATTGACGAAGTCGACGTCAAGGACCTCTTTGAAGACCGTACGGATGAGTTCTTCCATCAGGCCGCGGATTTCGTCCATGTTGAGGAAGGACGTTTCAATATCCACCTGAGTGAATTCCGGCTGACGGTCGGCACGAAGATCTTCGTCGCGGAAACACTTGACGATCTGGTAATAACGGTCGAACCCAGCAACCATCAGCAACTGCTTGAAGAGCTGCGGTGACTGCGGCAAGGCAAAGAAGCACCCTTCCTGAACACGGGACGGCACGAGATAGTCGCGGGCACCTTCAGGCGTGGAGCGCGTCAAGGCCGGCGTTTCAACGTCAATGAAGCCATTGGCATCCAGAAACTTGCGGAAAGCCATCGCAGTGCGGTAGCGGGTGCGCAGGTTCTTCTGCATGACCGGGCGACGAAGGTCAAGCACGCGATAGGTAAGGCGCGTCGTTTCTGAGAGATTCTCGTCGTCGAGATGGAACGGAGGCGTAGCAGACGGATTGAGAATTTCAAGTTCGTGGCAGAGCACTTCGACACCGCCCGAAATCAGGGAGAGGTTCTTAGTGCCTTCTGGGCGAGCACGGACAACACCCACTACCTTGAGACAGTACTCATTGCGGCAGTGGTCGGCCGTAGAAAAGACCTCGGGGCGGTCCGGATCGCAAACGACCTGAACAAGACCTTCGCGATCGCGGAGGTCAATGAAGATCACGCCGCCGTGGTCGCGGCGACGGTGGGCCCAACCGTAGAGGGTCACAGTCTGGCCGATGAAGGACTCGTCGACCAAGCCAGAGTACACGGTTCGCATAAAAGCTCCCTGATGCGTCAAGGCTGCAAAAGCTGCCGACGCAGTAAAACAACAAAAAGTCGGCGCTCGGCATCCCTTTTGGGGATGTCGGCAACCCAAAAATCGTTCTGCCTGCACGCAAATTCATGGTGTCACTGAAGACAAAGTCAGAACATCCCAGAGCGGTGCACGCTTTTAGGTCACAAGTTTAGCGCCATCGGGCGCTACAAACGGGGCCGATGGCGTGCAGAACTGTTTTGGAGGGCGATGAACGCTGCGTGACGCGAATTTGGATCAAGGTGTTATGAGGATTTCACTCAAAATGGCGTTGACACCTTTTTGGCTGCATTGTTAGATCGCCGGACGGTCGGAGCCCTTCTGCACCTGAAAGACGGCAGACTGAGCCTCGAGCGATTTGGGTGACATGACACCCAACGACACGTGGAACTTAAAGGCATCTTCGATTGATACACGCGAACGCTTAAGTTGTGAACGCGGTGCCATGAGCACGTAGCCCGAGGTCGGGTTCGGTGCGGTGGGTACAAATACGGTAACCACATCGTCATAACCAGTTTCGGCTGCTGCAGCGCGTCCGGGTGTTGAGACGATGAAGCCGTATGTCCAACAGTCCTTTTTGGGGAACTCAATGAGGACGACTTCCTTGAAGCTCTCTGTACGGTTAGAGAGCACGGTTTCCATGATCTGCTTAACGCCCGAATAGATGGGACGAACTAAAGGGATTTTTTCTAGAAGTTTTTCCCAACGGGCTACAACCCAGCGCCCGATCACATTAGCGGCAAAAATGCCGGTGACCAGAATCAGTGCGATAGCAAGCACAAGACCAATTCCCGGAATGTGAAAGCCAATCAGCGCATCGGGCCGAAACTCCGGCGGCAGGAGCTGCACGAGTGAATCTGACCAACGGATGATCGATTCGAGTGCCCAGAACGTGATGGCAAGCGGCACCCACACCAAAAGGCCGGCAGAAAAGAATTTCTTGAACATAGCGTCGTCAATATCAATGAATTGCGAGAAAGGAAAAACCGCGCAGCCCGATGAGGGCGGCGCGGTCTTTGTGGCATTCAATAGGTCGGCATACGGATGAACTATTTGTCGCCGTGAACATGAGCGGCAGGGACGGCCTTCGGGCCGCCGTTAAAATCTGTGGCCGCCCAACCAGTACCCTTCAATTCGAATCCAGGCGCTGAAAGCTCTTTCTTCATCGTATCCTGGCCGCACTTAGGGCATTTCGTGATCGGCTTGTCGCTCATCTTCTGCAGATAGTCTTTTTCAAATCCGCAGTTAGTGCATTTGTAGGCGTAGATCGGCATTTTTTTGGGGCTCTTCTTTTGAGGTGAGAGCAAATTTAGTTTCGTGACGGCGCATTATAGAAAGGAGAGGCCGTCAAGGCATGCCGTAGGATGTACAGAAATGGCAACTGTACTTGACCGGATAGAAAGAGGCCGTCTTCACGAAGACGGCCTCTGGTGGAATTCAGGTTCAAGTGCTCTTAGAGCGTCTAGACCATCATTCCTCTTCTTTGCGCTGATAGTGGCTTGCAAGTTCGGCCTGTTTGGCTGCCGGAACCGGCTGATAGCTTGCTAGTTCCATACTCCATGCGCCGGTGCCCTGCGTGAGTGCATGCAAACGCGTAGCGTAGTTTTCAAGCTCTGCTAATGGAACGAGCGCCATGACCTGAATTTCTCCTCCAGGGAGACCTTCGGTGTTGGTTACCTGTCCACGGCGGCTAGCGAGGTCTCCAGCAATGTCACCCATATAAGACTCAGGTGCACTGACCTCCACAGCAACGATGGGTTCCAGAACCTGAGGTGAGGCTTTGCTCAGTGCGTCAAGGAAGGCCTTACGGCCAGCGGCCACGAAGGCAACTTCTTTAGAGTCGACCGGGTGGCTCTTGCCGTCATAAACCACGACACGGACGTCTTCGATGGGGTAGCCTGCCACAAAACCTTGCGAAAGTACCTCACGCACGCCTTTTTCAACGGCAGGGATGAGGTTGTAGGGAATGACGCCGCCCTTGACCTGATCAACAAACTCAAACCCCTTGCCGCGAGGCAACGGTTCAACGCGCAGATACACTTCACCGAACTGACCTGCACCGCCCGTTTGTTTTTTATGACGGGCGTGACCTTCGGCAGGTGCACTGATCGTTTCCCGGTACGGAATCGACGGAACCGAGGTTTCGACTTCGAGCTTAAAGTTCGTGCGCATACGGTTCAGGATGGAGCGAACATGCATGTCAGTTAATCCGCGGATTACCGTTTCATTGAGCACGGGGTCATGTTCCACGCTCATCGTTGGATCTTCGGACTGCATCTTGGTGAGCACTTCGTTCATGCGGCTTTCATCGCCGCGGCGCGCTGGACGAATCGCTAGGCCGTACATGGGGCGTGGGAAGTTGATGGGACGCATGCGTACGCCGCTGTCGAGCGGATCACCATGGATGACGGAGCCGTAATTGACTTCATCGACTTTGGCAATGGCACCAATGTCGCCGGGGCTGAGGAAATCAGTTTCCTGTGTGTGCTTGCCCTGGAGAATGAGTGGCCGCGGCGCTTTGATAGCACGCTTATTGTCGTCGACGTAAATTACATCGTCCTTCTTGAGTGTGCCTTGATGCACACGGAAGATGCCGATTTTGCCAATGAAGGGGTCGTTGACGATTTTGAAGACCTGAGCAATGAGCGGCAAATTCTTATCTGGGTAGGTTTTGAATGGCGTGCCATCGCGTTTGATGAACAGCGCATCATTTGCCTCTGCAGGACTCGGCAGATGGCGAATGATTACTTTCATGAAATCACGAATACCGATCAGTTTCTTCGCGGAGCAGAAGCAGACAGGAATGACGTGTCCTTCACGCAATGCCTTGGTGACGAGCGGGTGGAGGGCGCGCGGGTCAATGCTGCCTTCCTCCAGATAACGCTCGAGCATTTCATCGTCTTCCTCAACGACGCGTTCAATGAAAGCACGGTGCACATCATCAACCGTCATGATGTCGCTGTCGCCGTCTTCGCGGTCAAAACAGTCAATAACATGCGTACGGTTGCGTGTCGGGAGATTAATAGGCAGCACCCCCGGTCCCCAGGTTTCCTGAAGTTCACGCAAACATTTTTCAAGATCAGCCTCTGGATCGTCCATGTGATTGATGACGATCATGCGGCACAGTCCGCGCTCTTTGGCCATAGCCATGAGGCGGCGCGTTAGGAGCTCCGGTCCTTTCGTAGGATCGATGACAGCGCAGACGGATTTGACGGCGTCAAGCGCAGACATGTCCTGACCAAGGTAGTCCGGATACCCCGGGGTGTCGAGAATATGAATGCGAACCGGCGTGAGATCGGTCATCGCCGTGTCAATGTGCGCGACGGCAAGACGGATTGAATGTCCGACTTCTTTTTCCAGAAGATCGTTATCACACATTGTTGTGCCGCGTTGAATGCTGCCCATTTCGGGGATCATGCCGGCGCGGTAGAGCATGGCCTCAATGAGAGTGGTCTTCCCGCAGGAACCGTGCCCGACCAGGGCTAGAGTACGAAGATTCTCGGTGGCATAGTTGCTCATGCTGAACCCCTTTTTTCTTATGCTGTTGTTTTGTCGAAAGACAGAAAACATTGTGCGCCGTACGCTCAACAGACCTTTGGAAAGCCCAGACAGTATTGACTTGGATCGCGCAAGGTGAACAAATAATCGCCAGAGGATCAGCACTGAGCGATACTAATAAATTGTGCGGCTACAGTTTTATGCGGGCCTCACAGACGCAGGCAGAGTTGTTCATTTGTTTGTATACAAATGTTTGCGCAAACGATTCTGATCTTGTATAACAAAAAACGACATTACCAGCAAAATGCGGAATGTCGTTTTTTGTTTGGATAAGAGCGTTTAATTTTCAAGCGTCAGGATGTATGACGAGTTGGTAGCCAACGCCCCGAATAGATTCAATGGCAATCTTTTTTCCAATAACGGCAGAAACTTTATGGCGAATGGCGGATACATGAACATCGATTGCACGATCATAAGGCCCCATTGGACGACCAAGTACTTTGGGGTAGATCTCTTCCTTAGGAACAGGTGTGCCAGCATGTCGAGCAAGTAGTTCAAAGAGCGAAAATTCCGTTCCTGTCAGGGCAATTGGACCGGCAGCGGAGTTCACAGAACGCTGTGCAGGATCGATTGTGACAGGGCCAACAATAACCGGGGCGGCAGCCGCCCAGGCGGTGGCGGAACGGCGCAGGATGGCGTTGATGCGCGCGACTAGCTCTCGTGGCGGACAGGGTTTTTGCACATAATCGTCCGCTCCGAGCTCCAACCCTACAATGCGATCGACCGGGTCGCCGCGGGCGGTAAGCATTAAGACTGGAATATGCGACTTCTCTCGCATCTTTTTGAGTACTTCCACGCCGCTCATGCCAGGCATCATTACGTCGAGAACGACCAGATCGAATGGTTCGCGCGCAAGATGAGCAAGCCCTTCAGGGCCGTTGTGCGCAGGGACAGTATCGAAACCTTCAAGCGTGAAGTAGTCAACGAGCAAAGTGACGAAGTCGACATCGTCATCAATGATGAGAAGGCGGCGGGGGTTCTTAAGCATCGGAAATTAAATGATATAGAACAATATCATCCGTAATCTTAACAAAAGCGCAGTCAAGCACGATGGTATCGGTGAAAGAGTGTCGAAATTCAAAAACAGGAGTTTGTAGATTCTTGACGTTTCTTAACACAGAACGACCCCATCTCCTCAGTATTCGCTAGGCTGCCGTCCGCAAAAATGCGGACAACAGCAAAAGATGTTCCGTCAACATCTCATAAGCACGGAGATTTCAATTAAATGAAAACAAAACTGCGGTTTATTCCGCTGACCTGTGCGGTCATTCTTACGAGTACAGGTTGTGCAGTTCAGTCTCCGGATTATTCCCGATTACTCTCCGATGCTGCACCTCAGCAATGGACGGCTTCAACGCTTCCGGCAGGCCATATTGCTGCTTGGCAGGATTTTTGGGCTCGCTGGGAGGATCCGGTGCTCGTGGAGTTAATCACCAAAGCACTTGCAGCGAATCCGGATATAGAGACTGCGGCAGCTAATCTTCGTGCCGCTAATGCGAGCGTAACTTCTGCCAATGCAGCACTCTGGCCTACGGCGAGTCTTGGACTCAACGGCAGCCTCAATCATGCCGACGGTACGGGGCGAAATAGTTTTTCGGCAGAAGTGAGTGGCGGCCTCTCGCTCAATCTGGCCGGAAGCGAATTTTGGCAAGCTGATGCGGCAACTCTCAAGGCCATGGCTTCGGCCTATACGCTTGAGGATGTCCGCGCAGCAACCGCGGCGGCAACAGCTGAGGCTTACGTCAATCTGCGTGCAGCTGAGGCCAGTCTTGCCGTAACAAAGGCGTCATTGGAAACCTATCTAGAAACCGCCGAAACCGCTCAATGGCAGTTTCAGGCTGGCACTGGTTCGGCTTCGGAGGCTGAAGATGCTCTGATGCAGGTGGCGTCTTCCCGCGCACAAATTCCAACGCTTGAAAAAAACATCATTCAGTATAGGAACGCACTGATGCGTCTTACGGGTTGCCCCGTTGATGAGTTGGGACTGGAACCGACGGGCATCATTCCGGTGCCGCCGATGGGGGGCGCGGTGTCGATGCCTGCTGAACTGATTGAACAGCGTCCCGATGTACGAGCCGCTAAAGCAACAGCAGAAGCTGCGGTAAAAAATTTAAAAAGTGCCAAAAGCGATTTTTTCCCTACGCTTTCGCTTTCTGGAAATATCGGTACGACAGCAACGGCAGTGAGTGCTTTAGGGGCATCTGGAACTGGGGTCGCCGGTTTGGCTGCAGCACTGGCAATGCCGATTCTCAATTGGGGAAACCTCATCGCCGGAGAGGAAACGGCGATGGCGAATCTTCAGAGTGCAGTGGCGTCTTACCGTTCAACACTGTTGTCGGCATTGGAGGAAACAGACAATGCCCTAACGGCCATCCGCAGTGCTGAATATCGAAAGGGCGACCTTGAGCGAGCTGTATCTCATGCCCGTACGGCAGAAAAGCTTGCTCGTGATGAATATGGAGCAGGTATTGGCGAATACACGATGCTCCTCTCAACACAGCGATCGCTCCTTTCTGCACGTGAAAGCGAATTGAACAATCGTGCAGACCGAGCTAACAGCTACATCACGCTTTATCGCGCGCTCGGTGGAGATTGGGCTGTCAATCAAAGTGTTAGTAAATCTGCTGCGCCGACCGCTGCGGGCAAATAAGTAAAGGAATTGCGATGACTGACGCAAAGAAAAATGAAAACAGCGAGGCTGCGGTTGCAGAGCTGCTTGGCGAAAGAAAGCGCCCCTGGTATGTGCGCGCAGTGCCGGCGGCTGTCGTTTTGGCTCTCGCGGCTGGCGGTGGATGGTATTGGTGGCTTGGACAGCAACAGGGACCTAAAGCGAACTATGTGACACAGACCGCTAAGACAGGCAATCTGGATGTAACCGTTTCAGCAGACGGTACGCTTAATCCAATTCGCACTGTAACGCTTGGCTCTGAACTGTCCGGCATTGTTCGTAAAGTCAATGTTGACGTCAATGATGAGATCAAAACCGACCAAGTGCTCATTGAACTCGATACCCGCAATCTTGATTCCAAAGTGGCAAGCGCTCGTGCTTCATTAGCAAGCGCTGAAGCTAAGCTCGCGGAGAGCAAAGCAACGCTTAAGGAAGCTCAGGTGAAGGATAAGCGCCTCAAGGAGCTCAATAAACTTTCAGGCGGCAAGATGCCGTCTCGAACGGATCTGGATGCTCAGGAGGCTGCAGTAGCTACGGCTAAGGCCGCTGTAGAGGTTGCTAAAGCTACTATTGCGGATGCACAAGCGGCGCTCGAGACAGCGGAGACGGATCGTTCAAAGGCCAACATTAAGTCGCCTATTGACGGTGTGGTTCTCGCTCGTTCGGTTGAACCGGGTTACGCTGTAGCCGCCAGTTTGCAAGCTGTGGAGCTGCTGTCGCTAGCGACTGATCTGCGTGAACTTGAACTCAAGGTAAATGTGGACGAGGCCGACATTGGAAGCATTCAATCTGGACAGAAAGCCTACTTTACGGTTAGTGCCTATCCGGATAAACGTTTCCCGGCAACGCTGACAAAGGTGGCATACGGAGCGACAACGACGGAAAACGTTGTGACATATACGACTTATCTCAATGTTGATAATGCCGACCTGTTGCTGCGCCCAGGGATGACGGCTTCTGCAACCGTGACGACCGCGGAGCGTCGAAACGTGCTGCTCGTGCCGAATTCAGCGTTGCGTTTTACGCCACGCACTTCTGCCGTACAGGATTTTTCTGGAAGCGCGGCCACCATGTTTATGCCAAGAGGACCGCATAACGGCAGCTCAAAACGTGTTAAGGAAGATATTTCCGCTTCACAGAGTGTCCGTGAACGAACGGTGTACATCTTGCGAAATGGAGATGCTGTTCCGGTCAGCATCAAGACCGGTCTTACTGACGGTACGCGCACAGAAGTGATTTCTGGTGACCTCAAAGATGGCGATCAGGTAGTTGTCGATCAGCAGCGCGCTAAGTCTTGAGGAGACCGTCATGAGTGAAACACCGCTCATTGAATTTCGCGGCATCGGCAAGCGATACGGTACCGGTGAAGCGGCCTTTGTCGCCTTGCATCACATTGATCTGCAGATTCAGCAAGGCGAATTTGTCGCCATTATGGGGCCGTCCGGCTCGGGCAAGTCAACAGCGATGAATATCGTTGGCGCACTTGATCGTCCATCGTGGGGCGAGTACCTCTTTGACGGTGTGCATGTTGAGAACCTGACAAATGATGAACGAGCACTACTGCGCCGTCGGTGGATTGGTTTTGTTTTTCAAGGATTCAATCTCCTGCCGCGCACAACGGCAATGGAAAACGTTGAACTGCCGCTGCTTTACCGAGGATTGAAGCGTGCCGATCGTCAACGTTTAGCGGCTGCAGCGCTCGAACGCGTTGGGCTCCTTGAGTGGGCACACCATACGCCGGCAGAACTCTCCGGCGGTCAACAGCAGCGCGTAGCAATCGCCCGAGCGATTGTCATCAAGCCGAAGCTGCTGCTTGCTGACGAACCGACGGGCAGTCTTGACAGTTCGCGCAGCATCGAGATTATGAAGCTCCTCAGAGATCTCAATGAAGAAGAGGACATCACGATCGCTCTCGTTACGCACGAACCTGATATGGCGGCCTTCGCAAGGCGACACATTCTCTTTAAGGACGGCAAACTGGTGGACGATGACCATGGAGCCAAGCTTGACTTCAAGGGAGAATCAATGTGATTTGGAATGCATTTCTTCTGGCTATTCGTCAGATCTGGCGCAATCCGCTACGCAGTCTCCTGACCGTCTTGGGGGTTGTGATCGGTGTGGCTGCCGTCATTACGATGGTGACGATTGGCAATGGCGCATCTACTGCCATCAAAACGGAAATTGAATCCTTCGGCAACAACCAGCTGATGCTTCGGCCAGGCATGCGCTTGGGGCCCGGGCAGAAAGTAGGGGCACCGAACTTTCGTCTTGATGACGTGACAGCACTGCGCACTCAGCTCGCCGGTATTGAGGCAGTAGCGCCGCAGGTCTCCAAGTCAATGACTGTCGTTGCCAACGGACGGAATTGGCAGACGAGCGTGGTCGGCACCAATACGGATTACTTTACGATTGACAACCGGACGTTTGAAGATGGCCGTAATTTTGAGGAGGCCGAAGAACGAGCGGGCAGCGCGGTTTGTGTCATTGGATCGACTGTAGCAAATGAATTGTTTGGCACAACGCAAAATGTTGTTGGCCGGCAGATTCGAACCGGCGGCTTCTCCTGCCGCGTGATCGGATTGCTAAAGACCAAGGGAACGGCTGCCATGGGGGGAGATCAGGACGATCTGCTCGTTATGCCGCTGAAGTCAGTGCAGCGTCGCATTCTCGGTGATAACCGAGTGTCGGCACTCCTTATTCGCATCAATGCGGATAGTGACAGAGAGCGTTTGAAGACTGCAGTTAAGGATTTGATGCGTGAGCGCCGTTCCCTTTCGTCAGGTGATGACGATAACTTCCAAATCATGGATACGGCAGAAATTGCGGCAAAAGTGGCTTCTACTACTCAGATTATGACGACCTTGCTGGCTGCGGTGGCAGGAGTGAGTCTCCTCGTCGGCGGTATCGGCATTATGAACATCATGCTGGTGTCCGTGACGGAGCGCACCCGTGAAATCGGCATTCGCTTGGCAATCGGGGCGCTTGGCAGAGAAGTGCTTATGCAGTTTTTGATTGAAGCTTTGATGCTTGGATGCTTGGGCGGCATCTTGGGAGTTTTGGCAGCGCTTGGCGCGTCCCGACTCTTTTGCACGCTGATGAATGTGCCTTTCGTTTTTGATCCGGGTATTAATCTGCTCGCGTTCACGGTATCGGCACTTACCGGCGTCGTATTTGGGTTCTTCCCAGCTCGCAGGGCAGCAAAACTCGATCCTATAGAAGCCGTGCGTCACGAATAGTGCTGATTATGTAGTCAAAAGAAAAGCTCCGACTTGCAGTGCGGAGCTTTTTCATATGACGAACCGGTGATGTGTGGTGTCGCTTCGTTGCCTTCCGTTTTAGAACGGGACGTCTTCATCCAGTGAGTCGATGGGCGCCGATGCGGCGGCAGGTGAAGCCTGCGGCTGCGGGGCAGCAGCCGGAGAACGAGGCGCTGCGGGGCGAGGTGCGGATTCAAAGCCGTCGCCGGCAGGGACGTAGCCACCGCTCGGGCCGCCTTGACCACTGCCGTCACGGCCACCAAGAAGCTGCATATTTTCGCAGACCACTTCGGTGGTCCAACGGTCGTTGCCGTTCTGATCAGTCCACTTGCGGGTGCGCAGGCGGCCTTCAACGTAGACAGAGCGCCCCTTTTTGAGATAGTCGCGGGCGATTTCTGCTGTACGACCGAAAAGCACAACGCGGTGCCATTCCGTTTCCTCGGTGAACTGACCGTCACGGTTCTTGTAGCGACGGGAGGTGGCGAGACTGAGGGTACAAATTGCTGTACCGCCATCGGGTGTGTAGCGGACGTCCGGATCTGCGCCCAAATTGCCGAGAAGAATGACCTTGTTGACGGAAGCCATGATTCTTACCCAAAACTAAAGCTAAAAAACAAAAATTATTTAATGACTTCGCCGGGCTCTCGGTTCGGACGGGCAGGTTCCTGCAGCCCAAACGATGAGGCGAACCAAATAAGCATAGCAAATGCACAGACGAAGAAGACCGCTTCGGGCCCGAAGTGCTGTGAAATTGCACCGCCGAGCGCGCCGCCGACAAAAAGCCCAATATTCTGTGTTGTATTGTATACGCCCAATGCAAGCCCTCGGTCAGCTGCCGGAGCAATTCGAGAGACTAGATTTGGCAGTGTGGCCTCTAGTACATTGAAGCCGATGAAAAAGATGCCGAGAAGGAAAGCAATTTCCCAGATGGAATGAATGAGATATGCAAAGAGCACAAAAGCTACAGTGAGAAATCCAATCATGAAGCGCATGACTCGGACAACAGCTTGCTTCTTTTCACCAAAAATTAATGGCGGAGCCATAAGAGCGAAACCAGCGATGACCGCAGGCAGATATACCCACCAATGATGCTCACTTGGCAGCCGCATGTAGACGAGCCGTGTTGGAATAACCACGAAGATGGCGGTGAGTACTGCATGAAGCACGAAGATGCCGATATTGAGGCGGACGAGCTGAGGATCACAAACGACCTTCCTCCATGATCGATGTTCATTTTTTTCATCGATGGCTGACTGGGGTGCCGGAGGAACAACGAATTTGACAACCAGGACAGCAATCAGGGCAGAAATGCCAGTGAGTGTGAAAAGCCCTGAAACCCCCCATAGCTTTGTGAGCGGTGGCGAAATAAGGAGAGAAAGAGCAAAGGTAAGGCCTATAGAGGCGCCGACCATGGCCATTGCCTTAGTGAGGACCTGTACGCGTACGCTGTCTGCGATGAACGCGGTAACGGCGGCGGAGATAGCTCCTGCACCCTGCAGCATGCGCCCTAGCATAACGATCCAGATGTTGGCGCCCGACGCAGCGAGGAAACTGCCGAGTGCAAAGATGATGAGTCCGAAAATGATGACGGGTTTGCGACCAAGTCGATCTGAAGCAACGCCAAAAGGAATCTGGAGCAGACCTTGAGTGAGGCCGTATATGCCTAAGGTAATGCCGACAAGCGTTTCGCTGTCACCGCCAGGCAGCTCTCGTGCATAGACGGCAAAGACCGGCAGAATAATGAAGAGCCCGAACATGCGCAGCGCAAAAATACTCGCGAGCGAAAAACTTGAGGTTCTTTCCTGCGGCGTCATATGGGCGGCGGAGCTAGCCATGAGAAAACTCTTTGGATGGGCAATGGTTTGGGCATCGGCTGCTGAAGCCGACATTCTTGTGACGTGCGGCGGTTATAGTCCTTAGGAGTTTCCGCTTTCTTAAATTTTCCTGCCATGACAACTTCCGGCACTATCGAGGTGCGAGGTGCGCGCACTCACAATCTGAAGAATATTTCTCTCGGACTGCCTCGCGGCGCATTTATCGTCGTCACGGGACCATCCGGGTCAGGCAAGAGTTCGCTTGCCTTCGATACGCTTTACGCAGAAGGCGAACGACGCTATGTCGAGAGTCTATCGCCACGGGCTAGACAATTTCTGGAACAACTCCCGCGTGCTGATGTCGATGTGATTGACGGTTTGCCGCCGGCTGTAGCTATTGGCCAGACGACAGGCGGTTTGCATCCCAAGAGCACAGTGGGAACTTTGACGGAAATCGATGACCATTTGCGGCTCTTATATGCTCGTGCGGGTACTGCATATTGTCCAAGGCACGGATTGCCGCTAAAAGCTGAGTCTGTGGCGTCAATGACGGATAAGGTGCTGTGTGATGCGGGGGATCGGCGGATCGCTGTTGCGGCGCCAATCGATCTGGGCATGGAAGTTTCGGCAAAGGCCTTTCAAGCGCTTGCCGCAAAGCTTCAGACGGAAGGGTTCCAACGGGTACGTATTGACGGCCAAATAATGCATCTCGACGATGTCAGCGGCGGTGAACCGCTTGGAGATGGGGCGCATGTTCTGGAGTTGATCGTTGACCGCCTGCGTGTCCGCGGAGATGTTCGCGAGCGTATTGCACAGAGTCTCGAAACTGCGCTAGAGCGAGGCGGTGGGCGTGCTGTCGTTTTTGATTTGGATGGAGAAGGTGAAAACGGCGGCGTTTGGGAAAGACGATTTTCATCAAAAAATGCTTGTCCGCTCTGCGATTTCGCGGCTGGCGAATTGGAGCCGGGCGACTTTTCCCGGTTTAGTCGGCGCGGAGCCTGCCCGCATTGCGGCGGTACAGGACTAGTGGATGTGCTTTTAGCAGAGCGGCTGATTGTTGATCCCTCCAAATCGCTCGCCGGCGGGGCTTTTGCTGGGAATCCGTCCTCAACTTGGCGTCAGATGCTGATGCAAACGGCAGCCGCTGCTGGTTTGGATGTTGATGCGCCGTGGCAGCAGCTTCCTGAAGCGGCACGCCGCGCTCTGCTGGATGCCGTTCAGGGGGCAATAGAGGCACATTTGCGCGACGCTACGCCTTCTGAGAAAAAAGTTCTTTCAGCATTTATGACGCAAGTGTCTTGTCCAGATTGTGATGGTTCTGGACTGGGCATTGTGGGCAGAACCGTGCGGCTTGACGGACAGCGTTTTCCAGAGCTCCAGGCGCTGTCTATTAAGGATGTGGCACTGAAGCTTGCCAATCTGCAATTGGAGGGCGTCCGTGGTGAGATCGTTGCTCGCGCTGCGGCAGGTGCAAGGTCAAAACTCGCTTGCCTTGAAAATCTGGGGCTTGATTACCTCACACTTTCACGTCCCGGACGAACATTGTCGGGCGGGGAATTGGAGCGTATTCGACTCGCGGCTCAGCTTGGTTCGGGTCTGTCTGGCGTGCTCTATGTGCTCGATGAACCGACAACAGGTCTTCATCCAAAGGATGCTGAAGCCTTGGTGCAGGTCCTTAAACGTTTGCAGGCGCTCGGCAACACGGTACTGGTTGTGGAGCACGATCGCACGGTGATGGAGGCTGCGGATTGGCTCGTTGACATGGGACCGGGAGCGGGAACCGCCGGCGGAGAGGTGACAGCTCAGGGAACATTGGCGGCATTAAAGGCTAATCCTCATTCACTTACAGGTGCATGGCTTTCTGGCCAAGTCCAGAATGCTCTGCCCAGGCGCCATTTCAATGCTACAAAGGCCGACAAACTTGAACTGAAGGGCGCTGTCGGCCGCAACCTCAAGAATGTGAATCTCACGATTCCAGTGGGAGGACTCACTGTCATTACGGGAGTTTCGGGCTCAGGTAAATCAACATTGATCGTGGATACGCTGCTCCCTGCTCTGAAGGCAGTGGTTTCCAAAGACGCCAAGGCGGCGGGTGCAGGGCTGCCCTTCAGTGAACTTTATGGGGCTGAGTATTTTGATCAGGTGGTAAGTGTTGATCAAGCTCCGATTGGACGGTCGACGCGCTCCAATGCGGCAAGTTATACGGGGGCATTCACGCCTATCCGTGAACTTTTTGCCGAAACGCTTACCGCACGGGAGCGCGGGTATTCGGCCTCCCGCTTTTCTTTCCTGAATCATGGCGGTCGATGTGAAGCCTGTGCCGGTGAAGGCGTGGTGCGCGTGCCGATGCAGTTCCTTCCGGACCTGTATGTTCGCTGTGATGTATGCGGCGGAGCGCGCTACAACCGAGAAACATTAGAGTGTCGCTGGCAGGGAAAGTCCATTGCTGATGTGCTCGAAATGACCGTAGACGACGCTCGGGATTTTTTCGCTTCGCACCCGCAGATAATGCGGCGTATGGATGCACTCGCTGACGTGGGTCTGGGTTATATCCGCTTAGGACAGAGTACTGCCGACTTTTCCGGCGGTGAGGCGCAGCGACTGAAACTGGCAGCAGAACTGTCTCGATTGAGTTCAAGCCGCACCTTTTATCTGTTGGATGAGCCGACAACCGGACTTCATTTTGCTGATGTAGCCAAGCTTTTAGCGGTACTTCGACGCCTTACTGATATCGGTGCCACAGTTGTTGTGATTGAACACGATATGCAGGTTGCGGCCTGTGCCGATTGGGTAGTTGACGTGGGGCCCGGGGCCGGTGAGGCTGGCGGTGACATTACGGCACAGGGAACGCCGTCTCAGGTCGCCCGCATGAGAAAAAGTCTGACTGCATCTTGGCTAAAGGATGCATTGAAAACGCTTAGATCATGAGCGATTGAATCTATGCAGAAGTTATCAATTCAATCCATTTGGAGATGAATGCTTTGTAAGTGAATAACTTCGAAAATTAGATGCAACTAGTTGAATTATAAATAAATAAGTTGTGGATAATTTCGTGGATAACATTTTGGAGGCAGTTCATGCAATTGGGATAAATATCGATTGCAGAACTGCCTGAATGCTTCGTCAGTAAAACTTGCTCAATCGCTGCTAGCGGGTTTCGCATTCAGTTTTAAGCAGAGACTCAAAGTGCCAAGAATCGCGGCACATATCCTCAATGTCGAACTTGGCCTTCCAACCGAAAAGCTTCAATGCCAATGTCGGATCGCACCAGTTGGCAGCGATATCACCGGCACGGCGAGGCGCAAAATGCAGAGGAATTCGGCGACCGCTTGCGTCTTCAAAGGCTTTAACGACCTCTAGGACGCTGTAACCGCGGCCGCAGCCGAGATTAACTGCAATCCAGCCGGTGTGTGAAACTGCATATGGAAGCGCATCGGTGTGGCCCTGAGCGAGATCCACTACGTGGATGAAGTCGCGTACGCCCGTGCCGTCAGGCGTGTCGTAGTCATTGCCGAAAACATTCAGACAAGGCAGCCTGCCGCTCGCAACGCGGGCGATATAGGGGAGCAGGTTGTTCGGAATGCCGTTTGGATCTTCACCGATGAGTCCTGATGGGTGAGCCCCGATGGGATTGAAATAGCGCAGGCATACAACGCTCCATTCTGAGTCTGAACGGCAAAGATCGGCAAGGATTTCTTCAATGTGAATTTTCGTTCGACCATATGGATTGGTCGCTTCACCGGTTGGCTCCGCTTCAGTGAGGGGAAGATGCTGCGGAGTTCCGTAAACAGTGGAAGAGGAACTGAAGATGAGGCGCTTCACGCCGACAGAGCGCATGGCTTCGAGCAGTTTGATTGTGCCAGAGACATTGTTGTCAAAATACTCAAGCGGTTTCCCGACGGATTCGCCTACCGCTTTAAGGCCGGCAAAGTGAATGACAGCTTCAATATGCTCGTTACGAAGTACTTGTTTGAGCAGCGCCCCATCACGAATGTCGCCTTCAATGAACGTCGGCGTGTGACCTGTAATGCGGCCGATGCGATCGACGACACTTCGATCAGCGTTTGAAAGATTGTCATAAAGAATGGGTTCATGACCGGCTTCCAGAAGAGACACGGCCGTATGGGAACCGATGAAGCCCATGCCTCCTGTGAGCAGTACGCGCATAATCGTCCTTATAGTATGTGGGCGTAAAGGCATTCCGCCAACTGCGGCAGCCTATGAAGACTCACTATTTTCCATCGTGTTATCCCGGGCGGCAACTTCAGCGTTGCCTTCTGCTGTCTCTGATTTTGGATTGCTCATGATTCTGCGCCTTCCAACGCTTCACCATGCCGTCCTGACGACTGCAGTTGTCTTTTTAACTATTTCAACTTCGAGCTGGGCTAAAACCCCCAGTGAGGTTCGCGCCGCCTGCCGTGCTGAAGGGCGTCCTTGTGTTGGATTAGTGCTTTCCGGCGGTGGTGCCCGCGGCTTTGCGCATGTTGGGGTTATCAAGGTACTCGAAGAGTTAGGCGTCAAAATTGACGTTATTGCCGGCACATCAATGGGCTCGATGGTTGGCGGAGCTTATGCCGCCGGATTTACTGCCAAAGCTCTCGAAGACACAGTATTGGAGGTGGACTGGAGCAAGATGCTTGCGCCTCGTCCGCAGCGCGACATCTTGTCTTGGCGGCGCAAGCTTGATGATTACAAGAGTCTGCCTTCTGCAGGGATTGAAATCAGCAACGATGGTACGCCGCGCTTTCCCGATGCTTTTGTGCCATCAGAAGAATTGGATCTTTTTTTGGCACGAAAAACAGCGTCTTCAGCGATGGTTGAAGATCTTTCCATGCTGCCGATCCCCTTTGCGGCGCCAGCAACCAATCTTGTTACTGGCAAGCGTGTCGTCATGCAAAAGGACTGCACACTGAGTCAAGCGATGCGTGCGTCAATGTCGGTGCCGGGAGCCTTTTCACCAGCCAAACGGGGCGATGATCTTTTGGTCGACGGCGGATTGGTTGACAATCTGCCGGTTGAGCTTGCCCGAGAAATGGGGGCTGACATCGTCATCGCAGTTAATGTCGGGACCCCGCTCAGCGGGCGAGAGCAACTCAACGATGTGGTCGGTGTAATGTCGCAGATGGTAAATCTGCTGACCGAACAAAACGTTACGGCCTCTCTGGCCAGTCTTTCCGATCGCGATATTCTTATTCGTCCGGAACTGAAGGACTATACGTCCGCAGATCTTGACAAGAGCCGTGAAATCATTGCTGTGGGAGAGGCTGCCGGTCGAGCTGCAGCCGATCGCCTAAAGGTCCTTGCTGTTGGCCGTCAGGAATGGACAGCATGGAACCACGCTCGCACACAGAGTTTCGTCAACTTCGACAGAAGTCCGAAAGTGATTACGGAAATCCGAGTCGCACAGCAAGGGGATGCGGCTGTGCCGCCCGAAAGAATTGTTGAGCGTGCGGCTGTACCTTCGGGGCGTGCTGCTGATCGCGAGCGCTTGGATGATGCAGCACGTACGGTGTGGGCCGATGGTTACTTTGACAGTGTTGTTTATCGGTTAGATCCGGGACCTGACGGATCGGCAGCACTCGTCATTGAGCCCAAGGAGAAGCGAGCCGGCTATTCGAGTGTTCGTCTGGGCGGGTCTTTGGAAACGGACTTCGACAGTGTGAGTACCTACAACCTGCTTTTTGCGCACAGTTGGCATCTGCTGAATGCATGGGGAGGAGAATGGCGCAATGAAATTCAGGTTGGCGATAAACAAAGATTTCTTTCAGAGTTCTATCAGCCGCTGGGTACAACCTTGCCGCTCTTTATTCAACCGAGTATCTCGTATGAACGTATGCGCTTTGATAGATATTCCGGTCACGAAGCCGTGGCGCAGTGGAGGAGCACGTTTGTAGATGCCAAAGTGCTTTTAGGCTGGGAACTCGCGCGATGGGGTTATGCCGGCCTATCTACAGGGTGGCTTTCTTCACATACAGATATTGAGATTGGCCGCGATCAGCCGCCTTGGCGGCGAAAGTCAGCTCCCTATATCGGTGCTGAGCTGATGCTTGATACGCTCGACAGCGTGAGTTTCCCGACGGAGGGCATGCGGCTACAGGTGAATGGGAAACGCTCTAATCAAGCCGTCGGACTGACGGAGTCCAATTACATGTTCGGTATTAATGCGCTGGTGCCGTTTTCTGTGGGGCGTTGGACTTCTGTGTTCGAGGGAGAGATCGGGCGTTCTTCAGTCGCTGGAATGTACCAATTGGGCGGAGCAGGACGTATGCCAGGCGTGCCTTATGGCCGGTGGTCAGGCTCGCGGCTGGAGTATGTAAAGGCTTCGCTGATGCGCAATGTTTCCGATTGGATGCCCATTCGCGTGCCGGTGTGGATTGGCGGAGCACTTGAGGCAGGGCGTGCTTGGAATGATGTGCATGGACTGTCGAGCAATGATGAGAATGATCGCGCGTGGGCCAAGTCCGTTTCAGCATCGATCGGTGTTGACAGTTTGATTGGTCCCATCTTTTTAGTGGTTGGCCGCACGAAGGGAGAGGGCACCTCTATTTATTTCCGTTGGGGATATAGACAATAGAGAGCAAACGGGCGTCGTTCCAGCCGAACGGCGCCCGTATCTACGATGAATAGCGGCTAGTCTTCTAGACTCCATTTGCCGTGACGCGGCACTTTATCGACGGCAAGTTTTAAGGCTTTGAGCGAGACGTTAATCTCGCCAGCAAAGAGAAGCGCAGAAAGAACGATTAGAAGAACTGCCGCAACGAGGATGCAGCTTTCGAGGATGTGGATGTCAAGATCGAGAAAGCGAGCACTCACGCTGACCGCAACCAGAATGGCTGAAAAGAAAGCCGAAAGCGCAACGGAGAGCATGCCGCGACGCAGCAGCGATGCACGCATGTAGAGAAGATCGATTTCAGTGTCTATTACTGAGCGGATGATGGAATTATCGATGTTGCCTTCGCGTTTAGCCATCAACTGACGAATACGGTTCGTCGCATGGTTGTAGCGATTGGTCATGCAGATCATCAAGAGTCCTACGCCGGAAATTAAGGTAATCGGCGCAAGTGCTAATGAGAGCGAGTCATTAAATTCGGTGATGGTAAGCACGTGACGTCTCCTTAAAGGCCTGGCTCTTTCGTTTTGCCGGGCAAATGATCGATGGCTGTTTCCAGAGCATGAAGCGAAAGGCGAACTTCCAGACTGAAATAAATCGACGAGGCGACAATCAGTGCCAGCGCGAATGCCAACCAGATTGAGGAGAGTGTGACGAAATTGAGGTTCGAAAGGTGTGCGGCAACGTTTGTTGCCACAATGAGGCCCGAGCAGACATCCGAGAGCACGAGGCTCAGCATTGCTCGGCGCAGATAGCGCGAACGACGGAAGATCAAGTGGATTTCGAAATCGAGATCCGGTTCTTTTTCGTAGTCACCGTCTTCACGACGTTTGAGGAGTTGACGCACACGATCGGTCGTGTGGTTGTAGCGGGCAGTCATGCACAGCAGCATGAGGCCGACGCCGGAGATAAGCGTCACCGGTGTAATCGAATTGGTGAGCAAAGCGGCAAAGGAGTCCATGTCAAGAGACCTTAGGTCGGAGGTTTAGGCAATTTACGACTTGTTTATTGGTTTTGTTTTTCAGCGGGGGCAGAGGCCGCATCACGAAGGAAGGCGGCTACCTTTGGCGCAACGATACGTTTGAAATCGTCGGTCGAAATAATGATAGAAACATCGCGTGAGCCAGCATTGAAGGCCAGTTCGCTATAACGCGTGAAGAGTGTCGGATCGCAGATGAGTTCAAGATCGGGATGAAAACTCACTGGCGGTACGGCGCCAAAGATGCATCCCGTTAAGTCCATTACTTCATCTGGACTGGCGAGCGAGGCACGACGTCCGCCGACTGCTGCGGCAAGCTTGCTGAGATCGGCTTGCATGTCGGCCGGAAGAACGCCGAGGACATGCTTTTTTACGCCGTTGCCCTTCACGGTGCAGCAAAGCGCTTTAGCGCCCTGACCAAGTTCAGTGCCGCGGATTTCGGCTACCGATTGGCTCGATTGGCCGGCGGCAGGGTGGTGAATGACGCGGAAGTGCGCGCCGCCTTCGGTGAAAAGCGTCGTCAGACGCTCAAGAACGTTGTCGATCATCGCTAAAAATGCAAGAAGGCTCGCCGACGAAGGCATCCGTGGAACGGACGCACAGGTAGGAGAGCCTCAAGAACCAAAAAAGGGGAGGCGCAAGAGTACGCCTATTCAGCCGCAGATGCGAGTGAACTGGCGGAAAAGTTTGTAGACCTCTGCAGGCGTGGGCCACCTAATGTGGCCATAATGAGGTCCTTCGCAATTTTTCGACAATTGAAGATACAACCGACCGGAACTTCCCTGACGCAGATCAAGCTATGGCAAAACCTTTGGAAACATTCCTCACAGAACCCGGCACCGTACTGGCATTTGATTTTGGGCTTGCCCGCACCGGTGTGGCAGTGGGCAATACCGTTACGCGAACAGCAGAACCGCTCGTTATTCTGGATGCGTCTACCAATGAGTCGCGTTGGCAGAGTATTGAAGCATTGATGTCTGAGTGGAAACCGAAATTTCTCGTTGTCGGCGTGCCCAGACTAGGGGACGGTAATCCGTCAACGCTCACGGCTCGCTGTGAACGTTTCGCCCGTCAGCTTGGCGGTCGTTATCATCTACGGGTCTTTACTGTCGACGAGCGTTTCTCTTCGGTGGAGGTCGCCCAAGGGCGCGACCACATTGATGATCGCGCGGCCGCCGTCATTCTTGAACAGTTCTTCCATGAAGCCGTTACGGTGGCAGAGTGAAGTAGAACTATCCGTCAATTCCATTCATCTCTTCCAAAAAGAACGCCTATGCGCAGCATCGTCGGGGGCGCGCGGCTTATTCTGCTCGCCGTTGTCATTGTTATTCTTTTCTTTCTTGTGGTTGGCATTTTTCCCGTAGTGCCAGACAGTATGCGTGTGCGCATGGTCAAGCGTTGGGCGCCTCGGCTTCTCCGAGTTTTAGGCATCCGCCTTGATGTCAAGGGCCGGATTCCTAATGCTGAGGCGGCTTCAGGGTTGCGTGAAGACGGACCCGGCTACCTTGTCTGCGCCAACCACATATCGTTCGCTGATATTTTTGTGCTGGATTCCATTCTTCCGGTGCGCTTCATCGCTAAAAAAGAAATTTCAAAGTGGCCGATTTTCGGACTGATTTCCAAGCACGTAGGAACAATCTTCATCGATCGCTCAAGCCGCCGCGCGATTGTTGATGTTGTGGAAGTTATGGACAAGCACCTTGCCCGCGGCGAGAACGTACTTTTTTTCCCGGAGGGGACAACGGGGCCGGGCGATGCGTTGCTGCCTTTCTATGCGAATCTCTTTTCGGCTGCCAAACCTGCGGAATACAACGGAATTGAGGTGCTTCCGATTACGCTGAAGTACTCTGTGAACGGCATACCCTCAACGATGCCGTCTTATGCATCAAGGGATCTTTTCACCGTATTAAAGGATATTGTCAGAACGAAGAACGTTTCGGTTGAAGCAACGATCCTTACGCCGATTAAAGCAGCGGCCTACGACCGGCGAACCCTCTGTGCAGAAACCTCCCGTGCCATGGCTGAAGCGCTTGGCTGGCCGGATGCCACAGCCGCCAAGGCTGAGGCACTTCGTGCAAAACTTGCCAAAACCGGAACAGAAAAAGCTTCAGCAGCTGAGTAGATGCTGACAGCAGTCTCTTAATGCTGGGGAATTCAACCAACGCCCGAAGTATTCAATATGCTTCGGGCTCTTTTGATGATTTACTTTCGCTTCAGTCTTTTTTATGTTTTTTTGAAAAAGCGAGTGGGTTGGCCCAGCAGGGGCATTTTTCCTGAAAGATGCGGCGATCCGGGAAGCGAACGGCGGTAAGCTCGCCACCCCAGAGACAGCCGGTGTCTATGGCAACCAGATTGGGGCGGTTGATGAGGCCCAGCATTGACCAGTGCCCGAAGCATATGGTGTGGTCGCAGAGCAATCTATGTTTGTATTCAAACCAAGGGACCCAACCTTTGGGGGCAGTGCCGGCCCCTTCTTTTAAGTCAAAGTCAAGCTCCCCTGTGAGGGCATTGACAAACCGCATGCGAGTAAACCCATTGAGAATCGCACGCATGCGTTTTTCACCCGTCAGATCGGGTGACCACTGCGTATTGCCGTACATGCCTTGAAGCCAACGCTGCCACTGAGGGCCAGCGAGCGCTTCGTGAGCTTCCTGAGCGAGTTTTTGAGCAGTTGGAAGATCCCATAAAGGATGAATGCCGGCGTGAGCGAAGAGAACGTCTCCTTGTTCGATGAGAAGCGGTTGGTTGCGCAGCCAGTTAATTAATTCGTCGCGATCCGGCGCAGATAGGATATCGGCAATGGTGTCTTTCTTATGCATTTCGCCTGCGCCTGCCGCAACAGCAAGAAGGTGGAGGTCATGATTGCCGAGAATTGAGCGGGCGCGACTGCCGAGATTTTTCACAAAGCGCAGTGTCTGAAGGGATTGCGGACCGCGGTTAACCAGATCCCCAACAAAAAGCAGCTCTGCATCTTGCGGGAGCTGTGTAAGCAGTTCTTCAAGACTTTCAAGGCACCCCTGAAGGTCGCCGATGGCGAATAAAGTGCCAGACGATGATGTAGAGGTAGTTGAGCTCACCATACAAAGACGCTCCAGATGTCGATGGAATCTTGAAATAAACGTACTTGCCCGAACAGGCTCTGCCGCGTTAAGCTCGATCCCGCTTCGGTGCTGCGGTCGCCCGGAATTCTATTTCGCGCCGCCTGCACTGTCAGTTATTTTTCATTGACTATCCCATTCAATTCCATGAAGCCCGTACGCAAAGTTGTATTCCCGGTCAACGGTCTCGGCACGCGATTTCTCCCCGCCACTAAGGCAATGCCTAAGGAAATGCTGCCAGTCGTGGACAAACCCTTGATTCAGTATGCTGTTGAGGAAGCTGCGGCTGCGGGCGTTACTGAAATGATTTTCGTCACCGGTCGCAACAAAAGGGCGATTGAGGATCATTTTGATACCTACGCCGAACTGGAACGCGAACTCGAAATGAAGGGTAAGCAGGAACTCCTTGAAATCGTGCGTGAGATCGTGCCGCCTGGTGTTCGCTGCATCTACATTCGTCAGCCGCAGCCGCTCGGCCTCGGTCATGCGGTGTTGTGCGCTCGGCCTGTTGTAGAGAACTCGCCTTTCGGCGTTATTCTTGCTGACGATTTGATCGATGCTGGCCGTTCCTGCATTGGTCAGCTGATCGAAGCGCGTGCTCGTCAGGGCGGGGGGGCGGTTTTGGCCGTTCAGGATGTGGCGCCTGAAGAAACCAAGAAGTACGGCATCGTGAGTGTGGACGACGCTGCTCAAGGAACACCGCGTCTTCGCGGTATCGTGGAAAAGCCTGAGCCAGCCGTGGCGCCTTCGCGTTTGGCGGTGATTGGCCGTTATGTGTTTGAACCGGAAATATTCGATTATCTCGAAACGGTTTCGGCTGGTATCGGCGGTGAAATTCAGCTCACCGATGGTATTGGAGCTTCGCTTGAAACCGTGCCCACCTACGCGCATCGCTTTGAGGGTACGCGTTTTGACTGCGGCAGCAAGCAGGGCTTCCTTGATGCGACTATTCACTTTGCACGCAAGCGTGGCTTCCGCATCGGCTGATCGCGAAACGAACTAACCGATAAAAGGCTCCCGAGAGATTAATGACCTCCGGGAGCTCTTTTTGGGGCGGGAAGCGTGCAATCTGCGCACAAAGGAAAGGTTACGGTTTGAGGCTGAATTTGCTGTCCAAATGGCGACGGAGATCGCTGCGAAGCTGTTCGAGCTTAGCGGCGTAGTCTTCATCAAGGTTGCCTGGCGTTTGGTCATTCACAAAACGGCCGAGATTTTTGGCGCCCCAGAACGCGGCGGTATCGTCGTCAAGCGTTTTGAAGGCCGTCATGTATTTATCCCAAGTGGGATTGGATTTTTCGCCCGCAGCGCGAGGAAGCCCGTCACCTAAGTCACCGCGTCCCATGCCGACCCAGCCAGCGTTCATGATGGTGAATATGCCTTTGCCTTTAAGCAAGCCTTCAAGACCATTTTGAGCATCCCGGTAAGCGAATTTCTTCTGAAAAACGCGCTCCATATAGCCCTTAACGATGGTGTTCGGTGTGTCGTGCCAATTTGGATAACAGAAGACGATGAAGTTAGCGCTGCGTACATACATCATTTCTTCGGTGATATCAGCTGGCGTTTTGCCGAACCCGTCTTTGGCCTGATAGAAATTTTCACGCGTAAGAATCGGGTTGAAGCCAATGGCGTAAAGGTCACGCAGCTCTACGTCATAACCCTTGTCCATGAAATGCTTCATGGCCGTATTGACGAGATCCCATTCAACAGATTCGCTTCGCGGATCGCCCACGACGAAGAGAACGCGCTTAACACCCGGGCGAAGGGAAAAACGATTGGGCTTCACGCTCTGACGGAGGGCCTGCGGAACCACGGATGCGGATGTGACAGCATCAATATTCTTGGGTATGACGGCAGCGCTCTTGGCCGTACGGCGGCTGGCGCCCGATATGCTGTCGGCAGCTTGAACAGTCAATGCGGAAAGGGTAAGCGCAAGAACGACAGCAGGAATGGCGGGTTTCATAAAGGGGTGGCCGAAGATCAGAGCGGTACGAACGACAATCTCGAAGATATCGCGCGGGCTGCTCTTGTTAAACAGCTGTTGTGCAGCAGGAATGATTAAGCGTTTCGTACTTTTTGGAGAAGTGCAGTGGTAGAGCGCAAATGTTCAAAAGTGATCGTTACGCAGCGTCCGCCCCAGCTGGCGGCGAGCTTCGCCTCCGGCAGGTTTTCGGGTTCGTAGTCGCCGCCCTTGACATAGAGATCTGGGCGAGCCAGTTCAACGGCCTTCAGCGGCACTTTGTCCGGAAAGACAACGACAAGATTAACGGATTCAAGTGCAGCTAGCACAGCTGCACGATCTGCTTGCGTATTGATCGGGCGGTCGTCGCCTTTGCCGAGCAGCTTCACGGAAGCATCACTGTTCACGGCGACAATGAGACTAGCGCCTAGTGCACGGGCTTGTGCAAGGTAGGTAACGTGTCCGCGGTGCAGGATGTCGAACACGCCGTTGGTAAAGACGGTCGGGTGAGGCAGAGCCGCGGCTCGTTCGGCCAGGTCTTCAAGTCGGCAGATTTTCTGCTCAAAAACGGGAGGTGGACAGCGCAGACTCATTGGTGTCAGGAAAAAATTAGTTAAGAGCGAATGAATGCAGTCATCCAGTCGGAGCGCACAGCGGAAAGCAGATCCTTTGCTGTTCGCGTGCTGTCGACACATGCTTCAGGCTGGCATTTGCCGTCAGTGCCGAGCAGAACCCGTTCTGGGAGTCCGGCGGATCGACCTGCTGTGCAGTCCCCCGGCTTATCGCCGAAAAGGATGGATCGAGAAAGATCGATGTTGAGGTCCTTTGCTGCGTCCAGAATCATTCCGGGCTGAGGTTTGCGGCAGCGGCATTCACGCCGGTAGAGGCCCAGTGCCTTTTCCGGGTGGTGCGGGCAGAAACGAACAGCGGCAATTGGAGCCCCCGCCTCCGCAAAGACGCCGCACATCCAGTCGGTGAGTGCATGAAAGTCTGCTTCAGTGTAATAGCCTCGTCCGATACCGGATTGATTGGTGACGACGACCAGCAGAAAACCTGCATCCGTGAGCATTCGAGCGCCCTCAAGGACGCCCGGCACCCATTCAAAATGCTCTCGGTCGTGTACGTAGGCGTGATCAATGTTGATCACGCCGTCACGGTCAAGAAAAGCCGCACGTTTCATTATTCAACAGTCGGGTACTCTTCGAGGAGCACCTTCATGTAATCAGTCGTGCCTTCGGTCACTGTACGGAAGTTGACATCGCACCCAGCGGCTCGCAGCTTCGTGAGGTTTGCCTGTGTAAAGGCTTGATATTTGCCTTTAAGCGCTTCGGGGAAGGGGATGTATTCAATTTCGCCCGCCGCTACGGCGCCCTGCAGCGTAAGCTGCTCTTTACCCTCGCTTGCTCGAATGCCGTTGACCACGGCAAGCGACACGTTGTTGAAAGGTTCAGCTCGGCCGGTGCCGCAGTTGTATATGCCGGAAACCGGTTTATCGAGGAAGTGGAGCAGTACTTTACAGACGTCTTCCACATAGACGAAATCACGGCTTTGTTCACCGTTGCCGTAGCCGAGACAGCCTTCAAAGAGCTTCACTTTATGATCACGTCGGTACTGGAAGTACTGATGGAAAGCAACGCTCGCCATACGGCCTTTATGTTGTTCGTGCGGACCGTAGACGTTGAAGTACTTAAGCCCTACGACTGGCGCACGAAGAAAACTGAGTTCGCGGCGAAGGACTTGATCAAAGAGATACTTGGAGTAGCCGTAGACGTTGAGCGGCCCCTCATATTGAACTTCTTCAATAAATTCCGTGTGAGCGCCGTAGGTGGCGGCTGATGACGCATAGATGAACGGAATTCGCAGTTCCTGAGCCCAGCGGTAGAGCTGGAGTGTGTAGCGGTAGTTGTTTTCCATCATGTAGCGGCCGTCAGTTTCCATGGTGTCGGAACAGGCTCCCTGATGGAAAATCGCGTCCGGGCGCGGTGCAGTACTGGCTCGTACCCGCTCGATGAAGTCGCGTTTATCAAAATAGTCTGAAATTTGGCACTGAGCCAAATTCTTAAATTTGTCGCCTTTTTCAAGATTGTCAACGGCAATAACGTCGGTGATGCCGCGGCGGTTGAGGGCGATGACGTTGTTGCAGCCGATGAAGCCGGCTGCGCCCGTAACGAGAATGCTCATCGCGTGAAAATCTCCGAAAAGGAATACTAGAGCTCCGATGAAATCGGCGCGGATATTGATAATTAAATGCGAGATCTCTGCGGTTGACGATCAGCCGAAGAGCTCCTCATAGGATACTGCGGCTGTACCGAGCTTCCCGACGACAATGCCGCCAGCACGATTGGCAATCTGTACAGCTTCCTCAATTGGCATGCCGGTAGCAAGCATGGCGGCAAGAATACCGATGACGGTGTCGCCGGCCCCGGAGACATCGTAGACTTCGCGCGCCTGAGCCGGCACAGTAAGTTGGCCTTGAGGACCGAAAAGCGTCATGCCTTCTTCGGAACGTGTAAGGAGCAGATAGTCAAGCTCAAGTGCCTGGCGCAGATTCTGTGCGCGTTCGATAAGCGAGGCTTCGCTTGTCCAGGTGCCAACAACCTGCCGGAGCTCAGCGCGGTTGGGTGTAATGACAGTGGCGCCGTGATAGCGGCTGTAGTCGTCCCCTTTGGGGTCGACGAGAATGGGAAGTTTGACCGCTCGGGCTTCGGCGATCATTGTGGAAATATGAGATAGACCGCCCTTGCCGTAGTCCGAAAGTACCAGTGCTTGATTGGTGGTAAGCAGTTTCGAGAACGTGCCGAGATGGCGCTTGAGCGTTTCTTCTGCTGGCATTGCTTCAAAGTCACATCGTACGAGCTGCTGCTGCCTGGCGACTACGCGCAGCTTCACCGTGGTTTTAAGCGCTGGGTCGAGTTCGAGTTCAGGCTGGATGCCTTCTGCACGCAGAAGTTTTTCGATGCTTTGTCCGGCTTCGTCGTTGCCTACTACAGAAAGAAGCGTTGACGATGCCCCTACAGTAGCTATGTTGCGCGCGACATTTGCCGCACCGCCGAGACGCTCTTCGGTTCGAGTGACGCGAACGACGGGGACAGGGGCTTCAGGAGAGATGCGTTCGGCGTCGCCGAACCAATAGCGGTCGAGCATGGCGTCGCCAGTAACGAGGACGTGTGCACGCTTGAGTTGAGCTAGATCCATGGATTGTTCCTTTGGCCGATACGGTAGAGCAAGTTGTTATTCCGCGTCTGAGGTTTTCCCTTGTTGACGGCAACCTTCGATACTCCAGGACTCCGAAAAAAGCGGCGTTAACGGATTTGTGTGGCCGATTGTATCGGTCTGATGCCCCGTTCGGGGAGCGCATTTTCGCGCACTCGTGCTGATTTTGGCGATAACAGCCGCGAATGGATGTTAACGGTCTTTTTTATCCGCTCTTGGAGAGCTGCGCATTGGCAACTAAAATATCAGCCGCAAAATAGGATCGTCTGCGCTGCAAACGTGCAAAGCGGTCTTCGTGAATTGCATTCAATAAAGAAGGAGTCCTTTCATGCAGGTTGATTCATCCATTTTCAAGGCTTACGACATTCGTGGTGTCGTCGATAAGACGCTCACGGAGGACGTAGCCCGAGCAGTTGGTCGGGTTTTAGGTAGCCTTGCGGTGGAAGCCAATGTGTCGGCATTCTGCGTGGGACGTGATGGCCGTCTGTCGGGCGAACGGCTGATGAACGCACTGGTCGAAGGGATTGCAAGTACCGGCATGAAGGTGCTTGATGTGGGGGCGGTGCCGACTCCGGTCCTTTACTATGCAACGAAGTATTTCAATTGCGGCACTGGTGTGGCCGTTACGGGTTCGCATAATCCGCCCGAGTGGAACGGCCTCAAGATGATGGTCGCCGGAATTACGCTTTTTGCCGATGCCATTCAGGACATTCGTCGCCGAGTGGAGGCGCAGGATTGGATTGAGGCTACCGTTCCGGGGGGCGTTGAGAAGGTTGATGCAGTCACCCCCTATATTGAAAAAGCGCTTGCAGGCATCAAAATCGGGCGCCGACTCAAGGTAGCAGCCGATGCTGGCAGCGGAATTGCGGGCCCCGTAATGCTGCAGCTGCTTTCGAAGCTTCCCGTCGATGTCGTCCCGCTTTTCTGCGAACCTGACGGCCGCTTCCCTTTCCACCATCCGGACCCTTCCAAGCCTAAGAATTTGGAGGACCTTATTAAAACGGTCAAGACCGAGGACTGTGACTACGGCTTCGCATTGGATGGCGACGGTGATCGTTTGGGGGTTGTTACAAAGCAGGGCGAAATCATTTTCCCGGATCGCCTGATGATGCTTTTTGCCGAAGATATTCTGAAGCATCATCCGGGTGAACCCATTGTGTATGACGTTAAGTGCTCACGAAAGCTTGTCGACTGGGTGAAAGCTAAAGGAGGCGTTCCGACGATCAGTCCGACGGGGCACTCACTGGTGAAGGCAAAACTGCGCGATACGCATGCACCCTTTGCAGGGGAAATGTCGGGGCATCTTTTCTTCAATGACGAGCGTTGGACGGGGTTTGACGACGGACTTTATGCCGCTGTGCGCCTTTTGGAAATTCTTTCGCGTACCGACGATCCGTCAGGCGTTCTTTCGAAACTTCCTAATGCGGTGAATACTCCGGAGCTCCAGATTCCGATGGCAGAAGGAGAACCCAAGCGCTTCATTGAACGGTTGCGCGCCGAAGCCGGGCAGTTTACCGACGCGGCGGATGTGATTAAGGTCGACGGTCTGCGTGTTGAGTGGAAGGATGGCTTTGCTTTAGCGCGTTCATCCAATACTACGCCTGTCGTCGTGCTGCGCTTTGAAGGCGATACGCCCGAAGCGCTCAAACGCGTTAAAACCCGCTTTATCGAAGTGCTTCGCAGTATCGAACCTAATTTGGTCATTCCTGAATAAAAAAGTCCATGTCTTCCTCCCCTTCGATTCCATTTCTGCGCGAAAGCGCCGCCGGAGATGCGTCACAGGCTGTAGCTTGCGGCATCAAACTTGATCTTTCTCGTCAACGACTCACGCATGGCGATCTTGAGGGACTCTTCAAATTCGCTGCTGAAAAAGATCTGCTCGGAGCTCACGCACGGATGATCCGTGGTGAGTGCGTCAACGGCAGTGAAGGACGTCCTGCGCTCCATACGTCGCTGCGCGCGTTCAGTTTGTCTGCTCCGCGCTACGCGGAGGTGTCTCAGGAACGTCGCCGACTTTTTGATTTTGCACAGCGAGTGCGTGACGGCCGTTGGTTGGGCTGCCGCGGCGACCGTATTGTGGATGTGATCAATATCGGCATTGGCGGCTCCGAGATGGGACCGAAGGCTGTCTGGCACGCATTGCAGACAGCCAGTCCAGATATTCATCTGCACTTTTTGGCGAGCGTTGACGGGGTGCTCTTGGATCGCATTTTGGCGGCCTGCAATCCGCGTTCCACGCTCGTGATCGTTTCGTCAAAAAGTTTCAGTACGCGAGAAACGCAGGTGAATGCTACGGCGGTTGATCAATGGCTTCTTGACAACGGCATAGTTGGTGCAGACCGCAGTCGCCATATGGTGGTGGTTTCGGCTAATCCGCACGCGGCTGAAATGATGTGCCTGCCGCTTGAAAATCAGTTCGCCATGTGGAACTGGGTTGGCGGACGCTTCTCCGTTTGGGGAGGCATTGGGCTGCCCGCGATCATCGCGCTGGGCCCCGAAGCCTTTCAGGAGTTCCTGCAGGGGGCAAACGAAATGGATCGCCATTCGCTCGAAGCCTCTATCGATCAGAACTTGCCTGCGCTGCTTGCACTGACAGCGTATTGGAATTCAACAGTACTGAAGATCCCGACGCACTGCTTGTTGCCTTATGACGAACGTTTGCGTGTACTTGTGCCGTGGCTGCAGCAGCTGCAGATGGAATCGCTCGGCAAGAGCCACGGCATCAACGGCGAGCGCCTCAAAGGACGTACGGGCATGCTCGTCTGGGGTTCCAACGGCAATGAAGCTCAGCACAGCTTTTATCAGTGGCTGCGCGATGGGACGGGCAGCACGAGCATTGATCTCATTTGGAGTGAAATGCCCGGACATCGCTATGCCGAACACTATCGAGTGCTTTTAGCCAATGCTCGGGCACAGGCCGAAGCGTTGGTCGCTCGAGATCCGAAGGCTCCGTATTTCAATGCCGTGTCAACGATTGTGCTTGATGCCGTCACGCCGCGGCGACTTGGCGCCGTGATGGCGATGTATGAGCACAAGACAACGATGCTCGGCACGTTATATAACATCAATCCGTTTGATCAGCCCGGTGTTGAACTTGGCAAACGGCTCTCAAAGTTTGCAGAAACCGGCGCTGATCCTAAGAAGCTGCTTGAGGAAGCTCGCGAGTGAAGAAGATCCTCATCATCAAGTCCTCTTCGATGGGGGATATCATTCACGCGCTTCCTGTTGCCCATGACATCCGACAGGCGTTGCCTGATGCGCGAATTGATTGGGTGGCAGAGGAATCTTTCGCAGATATTCCCCCGCTTGCCCCGGCGGTTGAAAAGGTTTACGTCACGGCCTTTCGCCGATGGCGCAATTCCCCGTTCTCTGTGAAAACTCGCAGAGAGGTCAGTGCATTAAAAGCTGAGCTGCAGGCCGAACATTACGACATTGTCATTGATATTCAAGGTCTGATTCGCTCGGGACTGGTTGCCCGTTGGACGAAAGCGCCGACAGTGGGCTACACGCGGCAGACGATTCGTGAACCCTTGGCAGCCTTTTTTTATCAGCAACATCTCGATCTCCCCGAGGCATTGGGCGCCGTAAAACGCTACCGGATGGCCGCCGCACAGGTGTTGGGATACACAATTGATCCCGAACATGCGGTGTTTGGACTGAAAGCCTGCGGCACCGCGCCGCTGCAAACATCAGGACGGACGGCGGCATTTGCGGTCAATACAAGTCGAGATGAGAAACTTTGGCCCGAAGACCATTGGATGAAGCTCGGATGCGCGCTCGCGAAGGAGGGTATTTCGCCCGTCTTTTATTGGGGAGGCGCCAAAGAGGAAGCCAGGTGTCGCCGAATAGCTGCCGGGATTCCCGGCGCCGCAGTGGCGCCAAAGGCCAGACTAAGGGATGTGGCGGCTGGTTTGGCGCAAGCGCAATTAATGATTGGGGTCGATACTGGGCTAACCCATCTGGCTGCCGCGATGGGTATCCCCAGTGTGGGGATCTTCGTGGCGACACCGACCGCTACGTTGCGCCTGATTGGCGACGGCCCAGCGGAAAGCTTGGGCGGCATCAAGCAGATTCCGAGCGTTGAAGATATTCTGGCCGCTGCGCATCGCGTGATGGCTACTGAGACAAACTAATAATCATGAAAATCACTCCGGGCATTTATCGTTCCGTCTCTACCGTAGCATTGCCGTTGGCGAGCCTCTATCTGATGTGGCGTTCGCGCCGGCAGCCGGCTTATCGAGACTATTGGGATGAGCGCTTCGCCTGGGGAACGTATCCGCTACGCACAGAACGTCCCCGTGTGTGGATCCATGCGGTGAGTGTCGGCGAAACGAATGCTGCTAAGCCGCTTCTGGAGGCCATGCTGAAGTCATGGCCGGAGTGCGATGTTGTGCTGACGCACATGACGCCGACCGGCAGAGAGGCGGGAAAGCGCCTCGTGAGATTGGCGCCCGAGCGGATACGCCAGTGTTATCTCCCATATGATGCGCCTTACGCTGTTGAAAAATTTGTCCGCCAAGTACGGCCGACGCTCGGGGTCATCATGGAAACTGAAGTGTGGCCCAATCTCATGCACGAAATGACGGCTCACGGGATTCCTGTGGTGCTTGCCAATGCACGAGAAAGTGAAAAGTCGCGAGCGCAAGCTCAAAAGGCCATTGAAGTCATGGGACCGGCCTTCGGAAGCTTCGCTGCCGTACTGGCTCAAAGCGACGAGGATAAGGCACGCTTGGAAAGCCTCGGCGCCAAGGATGTTTTAGTCACAGGCAGCGTCAAGTTCGACATTGTTCCTGATGCGTCACAAATGGCGGCAGCAAAGGCCTGGCTTACTGTGCTTTCGCGACCGGTAGTGCTCTTGGCTTCCACCCGAGACGGTGAAGAAGCCGCTTTTCTGGAAAGCTTTAAAAAGCATCCGGCATTGCTGGCAGAGACTCTCGTCGTAGTAGTGCCGCGTCACCCGGAACGTTTTGAGCGCGTGGTAGAGCTTTTTGAATCGGCGGGTCTTAAAACGATTCGGCGCTCGACACTCTCAACGGCAGAAGACCTTCCCGCTGACATTCAGATCGTTGTGGGCGACAGTATGGGAGAAATGAGCTTTTACTGCGGGTTGGCTTCCATGACAGTGATGGGCGGTTCATTTGGTCCTTTCGGTTCGCAAAACGTTGTGGAGCCGGCAATGGCTGGGTCGCCCGTCGTGGTTGGACCGTCGATTTTCAATTTTGAACGCATTATCCGCGAAGGCATTGCCGCTGGCGGTATGGTCCAGGCGACGGATGCGGAAGCAGCAGTTCTTCAGCTGGAGCAGTGGCTCAAGCACCCAGAGGAACGTAACGCAGCCGGGGCGGCAGCTAAAAATTTCGCGCAGAAATGCGCCGGCGCCACGGCTCGCATGATGACGGTATTGGAAAAGCTATGGACGTATGCACGCAAGAACGAATCCCGAATGTCCTGACGATAGCGGGCATTGATCCCTCTGGGGGAGCAGGACTGATCGCCGATGTGAAAGCAATCAGTGCTCTTGGCGTTTACGCGGCGGGTGTGCCAACAGCACTTACCGCCCAAAATACGTTGGGGGTGCAAGGTGTGCTGCCGATTCCGGCCGCTTTCGTAAAGGAGGAGCTTGACAGCGTTTTCTCGGATCTCACTATTGATGCCGTCAAGGTGGGGATGCTCAATGATGGCGAAGTTATCGCTGTTGTTGCTGCAGCGCTTCGTCGTTACGCGCCGAAATGGATTGTCGTTGATCCGGTGATGGTCGCTAAAAGCGGTGACAGACTGCTTCGCCGGGATGCGCTTGAGGCGCTTAAGCATGAGTTGCTGCCGCTTGCTTCCGTTATGACGCCCAATCTTCCAGAAGCAGCGGATCTTTTAGGGCAAGCGGAGGCGAGTACTTTTGAAGAGATGACAGTTCAAGGCGAGGCTCTGTTAAAAACCACCGGCGCCGACTGGGTGTTGATGAAGGGCGGGCATTTAAAAGGACAGGAGTCCGATGACTGCCTAATGAGTCTGACGGAACGTCATTGGTTCTCTGCGCCTCGAATTGCCACAGAGAACACGCATGGCACGGGCTGCACACTTTCATCCGCGATTGCAGCAGAATTGGCGCGTTTGAATGATGTGCCAAAGGCCGCAGCGGCGGCCAAAGACTATGTTGCTGGTGCAATTGCCCATGCTGATGAGCTTGAGGTTGGTGCGGGATACGGGCCAACACATCATTTCTGGCAGTTGTGGTGTTAACACATTAGATGAAACAAAATGTTTCTATAGGAAATGGCACTATTGACTAAATTCTTAAAATTGGCAATAATTTCCTTCTCGGCGCATTAGCTCAGTCGGTTAGAGCAGAGGAATCATAATCCTTGTGTCCGCGGTTCGAATCCGTGATGCGCCACCAAATTTCAAAGCCCGGTCCGCTTAAAAGTGGTTCGGGCTTTTCCATATGGATCGACGGAGGTTCTCTCCGTCCGTCAATGAATTCCCCGCCATTTTGCCGCTGCCTTGCCTGTCGAAATCGATGGGAATGGAATACAGCGGTGCAACGCCACCGGATATAAACCGTGTCTGCGAAAAAACTTTATCTGCGCAGCTTTGGCTGCCAAATGAACGACTACGACTCCAACCGCATTGTTGACCTTCTAGGCGAAGCGATGCAGCTTGAAAAGACTGATGATCTGAATGAAGCAGATGTGGTTGTCCTCAATACTTGCTCAATCCGAGAAAAGGCTCAGGAGAAGGTTTTCTCCGATTTAGGCCGCATTCGAGAGGCTAAACGGGATCGTCCGGACATGATGATTGCTGTGGGCGGATGTGTAGCTAGTCAGGAAGGTGCTGGCATTGTGAAGCGCGCACCTTGGGTTGATGTGGTGTTTGGACCGCAGACGATGCATCGTTTGCCGGAAATGCTCGGCGAGCGTGCTCGAACAGGCAAGCCGCAGGTTGATGTGAGCTTTCCTGAAATTGAGAAGTTTGATCATTTGCCGGCGCCTCGTGCAGAAGGTGCTGCGGCTTTTGTATCCATCATGGAGGGGTGCTCAAAGTACTGCACGTACTGTGTGGTTCCTTATACCCGCGGTGAAGAAATCTCTCGTCCGCTCGTTGATGTTTTGGTAGAAGTTGCGCAGCTTGCCGATCAAGGCGTCAAAGAGGTGACGCTGCTCGGACAGAATGTCAATGCCTATCGGGGTGTGACGCCAGAAGGCGATGCGGCAGACTTCGCGATGCTGCTCGAATACGTGAGTGAAATTGATGGTATCGAACGCATTCGCTACACGACGAGTCATCCGCGCGAGTTTACGCAGCGTCTGATCGATGCCTACACCAAGCTGCCGAAGCTTGTGAGTCATGTGCACCTCCCCGTACAGGCCGGCAGCGACCGAATTCTCACGGCCATGAAGCGCGGTTATTCAGTGCTCGAATACAAATCCATCATTCGCCGTCTGAAGGCTGCACGCCCAGGTATTGCCATTGCGACGGACTTTATCGTCGGATTCCCGGGAGAAACGGCTGAAGATTTCGAGAAGACGATGCGGCTGATTGATGATGTTGGATTTGATGCTAGCTTTAGCTTTGTCTATAGTCCGCGTCCTGGCACGCCTGCTGCGCGTCTGCCCGATGAAACGCCTTACAGCGTGAAGCTCGAGCGTTTGCAGCGACTGCAGCGAAAAATCGATGACAACGCCGCAGAAATCAGCCGTAACATGCTCGGTAAAATCGAACGAGTATTGGTGGTCGGGCCTGCCCGCCGCGGTGAAGGGATGCTTTCGGCACGCACGGATAACAACCGTATCGTCAATTTTGCGGGAGACCCGTCGCTGATCAATCAGATGACCAATGTGCGAATTACGGAAGTGTTTCCGCATACGCTCGGCGGCGAACTCGTCGATTAAACGGCGGCGTCTTCAGAATGGGAGAATTTCCGCAATGACTAAGGAAGTGATGCATCCGAAGGCGGCTGCAATGGAACAGTTGTCTTTTTCCGCAAGTGCTGGTCAGACGGCGCTCGCGCATTTATGCGGTCCGCTCGACGAGAATCTGCGGCAAATGGAAACCATTCTGGGCGTGAAAATCGTCCGTCGAGGCGAGCAGTTTCGAGTGTCGGGCGAGAAGCATGCTGCGCATAGAGCGCTGCGTGCGCTTGAGGTGCTGCTTGATCGCGTTGCGCGTACCGGAGCCGAACTCACGCCGAATGATATTCAGTGGCACTTTGTGGGCGGAGACGACGAACATCGTGCAAAGACGGCCAATGCTGATGAGGTGAGTGCTGGGGAGGTGCTCCTCAAAACTCGTCGACACGATCTGCGAGGACGTACACCCAATCAGCGGGCTTATCTGCAGGCGATTCTCAGTCACGACATCAGCTTCGGCATCGGTCCGGCTGGTACGGGTAAAACTTATCTGGCGGTTGCGGCGGCTGTTGATGCATTTGAACGAGGAACGGTCGAACGAATTGTTTTGACACGTCCGGCAGTCGAAGCAGGCGAACGTCTGGGATTCCTGCCGGGGGATCTTTCGCAGAAGGTGGATCCGTATTTGCGGCCGCTTTACGATGCGCTTTTTGACCTGATGGGATTTGACAAGGTTCAGCGCCTGATGGAGCGACAGTCCATTGAGGTGGCGCCGCTGGCTTATATGCGCGGCCGTACGCTCAACAACGCCTTTGTTATTCTCGACGAAGCACAGAATACGACGGGCGAGCAGATGAAAATGTTTTTGACGCGCATCGGGTTCGGGTCCAAAGCGGTAATTACGGGCGATATTACGCAGATTGACTTGCCTCGCGGCGTGCTCTCCGGGCTAAAGGAAGCAGCAAGAGTGCTCCAAGGTGTTCGCGGCATCAGCTTCACGCACTTTCGCTCGAGTGATGTTGTGCGCCACCCGCTGGTGGCGCGCATTGTTGAGGCTTATGATGCGGCAGCTGTTCGTGATGAGATTGAACGGCGCGCAGAGCGTGAGCATCGTAAAGCAGAAGGAACGCGCTCCGCAGAAAAGGACTTGCATCATGCATGAATTGACACTTCACCTGCAGCAGGCAGGATTGTTCAAGGATAAGCTTCCGCATCGCAGTACGATGGCTCGCTGGATCCGTGCCGCGTTGGAGCTCGACGGAGAATTCACCGTTCGCTTTGTTGATGAAGAGGAAGGCCGCGAACTCAATCATCAATTTCGCCGCAAAGACTATGCGACAAATGTTCTGACGTTTGACTATCAGCGTGAGCCTGTGGTGATGGCAGACATCGTCATCTGTCCAGCTGTATTGGAGCGTCAAGCCGCCGAACAGCAAAAACCGCTGCGCGACCATTTGGCTCATCTTCTCATTCATGGCGTGCTGCATGCGCAGGGTTACGACCATCTGGACGATGAGGAAGCGGAGGTCATGGAGGCGCGCGAAACCGAAATCATGGAGAGCCTTGGGTTCCCCAACCCCTACAGCGACCGCATTGGTATGGTCCACGATTAAAACGAGGCGGCGGAATTCGCGAAGCGGCGCTAAATGCCGTTAATATGAAAGTTCCGCATGCCGCAGAAAACTCCATGTCCTCCGAACCCCATTTAGAAAAAAACAAAAGCTTTCTTGACCGGCTGACTTCGGCCTTTCGTTCCGATGAAGATGCCGGCGACGCTAAACAAGACCTCATTGGCGCACTTTCTGAAGCGCGCGCGGACGGTCTGATCGGATCTGATACCTTCTCCATGATGCAGGGCGCGCTCGAGGTTTCCAGCCTGCGTGCATATGACCTGATGGTGCCGCGCGCTCAGGTGGATGCTGTTGATTTGGAAAAGCCTACCGACGAAATGATCCGTACCGTGATCGCCTCCGGACATTCTCGGATGCCGGCTGTTGAGGGTGATCTCGACAATGTGCTCGGCGTGCTTCACGCCAAAGATCTCTTGCAGCTTTTGCTCGATCCCTCTCGTAATGTAAAGTCACTGCTTCGTCCCGCGCGTTTTGTGCCGGAAAGTCAGCCGCTGAATGTGCTGCTGCGTGATTTCAAGGAAACTCGGAACCACCTCGCGCTGGTCATTGATGAGTTCGGCAGTATCTCCGGTCTGATTACGATTGAAGATGTGCTGGAACAGATCGTGGGCGACATCAGTGATGAGTTTGATCACGACGACAGCAGCACCAACATCGTGGCTGAGGACAACCATTGGCGCGTACGCGCCGTTACGCCCATTGAGCAGTTCAACACATTTTTCGGAGCAGACTTGGTTGACGAATACTGCGAAACTATCGGCGGTCTCATTACTGACCGATGCGAGCATGTGCCGCAGATAGGCGAAGAGATTGTAGAAAAGGGTTATCGATTCCGCATTCAGCGCGCAGATGCCCGTCAGGTACAGCTGCTCACGGTTGAGCGCGCCTAAAGGTTCAATTTTCAGGCATGCGGGCGTTGACACTTCTTCGCACGAAATCGATCGCTGCGCGCTGCGTGCTTTGCCTTGTCAGCGGCGCGATCTATGCGGCGGCATTCGCTCCGTGGTCAGCACATCTGTGGGGGCTGACGGCCCTGCTTTTCGGACTGGGGTTAATTGTTTCTGCACAAAGACCGGCCCAGGCGGCATTCTTTGGGTTTTTATTTGCACTCGCGGCTTTCACTATCGGATTGGAATGGTCGGTGCGCTCAATGCATGAGTTCGGTCGCTTGCCGCTCGTGCTCGCTTGGGTAGGAGAGGTGCTGCTTGCGGCTGTCTGTGCGCTTTGTTGGGCGGCAGCGGCGTGGGTGGCTATATGGCTCACTCCTTCGCGCAAGGCGCTTCGATGGATTGCACTCGCGCTGACACTTACAGCTGCAGAATGGCTTCGCGGAGCTGGGGGATTGGACTTTGGCTGGCTGACGCCGGCTTTAGCCACACTCGACACGCCATGGGCATCGTTAGCTCCATTGGGCGGGCCGATGGGGGTAACGTTCGCGCTTTTGCTTTCGCTGACTGGAGCGGGCGCTTTGATGACGTTTCTTTTCAGTGCCTTTCGTCGCAGGCGTTTGGAGGGCTCTGAAACCGCTCTGGCTGTCGGAATTGCAATTGTTGTACTAGGACTTTCGTTTTGGAGCGGGCGACAGCTTTGGTCGACGCCAGGACCCGCCGTGGCACTTCGTTTGGTGCAGATGGATCTGCCGGTGGTTGACGGCTGGACACGTCCAGACTCAGTCACTCGACTCGTCGAAACCACAAAATGGATGGAGACGCCTTGGGAGGCAGCGCAAAAGGATCTGACGCGTGTTGTATTGACGCCCGAAGGCATTCTGTCGGCTGATTCCGTTCGCCCGAGTGCAGCCCTTCGTGCGGCCATGGGGAACTTTGCGGCTGCGGCTCAAGGACCGGTGCTCTTCAACGGATTTCGCCGAGGAACCGAAGGAAACTGGTACAACAGTGCATTCTTTGTGGATGCTGAAAATCGTGTTGCGACCGTTGACAAACGTAAGCTCGTGCCGTTTGGGGAATTTATTCCGGCAGGGTTCCGCTGGTTTGTTGATCTCTTAGGGATTCCGCTTTCTGATCTTGCTTCTGGGAAGCCCGAGCAGCCCAATCTCAATCTCGGCCGCGGCATTTATGCGGGGCTATTGATCTGCTATGAAAATATCGATGGTGAGGTACTCCGCAGCTTCTGGGCAGATCCAGAAAGGGACCCAGGTATCTTTTTTGTGACGGCCAATTTGGGGTGGTTTGCACCCTCCATCATTCCGCAACACCTCGACATGACAAGACTGCTTGCACTGGCCTCTGCTCGGCCAGCGGCATCTGTCAACATGAATGGACGCTCGGCGGTAGTAAATGCCCGCGCAGAGGTTGTCTTTCAGGCACCGGTTTCGGGACGCGCTGTGCTGGATGCGTCCTTGCCGACGGGTATCGGCAATCCGACGCCGTTTGTTCGCTGGGGAAATATTCCGACGGGGATCTTCTGGGGGTGTCTCCTCCTGCTTTGGGCACTGATGCGTTTGCGCGGTCATTTTTCGTCAAATAGGACAAGCCGTCAGGCTGAGGGCTGAGGCATTTCTTTGCGATGGGATTCCTGCCGAATCAAAGGGAATCGGTCCTTAGGTCGATATAATTAGCTTTTTGCGTTGAGCGCCGTGCTCTTGAGCAGCGCTTTCCTTCAAATTTGCCGCCGCCCGCAGAGGGCGGCGCGGACAAAACGATGATTACTTTTCAGGAAGTGATCCTGCGCCTGCAGGAATACTGGAATCGGCAGGGCTGCGCGCTGCTGCAGCCGATCGACTTGGAAGTCGGCGCCGGCACCTCCCACACCGCGACGTTCCTGCGGGCTCTTGGTCCCGAACCCTGGCGCGCTGCTTATGTTCAACCCTCGCGTCGTCCGAAGGACGGCCGTTACGGCGAAAATCCCAATCGTCTGCAGCAGCACCATCAGTATCAAGTGGTTTTGAAGCCTGCTCCTACGAACATCGTCGACCTTTATCTGGGCTCGCTGCGTGCATTGGGGGTCGATACGGAAGTCAACGATATCCGCTTCGTCGAAGACAACTGGGAGAATCCGACGCTCGGCGCCTGGGGCCTCGGCTGGGAAGTCTGGATGAACGGGATGGAAGTGACGCAGTTCACCTATTTCCAGCAGGTGGGCGGTCTCGAATGCAAGCCGATCACGGGTGAAATTACCTATGGTCTTGAGCGCCTGACGATGTACCTGCAAAACTGCGACAACGTGTACGACTTGGTGTATACGACATGGAAGGAACCTGACGGTTCTGAGCGCGTCCTCACGTACGGCGACGTCTTCCATCAAAACGAAGTCGAACAGTCAATTTACAACTTCGAAAAGAGTGACTGCGACAAGCTGCTCGGTCAGTTTGATTTCTATGAAGGTGAAGCCAAGCGTTTGATGGATTTGAACCTCGCGCTTCCGGCTTATGAAATGGTGCTCAAGGCCGGGCACACCTTCAATCTCCTTGACGCGCACGGCGCCATTTCTGTCACAGAGCGCGCGCATTACATTGCCCGCATCCGCACGATTTCCCGCAGTGTTGCGCAGAGCTACTACGACTCGCGCGAACGCCTGGGCTTCCCGATGCTTAAGAAGTCTGAAGTCTGTTGAAACGCAAGGGATGGAGAAAAATAAAATGACGAATCTTCTCGTTGAACTTCAGACTGAAGAGCTTCCGCCGAAGGCGCTGCGCAAGCTTTCGGAAGCTTTTGCCGAAGGTGTTCGCAAGAGTTTGGCTGATGCGCATTTCCTTGCCGACAGCAGCGTGGCTACCGCCTACGGCGCTCCGCGCCGTCTGGCTGTGCACATTACGGATGTGCTTGCCAAGAGTCCGGACGAAACGTTCCGCCAAAAACTCGTGCCCGTTAAGGTGGGTATCGGCGCAGACGGTCAGGCGACGCCGGCACTCGTTAAGAAGATGGCGGCTCTCGGCATCAACTGTGCAGTCACGGATCTGGAGCGCGTTGATGACGGCAAGAACGAACAGCTTTATTACGAAGGCGTGCGTCAGGGTGTTGAGCTGGCCTCAGGACTTCAGCATGCGCTCGAATATGCTGTGAAGCATCTGCCGATTCCCAAGGTGATGACCTATCAGCTCGCGGACGGTGTAACGACAGTTTCCTTCGTGCGTCCGGTGCGTCATCTGACGGCGCTTTTGGGTACAGAAATTGTACCGGTCGAACTCTTCGGCCTGAAGTCTGGTCGTCTGACGCGCGGCCATCGCTTCCATACGAGCGAGCCGATTGCCATTGAAAATGCCGACAGCTATGTTGAGCAGATGAAGGCTGCGTTTGTCATGCCTTGCTACGATGAACGCCGTGCAGTGATCGAAGCTGAGCTCAAGCGCCGCGCAGCTGCGCTTGATGCCGAAGCGATCATGCCTGAAGACCTTCTGGAAGAAGTTACCGCGCTTACGGAATGGCCGGTGATTTATGAGAGCCAGTTTGAAAGCGAATTTCTCGCGGTTCCGCAAGAATGTCTCATTCTTACGATGCAGCTCAACCAGAAGTACTTTGCACTTGAGGATCGCAGCGGCAAGCTGATGAACCGCTTCCTGCTCGTTTCTCAGCTCATTGCCAAAGACGGCGGCAAGGCCATTTCCGAAGGCAATGCTCGTGTGGTTCGTGCTCGTCTTGCGGACGCGAAGTTCTTCTATGATCAGGACCGCATGCACACGTTGGAAAGCCGTGTTGAGGGTCTGCGTCATGTCGTTTACCACAATAAGCTCGGCAGCCAGTATGAGCGCATGCTTCGTGTTCGCCGCATTGCGGCGGCCGCGGCAGCCCTGCTCGGCGCCAACAAGACCGAAGCGGATCGTGCTGCCATGCTTGCCAAGGCCGACCTCCGGACTTTGATGGTGGGTGAGTTCCCTGAACTGCAAGGCATTATGGGCGAGTACTATGCCGAAAACGACAAAGAGCCCAAGGATGTTGCGCTTGCAATCCGTGAGCACTATCAGCCGCGTTATGCGGGGGATGCGCTTCCGTCGACATCTGTGAGCCTTGCCGTGGCACTTGCCGATAAGCTCGAGACGTTGATTGGTCTCTTTGGCATCGGTCAGCTCCCGACGGGCGAAAAGGATCCGTTTGCATTGCGCCGCCACGCTCTGGGCGTGTTGCGCATGCTCATTGAGAAGGAGCTTGATGTGAGCCTGCCAGCTCTCATTGATGCTGCTTGGGAAGCCGAAAAGGATGTTGCCGGCGTCGTCGATAATCGACAGGAACTGCTCACGTTCTTCGCCGATCGTTTGCGCGTCATGCTTCGTGAGCGCGGCGCCACGGCACAGGAAGCTGATGCTGTTCTTGCAAAGCGGCTTGACAAGCTCGCCGACATTCCGAAGCGCATCGGCGCCGTGCGTGCCTTTATGGATCTGCCGGAAGCAGAGGCGCTTACGGCTGCCAACAAGCGCATCGGTAATATCCTCAAGAAAGTTGAGGGTGAGGTAAGTGAAAAGATTGATCCGGCGCTGCTTCAGGAGGCCGCTGAAAAGAATCTTTTCGAAGAACTCCGCGCCGTTGAACCTGCTGCTGAAGCACTCTACGCTGAAGGCCGCTTTGAAGATATGCTCGTTACGATCGCTGCGCTGCGTTCGCCGGTCGACGCTTTCTTTGAAACAGTAATGGTGAATGCAGAGGATCCCGCGCTCCGCGCTAATCGTCTGGCATTGCTTAAGCGTCTTTATGGCGTTATGAACGCTGTGGCGGAAATTTCTCGCCTGGCTAAGTAACGCTGCTCGATCTGCTTTTTTGACATCGACAGCAGGGCCCGCCTGCCGCATCCTCAGACTTTCCCAAAGAGAGGTCATCGGATCGGCGATGCGGGCCCGCGCCGCTTCTGGATCTAGAAAAGTTCGACTGGATACTTTTGAAAAAGGATTGCCAAAGTGACCTTCGCCAACAATCTTCGAGGTTGGATCTTTTACTTTTTCCTGGCGATTTCGATCATCGTCCTGACAGTGCTGCTTTTATGCTCCTGGCCGTTCATGAGCTATGAGCGTCGCTACGAGGCAGTTTGCCGGCCTTGGGCGAAATGCGTTCTGAAGTTGCTCGATGTTATTTGCGGAGTTCGATGGCGAGCTAAGGGGATGGAGAACATGCCTGACATTCCCTGTGTAGTGCTCGTAAAGCATCAGTCGGCATGGGATCCGTTTTGGCTGGGTGCTTTTCTAAAGCATCCGCCGTGCTTTATCTATAAGAAGTCGCTTCATTGGATTCCTTGTTTAGGTTGGGCGCTTGCAAGCATGAACATGATGGCTATTGACCGCAGCAAAGGACGACAGGCTTTTGAACAATTCATGCGTCGTGGTCCCGAATTCGAAAAGCGCGGTTGGTGGGTGACACTGTTTCCTGAAGGCACACGTGTGCCGATGGGGGAACATGTTCGCTGGAAAACGGGAGGCGCACGTTTTGCGTGTTCGGCCGGTCTGCCGATTTTGCCCATTGCACATAATGCAGCGATTTGCTGGCCGAAAAACAGTGTTGGTAAATGTCCGGGCGTCATTGATGTTGAGATTGGACCACTGATTGAAACCAAAGGGCGCGATCCGCATACGGTCACTGCAGAAGTGGAAGCTTGGATTGAAGGGCGCGTGAACGCCATGCCGCAGCATGCGGGGCACTAGGAGATCCCTCAGGAAATGAGCGCTTCGCTGCAGCGTCAGCTGCCTCATGCATCATCGGTTAGCTTGAACGGGCGTCAGGTCCCCTATGTCACGGTGGCTAATCCCCGACGAAAGTCCATCAGTATTTATTGGACGGGACGCGTTGAAGTTCGTTGTCCGCCGAGTACAACGAAACGGCGAGTTGAGGCCGTGCTGAAGGAGCATGCAGATTGGGTGCTCGCACACTTGCCGGCTGAAGGCGTTCCGGCCAGTCGTTATTGCGATGGCGGTGTTATTCCTTACCGCGGCGGACAGGCCGTGCTTGTCCTTGGTCAGGAGCGCTCTGTCATCATGAAGGTGGGAGATCGTACGGAGGTTTGGCTCAAGGTGCCTAAAGGGGCTGATGAGGACGCCGTGAAGATGGCGCTGGCCTTGGCCCTGAAGAAATATGCCTGGCGGGTTATCAACGACTGCTGGATGCGCGTCATTGAAACTGCGCCAAAGCTGCCTGTCGTTTGGCGGTTGTCGAGCGCCAAAACAAGGTGGGGCAGCTGCACATCACGAGATACGATACGTTTGTCCTGGCGCCTTATCGCTCGGTCAGATACAGAGATCGAATATGTGATTGCCCATGAACTGGCGCACTTGAAGGAATTTAATCATTCTCCGCGCTTTTGGGCGGAGGTGGAGCGGATTTATCCTGGTGCCGTGCAGATCCATGAAAGCATGCGCACGTTGAAGGCTGCGGATAAGTTGGACGATCTCTAGCATCCATGCGAACGGTTTGCCCGATGTAGTCAGGCAAACCGTTTTTAAGAGTTCAGCGGCGGACAGCTGCTTCACGAGCCAGCCGAACGAAGTCATCCACTGATAGTGTTTCAGCACGGGCCGTGGGTTCTACTCCCGCAGAGATAATGCTCGACTCATCAAGGAAAGCCGAAAGCGATCCGCGCAGCATCTTGCGGCGCTGCTGGAATGCTGCGGCTACGATCTCGCTGAAGACCGACATGTCAACTGCAGGGAGATTTTCTACGGGTTTGGGCACCATGCGTACTATTGAGCTGGTGACTTTCGGAGCGGGTACGAAAGCGCCGGGCGGAACGTCAAAAAGCTTATGCATGACGTAGCGATACTGGAGCATGACAGAAAGACGACCGTAGGTCTTACTGCCAGGCACTGCAGTCATACGGTCGACGACTTCCTTTTGCAGCATAAAGTGCTGGTCTATGATGCGCCCCGCGGCGGGTAAAAGGGCAAAAAGAAGCGGAGACGATATGTTGTAAGGCAGGTTCCCCAGCACACGCAGACGCTTGCCGGGCAGAACCGTTTTCCAGTCGAGGGTAAGCGCATCGGCCTCAATGAGTGTGAGTTCTTCGGGTGTGAACTGTGTGCGCAGAAACGCCGCAAGATCGCGGTCGATCTCGACCGCTGTTTCATGACCGGCAAGACTTACCACTTCTCGAGTGAGTGCTGCCTGTCCAGGGCCGATTTCAATCAGCTCATCGCCGGGTTTGGGATCAATCGAGCGGGCGATCCGTTCGATCCAATGCCGGTCATGAAGAAAATTTTGTCCGAATCGTTTACGGGCATGGTGCCCTTCAAGCCATTGCTGCGTCACGATTGCCTGCAAGCGTTTGAGCGAGTTCAAGGGCCGCAGTCATACTGCGGGCGTCGGCGATGCCGCGGCCGGCGATATCGAGCGCCGTACCGTGGTCTACCGAGGTGCGCACGTAAGGCAGACCAAGCGTGACATTGACGCCTTCGGCAAAGCCCACATGCTTTAAAACGGGAAGTCCCTGATCATGGTACATGCAGAGAACTGCGTCCCAACGTTCCATTTTGCCGGGAACGAAGATGGTATCGGCAGGAAGCGGGCCAACAATGTCAAATCCCGGTGCCTTTGCTCGTTCGAGCGCGGGGGTGATCACTTCAATTTCTTCTCGCCCCATGTGGCCGGATTCACCTGCGTGCGGATTGAGCCCGGCGACTGCAATGACAGGGTGCGCAATACCGAAGTCTCGAACAAGCGCACGTTTGAGAATGGCGAGCACCTCATCGAGTACTTTCGGTGTAATTGCATCAGCCACGTCTCTGAGCGGCAGATGGGTGGTAGCAAGTGCCACCTTGAGCGCATTCTGACGAGGCGAAGAGGTGAGCATCATCACGACACGTTTGACGCCGGCAAGATGCTCAAAAAATTCAGTGTGGCCGGTAAATGCTTCACCGGCTTCCGAGAGGATGCTTTTTTGCACTGGGGCGGTAACAACGGCCGCATCAGTGCTTGAAACGCAGATCTGATGTGCACGACGCAGCGTTTCAAGTACATAGGGGCTGTTGCGCACGTCGAGAACCCCCGCATGCACCGTTGTCCCAAGAGGAACATGTTCAAACGAAATGTTCGCAGGCGGCTCGGCGGACAGTCCAAGCTGCACAGCTTGCCTGAGGAGCATTTCACGGTCACCCACAAGAATGATGGGGGCCGTCGATTTCCAAGCGGCCTTTACGGACACTTCTGGACCAATGCCGGCGGGTTCCCCAGTGGTGATGACGAGCTTCGTCATTGTAGATTCTCCCAAATTTGAAACGGCGCTCAGCAGTCGATGCAAAGCGCCGTTTTCAATGGTGTTTCGAGCAGACGGGCGGTCGATCAGCGGCGCAGCATGTCTTTGAGCTGTGGATCGCGGATTTCAACAAAGGCCTGATCGCGCAGTTCGCGTTCCCATTCATAGGAGGCTTCGGCAAGCTTTTTTTGACGAATAGCTTGGCGAGCCGCCACGCGCATGCGTTCGGGATTGCCGTCCTTTTCTGTGCGGCGCTCAACGACTTGAATCAGATGGTAGCCGTAAGGCGTGCGGATAGGATCGGAAATCTGACCGGGCTTGAGTTTATTCATTACGCCTTCAAACTCAGGCACCGTGTCACCGGGCTGTAGCCAGCCGAGATCGCCGCCGCGCGTAGCAGTGGAGTCTACGGAGTGCAGGCGAGCCATCGTAGCGAAGTCGGCTTCACCCGACTGCACGCGATTCTTAATGTCATTGAGACGACGGATCACATCCCCTTCAGGCGTGATATCGCTGACGAACATGAGAATGTGGCGGGCATGGGTCTGTTCGACAGGGCCGCCGCCTAACTTCGCTTGAACACCGTCGCGTTTGTCTTCGAGCTTGAAAACGTGCCAGGCACGCTGCGAAGAGACAACGTAGACGGAACCCGGGGTGGAATTTGCGCGCAGCGCCTCTGCAAAAGTAGCCGGCAGATCGTTCAAAGAACGCCAGCCGAGATCGCCGCCCTTCATCGCATCGTCGGCTCGCGAAAAGCTCGCTGCGAGCGATGAGAAGTTTTCTCCGTCGCGTGCACGTTTAGCGAGACTTTCCGCGGCGGTCTTCACGCTGTCATTTTCGGCAGGGGTTTCTACCGGCAGCAGAATATGCTCAACGTGATATTCCATCTTGTCGTCGCCCTTGATGCCGGCTTGCTCGGCAAGATAAGCGTCGATTTCGCTTTCCGAGATGTCAATTTTTTCGTTTACTTCACGTTCACGCAGGCGCTGTGTGGTGATTTCATCCCGAATTTCATTACGGAAGGAGGCAAAGTTGACACCGTCAGCAGCCAGACGTTGACGAAGTTCCTCGATGGATAGATTGTTCTGTCGAGCAATTTGTTCTACAGAGGCGTTTACCATCTGGTCGTCGACGCGGATGCCTGTTTGTCGGGCGCGCTGCAAAATGGCACGTTCAGAGATGAGACGTTCGAGTACCTGAGCGCGCAGAAGCTCCATTGCTGGAAGCTGAATGTTCTGGCGGCGCAGGTTAATCGCCACCGTGTGAACGCGCTGCTCAAGCTCATGCTCCGTGATGATGTCATTGTTGACGACGGCAACGATGCGGTCGAGTTCACCGGATGCCGCAGGGGCTTGTTCTCCGGCAGACGGCGTGGCAGGAACGCTGTCCATGATGCTTGCTGCCTGGACGGAAGCGCCCGACAACGCAAGCGCTGTGAGCGTGAAGGCGTAAAGGAATGCTTTATTCATAGTAGTCATACGGATCTGCCGTCGTAGGAAGCGGACCGGTTGTCTGGTAGCCGCGGATGTTGCGGCGCAGTTCAGAAATGGGATTGATGCCAATGCTACCGAGCCCATTGAGCTCGAGTTGTAAGAAGAAGTTGGACTCTTGTTCATTCGAGGCCGTGGTGTAACGCTGGGCGGCAAAGCGCAGTGTCCAGCAGTCGTGCAGGTATTCAAATCCGCCAATCAGTTCAATCGGCTTTTTCTGGTAAAGCGAGTAGTTGTAGCGCAAAAGACCATACAGACGCTCTGTGATCGGCCACTGTACAGAGATGTCAACTTGCTTGATGTTATCGTCGTAGGTGCTGTCCGTTACGGAGCCGGCAGAGTAGTTGTAGCGATAAAAGACACCGATGGTCGAGCGGCGCTTGGGCTGCCAGACGAGACCGGTCTTCACGTTCATCATGCGGTTGAGTGAGGATGAATACTGCGCAGAGGCTGATGCCGTGAGGGACTGTGTAAGGCGAGCACCGACGCTCGCGAGCAAGTCGCTTCTCACGTTGCTTTGCGGAGTGTCCTTGTTGCCGAAGTAGTTTGCTTCTTCCGTCGTGTTGAGAAAGCGAACGTTTTGGTCAGAGAAGTATTGGCGCTGCCCCACACTGGCGCGAAAGAGCTCCAATCCTGAAGTTTTGTCGATCCAGCGCGAAGAAATGACGGTAGTGAGCTGATTGGCTTCCGATACGCGGTCATAGCCTGCGTAGAGATTCGGCGTGAAGAGCGAAGCAAAGGAAAGATCCGATACAGTCGTGTCAAAGATAGGAATATCGCTCTGATCGCGGTAGGGGGTGTAGGCGTAATAGATACGCGGTTCAAGTGTCTGATATGCCTCGCGGCCAAAGAAATGGGAGTCGCGCTCAAATACCAATCCGGAGTCGAGCGTGAAGGTCGGCACCACGAAGCTCGGCGACTTGTCGGTGTATTGGTGGTCGCGGCTGAGATTGTTGAGCTGATACCAGGCCCCTTGAATCTGGGCCTTCGGCACAATGAACCACCCCGCGCCTCGCAGCGGATAGCTTGCACTCTGCTCAAGCACTACACGTGTGCCGTCAAGACGTGTGGGATGCGTGAAACGAGTGGCGTCAACGGTCGTCGTGAACTCGAAGCCGTGGAAGTCGCTGTTATAGGCATTCAGAACCATTTGCGGCACACGTTCGTAAGGAACAACCGTTGTGCCGCCGTCAATCTTCAGCGTTTGATTCTTAGTAACGCGCAGCAGCGAATTCCAATAGGTATCGGTCCAGGTCAGACTGTAATCCTGCGGCAGCACTGATTCGGACGACTCGCGGATGTTGCCGGAGAAGTCCGTAATAAAGTCGTCATCGGATACACGGTTGTAGTCGATGTTGGCACCCAGCTTGTCACGTTGATAGTCGGCCTGAATGCGCGTACTCCAACGGTTTTCTTTGGTAGTGCGGTCGCTCGGCAAATAGTCAAGGTTGACTTGTGCGTTAAATGCGTCGTACTTAAATCGTGCTTCATTGCCCAGCATGACGCCGCGCTTGGTCATGACGCGAGGCGTAAGCGTGTAGTCGTAGTTGGGCGCGATATTGAAGTAATAAGGGATAGAGATATCGACGCCGCGAGTCGAGCTCATGCCGTAAGTAGGCGTGAGGAAGCCCGAACGACGCTGGTTGCTGATGGGAAATGCAAACCAGGGCGACGCGAAGATGGGAACGTTCTGGAAGTGCAGTACGGCTCCGGTGCCTGAAGCAGTGAGATCGTATTCGTCGATCTCAAGGTCGTTCATCGAAATGAACCACGAATCATCGTCGCGCTTACAGGTTGTAAAGGAAACATCTTCGAAGGTTGTACGGTTGCCGGACAAGAAGCGAATGTTTTTCGCGCATCCACGTACATTTCGCGGAGCGTACTCCCACTCCGCCTCATCCATGGAGCCTTCTCGTGAAGTGATGCGAAAACGCATGCTCGGTCCCGAAAAGCTTGCTCCAGCACGGCTGATGCGGGCATTTCCCTTGCCGGTTACTTCATCAGTGTCATGTCGATAGGTGATGCGGTCAGCCGTGAACACAGCGCCGCCTCGACGCACTTCGGCATTGCCTATGAGTTCGAGTTCGTCAGCGAGGGAGCCTTCCATACGTTCGGCAGAGGCAAAGCTTGCGGCGTCATCGGCCTGAGCTCGCTTTATGTCGAGCGAATCGACGGATTCAAGATTCACGCGTACGGCCGACGACGCGGCATCCGCACGAGCCTGAGCGGCAATAAACGCAAGGGCGGCAGCCACGCAGAGCGAGACTGCCCGGACGGGAGGCAGAGGCATGAGAAGCTTCGGGCCTATAAAATAATGAGTTCCATCGCGATGGCCCGTTATTAAGTTCCTAATTGGACTGCAAACCAAGAAGCACATGCAGTAAGGACATTCTCGTTTTCGAGGCGTCCGAAGTGTGAATCCGCGGTTGGCAGAAGGGCCACGCATAGATAAAAGATTCTAACAGTTCAATTCGGCGCGCTTGGGGACTCTGCAGGGTCGGCAGCTGAGGCATCCATTGGAAGACGAGATGAAAACTGAACGCGACATCACACTTGAGGCCTGGCTTTCTGCTCTGGCGCCTGCGCACGGGATCCTGCTTGACACGCTTGTTCCAGCGAGTTCTGATGCGGGGTTTCGCCGTTATTTCCGTGTCGGGACGAGTTCGGGCGGCACGCTGATCGTAATGGATGCACCGCCCGCGCATGAGAATCTCCCGGCATACGTACAGGTGAACAAGCTCATGGCTGCGGCGGGGCTAAATGTTCCTCGTGTTTATGCTGCCGATGAGATGCAGGGCTTTGCGCTTATTTCTGACTTAGGAAAGGAAACTTTCCTCGATGTTCTGAATGAGGAAAATGCAGCCAAGCTCTTTGACGCCGCTACGTCGGCTTTGGTGAAGTGGCAGAAGGCATCGCGTCCGGGACAGCTTCCTCTCTATGACCGCGAGGTGCTTTTGCGAGAGCTGAACCTCTTCCCTGAGTGGTATGTGAAGCGCCACTGCGGAGTCGAATGGGATGTCAAACACGAGAAGTGGTGGCAGATGTCGGTGGACGCAATTTTGAAAAGCAACCTCGCCGATGCCAAAGTGTTCGTGCACCGCGATTTTATGCCGCGGAATCTCATGGTGAGCGATCCGCTCCCAGGGGTCATTGATTTCCAGGATGCTCTGATGGGCCCCGTGACCTATGACATCGCTAGCTTGATGCGCGACGCTTTCATCAGTTGGGATGAAGCCTTCGTCCTTGATGTAACCATCCGCTATTGGGAAAAGGCCCGCAAGGCTGGAATCCCTGTGCCGGACGATTTCGGGGCTTTCTATCGAAGCGTGGAATTCATGGGTGTCCAGCGGCATCTTAAGGTGCTTGGCATCTTTGCGCGTATCAACTATCGAGACGGAAAGCCCAAGTACTTGGCAGATACCCCGCGTTTTATTAAGTATGTGCGTCAGACGGCAGGCCGGTATGTTGAGCTTTCGCCGCTGCGCCATCTCATTGACGAACTCGACGGTGTGCGCGAGCGCGCGGGCTACACCTTCTGATTGGGCGAAGAAATGCGCGCGATGCTTCTCTGCGCTGGTGAAGGTCGACGGCTGCGGCCGCTTACTCAGCTCTATCCCAAACCGCTCACAACCATTGGCGGCGTGCCGTTGGCTGTGCGGCAGATTCTGGCGCTCAAGCGTGCCGGGATTACCGAGATCGTGGTGAATGCTGCATACGGAGCACGAATTCTGCAGGCAGAGCTGGGCGACGGAAGCCGTTGGGGCGTCCATCTTGCCTGGTCTGTCGAAGGACATACGGCCGCTGAAGCTTTGGAGACAAGGGGCGGTATTGTCCGCGCATTGCCGCTGCTCATGGCGGGAAGTGAGGACGGTGCATTTATCGTGGCCGCGGGTGATATCGCTACAGATTACGACTATGCGGCCTTAGCTGAGCAGGCACAATCACTTTCCGCGTCAGGAGATTGGGCGCATCTCGTCATGGTGGCTAATCCAACTTTTCACCCCCAAGGCGACTTTCGGCTGGTCAACGGTCGTATTGCCCGTCGTGATGCCGTCGGCGGAGAGATTCTCACTTATGCCAGTCTTGCCGCTTTTCATCCGCAGCTTTTTGCCGGACTTCACGCAGACCGTGCTCCGTTATTCCCATGGATGTTTGAAGCACTGGATGCAGGACGAGTGTCGGGAGAAAAGCTGGTCGGGCGTTGGGCCAATGTCGGAACGCTCGAAGAGCTTGCACGTGCCGAAGATTTGTTTGCAGCTGCGGGGGCGGCGTGAAAATAGGACCGCACGAATTTAAGTTTCCGCTGATGCTCGCCCCGATGGCTGGATATTCCGACAAGCCTTTTCGGGAAATTGTTCGCGAATGGGGAGCTGATTACGCCGTCGCCGAAATGACAGCGAGCCGCGAGGACCTTCGTTGCCGAGCCAAAAGCTTGACACGCTGGGTGGAGCGGGATGAGCCGGGGCTGCACGTCGTGCAGCTTCTTGGCGCAGATCCTGTTGTTATGGCTGAGGCGGCAAAGGCTGCGGAAGATGACGGCGCTGATGTAGTCGACATCAATATGGGGTGTCCGGCCAAAAAGGTTTTAAATACGGATTGCGGCAGCGCACTCATGAAAAATGAATGTTTGACTGCAGAGATTCTCGAGGCGGTTCGTGCTGCAGTTGAAATACCCGTTACGCTCAAAATCCGCACAGGATGGGATCGGGAACACAAAAATGCGCCGGAGATCGCTCGTATTGCAGAGGAATGCGGCATTGCCATGCTCGTTATCCACGGGCGTACCCGCGCCGACGGATTTCGAGGAGATGCGGAATACGACACGATTGCCCGCATAAAGGCTGAGCGCGGCATTCCGGTTGTCGCCAATGGCGACATCGTTTCGGGCGTCAAGGCGCAGGCCGTCTTGAGGGCCTGCGGAGCCGACGGGCTTATGATTGGCCGAGGGGCTGTTGGACGCCCCTGGCTTTTCGCAGAGGTTCGCGCTGCCCTTGAGGGACGTGCATGGAAGCCGTTAGAAAATGGAGCAGTTCTTCGGCATCTTCTTCATCACAGAGCCAAACATTTCGACTACTATGGTGCCCGTCACGGAATTGTCACATTCCGTAAGCATCTTTGTGCTTATCTGAAGCCTTTTTCGGATCCGCTTGAACTTCGTCCCAAGCTTCTTCGGGAAACGGATCCGCAGGTACAGAAAGCGCTCGTCGAGCAGTTCTTTTCAGAGACTGCGCCGGCTCATTGAGATGCATACTGTTTATTGTCTGCTCCTCCCTAAAAGAAAAAACATTCCCAACCATGTCATCCGACGATTTTGCGCTGCTCGACGATTCGGACCTTAGGCTGCCCGAAGATGCGGTCGACGAGCGCTTCGCGGAACTGTTTGAAAAACAGAACGCCACGGTGCGGACTATCAATGAAGACCTCGAAGCAGTCGTCATCCGACAGCTTGACGAGTACTTTGCCCAGCTCGAGGGCAGAACCCCGCACCCACTTTACGATTTGGTCGTGCACGCTGTGGAACGTCCGCTCATCGAATACGCCATGTCGATGTGCCACCGCAACCAGTGCGCGGCCGCCCAGTTACTTGGCATTAACCGGAACACTCTGCGCAAAAAGCTTCTCGAACACGGAATGCTGCAGGCGCGAGGCCGTTCCAAACAGAAGGAAAAGTGAACTATGCGCAAGCAAGCACTTCTGAGCGTCTCCGACAAGGTCGGCATCGTTGACTTCGCCCGCGGCTTGGTTTCCAAGGGCTATCACATTCTTTCCACCGGCGGCACGGCTAAGCTCCTTGCCAAAGAAGGCGTGGAGGTTGAAGAAGTCGCTGACTACACGGGCTTCCCCGAAATGCTCGATGGCCGTGTAAAGACGCTTAATCCTAAGATCCACGCCGGCATTCTGGCCCGTCGTCCGATCCCCGAACATATGGCCGCGCTCAAGGAGCACGGCATTGATCCGATCGATATCGTCTGCGTGAATCTTTATCCGTTTGAACAAACCATTGCTCGTCCGGACTGCACGCTTGACCTTGCAATCGAAAATATCGATATTGGCGGCCCGACGATGATTCGCGCGGCGGCGAAGAATTACGAATCTGTCGCCGTAGTGGTTGATCCGGCTGACTACGAAACTGTTCTCGCTGAACTTGACGCTTACGGCGAAGTTCAGGCAGCCACACGCTTTGCGCTGGCAAAGAAAGTCTTCGCGCATACTGCCCGCTACGATGGCATGATCACGAATTATCTGACGAGCCTTGACGCAGAAGATAAGCCCCAACAGTTTCCGGCCGTCTTTAATCGCCAGTGGGAGAAAGTTCAGGATCTGCGCTACGGTGAGAATCCTCATCAGCAGGGGGCTTTCTATCGCGAAGTGTCGGTCGCTCCCGGCCTTCTCGCCGGCTACGAACAGCTTCAAGGCAAAGAACTCTCCTACAACAACATCGCCGACAGCGATGCTGCGTGGGAGTGTGTGCGTTCTTTTGATGTGCCCGCTTGCGTCATCATCAAGCATGCAAATCCTTGCGGCGTTGCCGTAGCGGCGACGCACGAAGAGGCCTACGCAAAGGCTTTTCTCACGGACAGCAAGTCGGCGTTCGGCGGCATCATTGCCTTCAACGGTCCGGTTACCCGCTCTTGTGCTGAACGTATTTCGCATCAGTTTGCCGAGGTGATTATTGCGCCTGAATTTGATGAAGGCGCTCTTGAGCTCTTCGGGCAGAAAAAGAACCTGCGCCTTCTCAAGATTGCGTTGGGTTCGGCTCACAATGATTTTGAATTCAAGCGCGTGGGCGGCGGTCTTTTGGTGCAAACGCCTGATATTCAGCTTGCTACTGAGGCTGACCTGCGTGTCGTGACGAAGAAGGTTCCGACGCCCAAGCAGATCAGCGACATGCTCTTTGCGTGGAATGTTGCTCGCTTTGTGAAGTCCAACACAATCGTTTATGCCAAGGACGGCATGACGCTTGGCGTGGGCGCAGGCCAGATGAGCCGAGTTGACAGTGCCCGCATTGCAGCGATCAAGGCTGAAGAAGGCGGTTTGTCGCTCGCCGAGAGCGTGGCAGCATCTGACGCATTCTTCCCTTTCCGCGACGGTCTTGACGTCGTCGCAGATCAGGGCGCAGTGGCAGTCATTCAGCCGGGCGGTTCGATCCGTGATCCGGAAGTCATCGCTGCTGCCGACGAGCGCGGCATCGCGATGGTCTTCACGGGCGAACGTCACTTCCGCCACTAACGTTTGTACGCAATCGAGTTGAGGCGGATTAGGTCCGCCCAACGAAGGCATCGCGTATAGTCTGCAGTTAAAGCCGGCGCCGGGGACGGATCCAATCCTGCCGCGGCGCCGGTATTCGTATTAAGGGAGATTCTTGTGAAAGCGTTCTCGCAGCACAGCCTTTCGCGCCGCACACTCCTTGGAGCCGGCATAGCCGCCGGTGCGCTGTCCGCCTGTCCGGCCTTCGCGGATCTGCGCATTGAAATCACCGGTGTAGGGGCCAATCAAATACCTATTGCCATTCAGCCGTTTCAGGGGGCGTCTGCCGCTCCGACGGATCCTGCTGAGGTCATCGCAGCAGATCTTGAGCGGTCCGGTGCTTTTCGCCGGATCTCGGTGACTCAAGAGGCGAGTGCAGAAAACCTTGAAAAACCCGAAGGTCTTGCGGCTGCTGGTAAAGCGGGCGCAGCGGTCTATGTCGTCGGCGCCGTGCAGGCGCTCAGTGATGGACGCTGGGATGTCCGCTGTCTTTTTTATGATGCTGTGAGCGGAGAACAACTCGACTCCATCGGCGTATCAGCCGGGAAAGATTTGCTTCGCATGGCGGCGCATCGCTGCGCTGACCGCATCTATACCCGTCTTACGGGTGAAGGTGCAATGTTTGCGTCACAGATTGCCTACGTAGCGCAGCTGGCCAAGCGCCGTTATGAACTCATTATTGCTGACAGCGATGGCGGCGTGCCGCGTACCGCTCTGCAGTCTCCCGAGCCGATCATTTCGCCGACCTGGTCTCCCGACGGCCGACAGCTCGCTTATGTGAGCTTTGAGGAGCGCAAGCCCATCGTTTATGTGCACGAATTGTCAACCGGCCGCCGTCGTAAGGTGGCGAATTTCCGAGGCAATAATTCGGCGCCGGCTTGGTCCCCTGACGGTCGTGAACTTGCCGTTGCATTGTCCCGTGACGGGTTGACGCAGATCTACCGCATCAATGCGGACGGTTCGGGTCTCAAGCGCTTTACGCAGAGCTACGGCATCGACACAGAGCCCGTTTACTCAAAAGACGGCCGTTGGATCTACTTTACGAGCGACCGCGGTGGTACGCCGCAGATTTACCGCCAGCCGGTGGCTGGAGGGGCTGCTGAACGAGTGACTTTTGGCAGCAGCTACGCGATCAGTCCGGATATTTCGCCTGACGGGATGCGTATGGCGTATATCTCCCGCATTGACGCCGAATACCGCCTCGCGGTAATGGATCTGTCGACGGGGCAGGACATGCTGGTTACGAATACCAATCGTGATGAATCACCGTCCTTTGCTCCCAACGGCCGCTTCTTGGTATATGCCACTGAGGTGAGCGGTCGCGGAGTGTTGGGCACCTGTTCGGCTGATGCCCGCTTGACAACGCGTCTTTACGGGGAAGGCGATATTCGCGAACCCGCCTGGGGACCGATTCTCCCCTGAGTTCGATACAAACCCGATTTTCGTTCTTTTTTTAAAGGAGCTTACAATGTCTATTTCTTGGAAGGTTCTCGCAGCTGCGGCTGCGGTCACCGCTGTACTTTCTGGCTGCTCATCGGTTTCACTTGACGAAGGCAACAAGGCAGGGACGCTCGCTGGCGAGCAGTCCGCCGCTCAAACCACTGCCGTCAATCCCTTCTTGGATCCGGCCAATCCGCTTTACCACCGCTCGGTTTATTTCGCGTTTGACTCCTACGAAGTTTCTCCGGAGTATGCCGCTGTGGTTGAAGCCCACGCCAAGTGGCTTGCTGCCAATCCGGAGGTGAAGATTGTCATTCAAGGCAACACCGATGAACGCGGCGGCCGTGAATACAACCTTGCGCTTGGACAGAAGCGCTCTGAAGCCGTGCTGCAGCGTCTGCAGCTGCTTGGTATTCCCAGCAGCCGCATCGAGGCCGTTTCTTTTGGCAAGGAAAAGCCCATTGCACTTGGTCACAGCGAAGAAGCCTGGGCGCAAAATCGCCGTGCCGATATCGTGTATCCGGAAAGCGTGCTGAAAGCTCAGCCCGCCGCCAAGTAAGAGCTCGTCCAATGCTGGGGCCATAGTGCCCCAGCAGGGCGGAAACGGTCGGTCGATTATCGACTGATCCTTTCTGAGTTTAGTGAGTTGTCCATGTCCTCATTCACCCAATGCATTGCACGCACTGCGATCGGACTTGCTGCCTTATCGGCGGCCTGCAGTGTTCAGGCTTTTGCCGACGATGATGCGCGCCGCGCGATTCTTGAGCTTAGAGAGTCCATCAAGACGCTTCAGACTGATCTGGAAGCCAACCGCAATGCGCAAATTCAGCTTTCGACGGAAATTAATAATCTTAAAGAGCTGAATCGTCGTTTGACGGGCCGCATTGAAGAATTGGTTAATGCGCAGAATCAGGAAAAACGCAATGCCCGGACTCAGTACGAAACGCTCGACAAGCGCCTTGCCGTATTCGAACCTCAGGTTGTGGTGATTGACGGTCAGTCCATTGAGGTATCTGCAGAAGAGAAAAAGGCCTACGATACGGCAGTGGCGCTTTTGCAGACCGGCAAGTACGGCGATGCGGAGAAGGCGTTCAAGGACTTCAATGACAACTTCAAGAAGTCGCCCTACCGGATGGATGCACTTTTCTGGTGGGGTACCAGTGCTTTTGCCAATGAGCACTATAAAACGGCAATTTCATCTCAAAATCAACTGCTTCGAGAATTCTCAAAAGGCGCTCGAGCTGCTGATGCAATGATGCTTGTGGCAAGTTCACAAGCCGCCAGCGGCAGCATTAATGCTGCTAAAGCAACCCTGCAAAAAATCATCAAGACCTACCCGAAAACTGACGTCGCCAAAGAGGCTGCTCAGCGCATTCGGGAGTTTGATCAGAAGAAATAGTTTACGAACGGCTTTGCTTTTTCGGGTTATCCCTTCCGAAAAAACGAGCCTAGAATGATTCCCAAGTTCTAGGGCGGCATTTCCCCGCATTACCCGCAAAAAGGAACAGGAAAGCGCACCTAGGCCATACCGCGAAGGCTGCTTCAAGAGCGGGAAAACAACTCTTGGAGCGACGCTTTCCGACAATATTTTTCTGACGTTGCTGACCAACACGACGGAAAAATAAACCACCAGGATGTTGCAAGCGCAGCTCCCTATGGATCGCGGGATAAGGAATCCGCGGTTCGACCACCCATCAAGGAGGTAATTCCATGACTCAGTGCGACAAGCTTCCGGCCTCGGCCATCTTCCACTGCCCCTTCGTCAATAAGGGCGAAGCATTCACAAAGGAAGAGCGCGCCAAATACGGCCTGAGCGGTCTGCTGCCGACTGCCGTTTCGACTGTTGACCAGCAGGTCGAACGCATGCGTGAAATGCTTAACCGCTTCGAGAAGCCGATCGACAAAGCACTCCTCCTCGACAGCATCCGCAACACGAATGAAGA
>NZ_QNRV01000004.1 GCF_003315195.1 Sutterella wadsworthensis | reverse complement strand
TGGTCGGCAAAAGCGGCTTTAGTGAAGGCTGCGCGGCAGGAAGCATTCGTCAAAGCTAAACAGGAGCTCATGGGACAACCTGCAACGCTCAAGAGCGGAACTCGGCTGAACGTGCAGCTGATCATTCAACCTCCCGATCGCCGGCGCCGTGACGAGTCGAACATGGTTGAACGTTGCAAGTCGTTCTACGACGGAATCGCCGATGCACTTGGATTTGACGATTGTCTTTTCCACCATCGAGAACAGGTATGGCTGAATCCTAAGAAGCCGGGAACGATTGTGATCGCAATTGACTGGGAGGAAGAATGACTGACGACGAACTTGAAGACTATTTAGTCAACTGGGGGAGATGGAGTCGAGAAAGCAGAGGTCCTGGAAGATCCCCTATGGCTCGCCTAATGGCTGAGGCCGGTGCTATGAGCGGCATTTTCGAAAGTGACTCTCCCGTTGATATCGCTAAGGCAGTTCAAGTCAATCGTGCCTGGCAAGGAATGCCGTGCACTACGCATTCTGACAGGTGCATTAAGGCGCTCATAGCTGCGCTCTATGCATACCCAGTCTCCCGAGAGCATATGCTGTCCTTGATATGGCGCCATTTCAAACTACGCATGCGCTATCGTGACGTGGATAACTTTCTTACACGTGGACGCACGGTCATTCGCAACCGACTTGAAAAAATTCTGCATCGTCCTCTATAATTGCTCAAAATTTATATACCGTCTCAGACGCGAAAGACTTGCTCTGGAGGAGCGGTCTTTTTGCGCCCAGAGAAAGTAGAAGAAAGCCCGGCTCGATTGAGATTGAGTGCGGGCTTTTTGCTATTTGGGTTTTGGCTAAATCTTTGATGCCTTCCATGTAATGCCTCTCATGACGTTTTGCAAACACCCCGGTTGTCGGCGCTCTGTACCGCGTGGTGTTGATTTTTGTGGACAGCATAAAAGCGATGCTGAAAAGCATGCCGCTGCAGCTCGTAAAGCTCGAGAGGCGCGTAGGACCGCTTTTAAGGGTTCTTCTGCAAAACGGGGGTATGGCTATCGATGGCAGAAGCTTCGTAATCGCTTTATTGCGCAGCACCCTTTCTGCGAGCAGTGCATGAAGCAAGGGCGCCTCACAATTGCAACGGATATCGATCACATCAAGCCACACCGTGGCGATCCGATCCTTCTCTTTGATGAGGAAAACCTGCAAGCCCTCTGCCACGCTTGTCACTCGCGAAAGACGGCTTCTGAGGATGGAGGCTTTGGGAATGAGAGGAAGGAATGATTCAGCTGGTAACGCCGCAGTGCATCCAATTCATGGTCAAAGCCGGCCACACGGTGATGGAGGTATGGACCGACATGCCCGGCAATGGCTTTATAGCTTCCATCGCCGGGCATGATGTCGTCTTTACGGAAACCGGAGTTGCCCTCGTGAGTGGCAATCAGCTCATCCGGATATTTACAGAAGTCCAAAAAGACCAGATGCAGAAGACAGCGTTGCCTGGATTCCCATATCCAAAAGTTTGTCTAGTAGGCGTTTGGCGGACTCTTCTGGAAGCTTCTTCAGTTGATCGACCAAGGAAGTTTTTTGTTGGGGATCGAGAGAAGAAGAAAGCAGGCGCGCCTCAACCAATGCCTTAATCGTGTCTGGGTGGATTTTGACGGTCTGAACATTCAGGATGGCGCTTAGGCCACCGTCCTGCGCTACGAAATCTATTCCCTTTTCTGTGATTTTCGGGAAGGGAATAACACCAACAGAAGTTGTGCCATCCACGCCGTGACTTAATAGGACTCCGTCTCTTAGCAGACCATGTTGCTGAAGGTAGTCAACGTTCCCGATGTACTTTGGACCGTCGGTCATGTATAGCTTCTGGCAATGCTCATGGGCATGTTCGTATTCGGGGTAATCCTGCAAAAGGAAATTGAGAAGTTCATTTTGGTATTGGCGGTCGAGAACCATGCTTTTCTCCAAGTCAGGGGAGGGGCGGGTCAAAAGTTTCAACACATTTGATTGTAGACCGCGCCCCTACCTAAATTTTTACGCATGCAAAATCGATAGGTTTCAGCTATGGGACGACCGAGGAAACCGGACGCCGAGAAAAAAGCGCTCGGAACTTTTCAGCCGTGTCGTTCACTAGAAGTGCAAGCCAAAACGAACACGGAACTTTCTTCTCAACCACCGAAATGTTTGACGAAGGAAGCACGTGAGGCGTGGAGGATCGCTGTCGAAAATGCGCCGAAAGGTCTATTGGCGGTTACCGATTTCACCGTACTCGAAAGATGGGCGCGAAATTACGCGCTCTATCGCAAGCTCGCTAAAGCTGTTGACCACGACGGCACGACGATCGTCACAGAGAAAACTGACGGTACCGTGCGGCGTGAATTGAATCCTGATGCAAAGCTACTTATTCAGATTCAGACAGTCTTACTTGCTTGCGAAAGGGAGCTCGGTTTTACGCCTTCTTCGCGCGCGCGCGTGAACATTGCGACAAAAGATGAACCAGTGAACGAATTCGATGGTTTCTAAGAATTACTGTGGTATCGCTCGCCAGTACATGGAGGGCGTGCTTTCTGGAGTGATCGTTGCATGCGAGTGGGTCAAGCTTGCGTGTCAACGCCAAAAAGAAGACCTGGAGCGATTCGCAGCTTCAGGTCTTTACATTTTCAATGAAGCTAAGGGAAACGAAGTTTGTCGGTTCATTGAGCTCCTGACACACACTAAGGGTGCGCTCGCTGGGAAAAGAATCGTGCTCGAGCCTTGGCAGATCTTCATCCTGACGACAAGTTTCGGATGGCGTCGACGTGCTGATGGCGGTCGTCGATTTCGGCGCGTCTACATTGAAGTGCCACGGGGGAACGGCAAATCCAGTCTGTCAAGTGGAGTGGGCCTCTATTGTCTTGTTGCCGATAAAGAACCTGGTGCAGAGGTCTACAGTTTCGCGACAACGCGTGATCAGGCGAAGATCGTCTTCGGTGACGCGAAGCAGATGGCCAAACAAAACGAGCCGCTGCGCCAACGCTTCGGTTTGGAAGTTTTGGCCAATGCCCTTTATGTACCATCGACAAACTCTACTTTTCAAGCCAAGAGTGCGGAAGGATCAACGCTGGACGGCTTAAACACTCACTTGGCGGTCATTGATGAGTTGCATGCTCACAAGACACGTGATGTCTATGACGTAGTGGAAACGTCCTTAGGCAAGCGCCTGAACTCGTTGCTTTGGGTCATTACGACTGCCGGCTTTGATACTTCGGGTATCTGCTACGAAGTGCGCATGATGGTCACACGAGTGCTAGGAAAAGAGATCAGTGATGAGACTCAGTTTGGAATCATCTATGGTCTTGATGACGGTGACGATTGGACTACTGAGGAAGCGCTCATGAAGGCGAACCCGAATTGGGGCGTCTCAGTAATGCCAGAAATGGTTCTGTCGCTGCAAAAGAAAGCAATAGCGCTGCCATCGGCGATGAACAACTTCAAAACAAAGCATCTCAATGTATGGTGCTCCGCTTCAACAGCATGGATGGATATGCAGGCGTGGAAACGCTGTGAAGTGCCAGAGATGTCCATCACGGACTTCGAGGGGCGTAAGTGCTTTATCGGCCTTGACCTTGGCTCGAAATCTGACTTGACTGCGAAGGTCTTGATTTTCCCCGGCGAAGATGATGAGGGCCGTACGACCTACGCCGTCTTCTGTCAGTGTTATTTGCCGCGTCGCGCAGTTGAACAGTCCACAAACTCTCAGTACGTGGGGTGGGCTGAAGAGGGTTATCTGATCGTTACAGAAGGTGCGATGACCGACTTCAACGTGGTTGAGGAGGATTTGCGACTTGATCTCTCTCGATATGAGGTCAGTGCCATTGTTTATGACCCGTGGCAGGCAACACAGCTTGCTACATCGCTCGCAGAGGACGATGCGCCGATGATCGAGTGCCGGAATACCGTGCAGAACATGTCGGACCCGATGAAATCACTCGAAGCACTTGTTCTCGATCACCGTATTTGCCACGACGGTAACCCTGTGCTCACTTGGATGATGGGCAACGTTGTTGCGAAGGTTGACGCGAAGGACAACATCTTCCCGCGCAAGGAGCGCTACGAAGAGAAGATCGATGGTGTGGTCGCACTAATTATGGGACTCGGCAACGCAATCGTTGATGACAACGACCGATGGGCTGGCTTTGTAGAGTCGTCCGATCAAACCTTTTTTTCATGGTGACTTAGATGTTCGTTCGCCGGTTGGTCAACTGGATCACGAGTTGGGGAGGTCCGCTCGGGACTGCATCAGGGATGCAGGTGCCGCTACCTCTCGCGCCGGTGATTGATCAGACGCGAGAGATTCCGTCAGATGTTGCACTGCAAATTTCTGCGGTGTATGCGTGTGTTGAGCTTTTGGCGAACACAATTGGGACGTTGCCACTCTTTGTCTACGCAGACGAAGGTGGAGGTCGTGTACCGGCTCGCAGCAGTCGCCTATGGATGCTCCTTCATGAGCGTCCAAATGCATGGATGACACCATCTGAGTTCTACTCTGCGATGACTGTTAACCGTTTGCTGAGAGGAAATGCATACGCACGTATTGAGCGTGACAGTTCCGGAGAACCCATTGCGCTCATTCCGGTGTCTCCAGATCAGATGGAAGTTTCTGTCGTGGGGGGAGGTGAGGTCTACACCTACTATCAGGACGGCGCGATTTCGGTCTGGGCGCCTGAAAACGTCATTCATTGGAAGGGTATTGGCAACGGGTTCATGGGGCTCTCGAAGCTCGAGTTCATGCGAGCTTCGATGAACGAAGCTGTGCATGCACAAGAGAACGCAAATGCACTCTTTGGAAAAGGCAGCAAGCCGACGGGCGTGTTGTATACCGACAGTGCTCTCAACGAGAATCAGCTGAAGAATCTGATGAGTCGCTTCAAGGTGCAGATGACATCGAGCACAGGCGGCCTGATCATCGCTGATCGCGGTCTGAAGTACACGCAGATGTCGCTTTCGCCGGCGGACGCTCAGCTTCTTGAGACGAGACGTTTTTCGGTAGAGGAAATCTGCCGTTGGTTTGGCGTACCGAGTGTGCTTGTAGGAGCAAGCGGTGTAACCACGTGGGGCTCTGGGATCGAGCAGATCACGAAAGGTTTTCACACATACACCATTGGACCGCTCTGTAAGCAGCTCGAGCAGGCTCTTGAGCGTCGGTTGATCGGAGTCGATCAAACAGAACTCACAATCGAGTTCAAGACTGACGCCTTCCTTCGCACAGATCAACAGACACGTGCGGCTTTCTACTCTCAGATGGCCCAAAACGGCGTGATGAGCCGTAACGAGATTCGGAAGCTGGAGAATCTCCCGCCTGTTCCGGGCGGTGACGATCTCACAGCTCAGAGTAACTTGGTGCCGCTGCATCGACTTGGAAAGGTGCAACCGGCCAATTCGCCTGTAAATGGCGAACCTGTGAGGCAGTGATGGCAGTGCAGTACAAAAGCATCCCGCTTCAGGATGTTGAGCTAAAGATGATAGAAGGGAGCACGAGAAAGTTCCGTGGCTACGCTTCTGTTTTCAACGGCAAGGATAGTTATGGCGACGTGATTCTTCCCGGTGCCTATAAGAAGTCTCTTGAGACCTACGGTATGCCGAAGATGTTCTTCGGACATCGGTGGGACTTGCCGATCGGCAAGTGGACGTTTGCGGCCGAGGATGAAAAAGGCCTTCTCGTCGAGGGTGAGCTTACGCCTGGCAATCCACAGTCTGATGCCGTGCTCGCAGCTCTCAAGCATGGAACTGTCGATGGACTTTCTGTTGGCTTCTCTTCTCGTGGTGCTGAGTGCCGAGAGCTTGATGGTGGCGGTCGTGAGTATAAGTCGATCGGGCGGCTCCTCGAAATATCGATCGTGAGCTACCCCGCAGACGATGCGGCGCGCATCACTGATGTTAGGTCCGAAGACCTCGACGAAATTGACTCTATTCGAAATCTAGAGAACTTCCTGCGGGATGCAGGCGGTTTCTCGAAGTCGATGGCGACGGCAATCGTCGCTAAATCCCGGAAACTTTTCTTGGATCAGCGGGAGGCTGAGGCCGAAGAGAAGGCATCCAAAGACCTACTCGAGCGACTCAAGAAGCTCGAGGAATCCATCTAGCAAGGAACCGAAAATGGAAACGAAGGACATCATGGAGGCCATCGACCGCATCGAAGAAAAGATGGCAGCTACCTCCGAATCGAACAAAGCTGAGCTCAAGCGTCTCGGTGAAGAACAGACGAAGCTTGCGCGACAGTTGCTTGACGTGCAACAGAAGGGCGTTAAGGTGCAAGAGGCCGTCCGTATGAAGTCGGCTGGTGAAATGTTCGTCGAAAGTGAGAACTTTAAGGCGATGGTTACTGGTCGTGCTGGCCGTGCTCGATTTGATCTTGACGAACAGGTTGATACGAAGGCTGAGGCACAGAATCCGATCACCACCCCGGCCGGCGGCGTCGTTCAGGCTTACCGCCGCCCCGGAATTCTTGCCGGTGCGTACCGTCCGCTCACAATCGAATCGCTCTTCCCGACGATTCCGATCACCACCAATGCGTACGAGTACGTGATGGAAGACGAGACGAAACTCGTAAATGGCGCGGCCTTCGTCCCTGAAGGTGGTCAGAAGCCCTTCGGCTCGACTGGGTACGCCCTCAAGCAGGGCACGATCCAGACGATCGCGCATATGGCTCGCGTTTCGAAGCAGCTGATGGCTGACGGACCCGCGCTCGCCGCGTACATCAATCAGCGACTTGTTTACGGTGTTGATCTAGTCGTCGAAGACGAACTTGTTTCCGGCGACGGCTCGACGAATCACTTGCTTGGCATTTTTGCCGCCGGACAGTACACGCCGCATGACGCGACGACCGATGATCTTCCCGCGAAAAGTGCGACGCTGTTTGATCTTATCCTTCACGCGAAGACGAAGGTTGAACAGGCCTTCTATCGCCCGAACGTGATTCTTCTGAATCCGGTCGACTGGTCGCGGCTGCAGATGGAGAAGAACAGCTCGGGCGACTACTATCTCGGTCATCCAGCCTCAATTGCTCCGAAGGCTCTCTGGGGCCTGCCGATCTGGCCGACGCCGGCAATCCCGCAGAAGAAGTTCCTCGTTGGCGACTTCACGCAGGCCGCCACGCTTTGGCCGCGCCAGGGCATGACTGTCGAGATGTTCGAACAGGACATGGATAACGTACAGAAGAATTTGGTTACGATCCGTGCAGAGCGTCGTCTTGGCTTTGGCGTCGAGCGTCCTAAAGCTCTCTGTGGTGGAGATCTCGTACTTCCAGTCTCGACGAAGTAAACGGAGATGCGGATGACGATCGACACCTCAACGGCCGTCGGGGCAGTGAGCCTCGAGGCCGCAAAGGAGCACCTTCGCGTGGACTGGCACGGGGACGATGATCTCATCCGCAGTCTCGTGCTAGCTGCTACGCAGATGGCTGAACACGAGCTTCAACGTGGTCTAATCACTCGTGATGGAGTCAAAGGATTCGGCACCAATGCTGAAGACATCCCAGCTAGCATCCGACAGTGGATCTTGGTTCAGGTTGCACACTTCTACGAACAGCGCCAGGCCGCAACTGCCGGAGAGCTCAAGCCCTTGCCATTCGTTAATGCGCTGCTTGATCCCTACAGGGTGTGGCTATGAATCTTCCGCAGATTGGAGAGCTTAACCGCCGCGTGAAGATCTTCTTCACCGTCCATCTCCCGGATGAGCGCCTAGGCTTCTCGAAGGCGACAGCTCACGAGGATGAGGTCTGGGGGAAGATCGAACCCGTGGGCGCGACTATCTACTGGGGCGCGAAGCAGGTCGATTCCGGCGTGACGCACCGCATCACGGTACGTCGCATTAAAGGTCGCACTCGCCCGCAGGACTTCGCCGGGGTGGTTGAGCTTGAGGTTGACGGCATCCGCTACCGCGTGCAGCGCGTTGCTGATCTTGGCGAGGTCAACCGTTTCACTGTGCTTGACGTCGAGGAGAAAGCAAATGTTGGTTCAAACACGCGTCGATCCTGGATTTCGAACGATTGATTACGACTCGAAAGAGTTGCGTAAGCCACTCCGGAAAGCAGGTAATGACGTTCGTAAACTTGCCAGAAAGTTGATTTCGCGACGGTCTGTTTCCGAGGCTGGTGACTTTCCGGGCCGCGACTCTGGTGAAATGCAACGCTCTCTACGCGTCAAAGTGTCCCGATCAGGCTACTCCGTCGCGGTTTATCCGACGAAGACTCAGCGAATGCCGGTTTATTACCCGGCATTTGTCGTTTATGGGCATCGTGGGCCAGGATCAGAAACGCTGGAGCAATCGCGGCGTCACAAAAAACGACCCGGTGAGAAGGTAGCGAAGCCGCGTAAGAACTTTGTTCCAGCAGCGGCCGAGCAGTATTCAGGAACATTTCATGAAACGATGGCAAACGCGCTAGCAAATGCCATTAAGCCGGGGATTGTATGAAGCTGGATCCAATCATTAGCGCATTGCGGGAGCGTTGCCCTTCCTTTCACCAGAGGGTTGGCGGCGCAGCGCAGTGGGCAGGCCTTGAGCGCGCTGAGAATGCGCCCGTGCCTTTTGCCTACGTTGCTCCGCTTCGTGAGGATGCTGGAGCGCAGGAGTCCAATAACGGGTATTACCAGGTGATTACGAATACCTTCGGGGTGATCGTAGTCGTGCCGAACTGTGCAGACGAACGTGGGCAGGATGCCGGTCGGTGGCTTGAAGTACTGCGTCCAGAGATCTTTCGAGCGATTCTTTCGTGGCACATGAAGCCCAAGGATGAGTTCAGTGAGATCGTCTACGAAGGCGGAGTTCTCATCTACATCGACGCGGCACGTGCGGCCTATCAGTTTGAGTTTTCTTTTGAGACCTACATCGATACTTCTGACACTTACCAGAAGGTCGAGCTCGATGCCCTGTCGCCGTTCGATGGCATGGATGTCGATGTGGACTGCATTGATCCGTCGATGCAGAAAGATCAGCCGGATGGCCGGCTCGAAGGACATATCAAGGTGGATCTATGAGTATTTCTTTCAATACCATTCCGAGCGGCATTCGAGTGCCGCTTTTTTATGCTGAGATGGATAATTCTGCGGCTTACACGCCGACTAATACTTCTCAGAGTTTATTGATTGGTCAGAAGCTTGAGTCGGGAACGGCCGAAAAGGGTGTGCCGGTGACAGTTTCGACTGTAGCGATGGCGAAGAAACTCTTCGGTCGCGGTTCGATGCTCGCACGTATGGTAGATGCCTATCGTACCGTCGACAGCTTCGGTCAGCTGGTGTGTATCCCATTAGTCGATGGTCAGTCTGCAGGTGCGGCAGCAGGCAAGGTCGAGATTACAGGAACTGCCCTCGAGGCCGGTACGCTCTCCTTCTACATTGGAGGCGAACGCCTGCAGGTGGCCGTGAAAGAAGGTGACACGGGTGCTCAAATCGCGATTGCACTATCAGACTCAATCTCTCTTTCAAAGGATCTGCCGGTTACGGCAGGTGCCGCTGACGGAATCTGCACGATTGCAGCACGGACGAAGGGTACGATCGGAAATGGCATTCAGCTTGCACTCAACCTTCGTGGTCTCATCAATGGCGAGGCGACACCTTCCGGTATCAGCGTGACAATCACGCCGATGTCTGGCGGAACGGTTGATCCTGAGATTGATCAGGCAATCGAAGCTATGGGCGACGAACAGTACGATTTCATCGGTTGTCCCTACTCGGACGCCGTCGTGCTCGATGCGTTCAAGACAGAGATGAACGACACATCGGGCCGTTGGTCTCCTTTCCGCCAAATCTACGGCCACGTGTATACCGCGAAGCGCGGTACGCTCGAAGAGCTCAAGACCTTCGGCGCGGCTCGCAACGACCAGCACATGACGATCGTCGGCGTCGAGCCTTCGATGCCGACTGCGGTTGAAGAGGTGCTCGCGGCCTACGTCGCGCGCACTGCTGTCTTCATCTCGGCCGATCCGGCCCGTCCGACGCAGACTGGAGCTCTTACCGGCGTCATGGCCTCGCCGACGCAGAATCGGTTCATTCTCACGGAGCGCCAGACACTGTTGGAGAACGGCATCGCCACGCTCACGACTGTGAGCGGCACGGTGCAGATCGAAAGGGCGATCACGACGTATCAGAGGAACTCTATGGGTGACGCCGATGCGTCCTACCTCGACTCTGAGACGCTGCATACGTCTGCCTACGTGCTGCGCCGACTCAAATCAATCATCACGTCGAAGTACGCGCGCCATAAGCTCGCGAGCGACGGAACTCGCTACGGCGCAGGTCAGGCAATAGTTACACCGTCTGTGATCCGCGGCGAACTCGTAGCTGAATATGCACGTCTAGAGACCTCAGGCATTTGTGAGAACAGGGACCTTTTTAAGAAGTACCTCATCGTCGAACGCAATGCGGACAATCCAAATCGTCTCGATGTGCTGTTCCCGCCCGACTATGTAAATCAGCTGCGTGTTTTCGCACTTCTCAACCAGTTCCGTCTTCAGTACGCGGAGGAATAACAAATGGGTAAGCGACTAGCAGGTACCTGCTATTTCAAAGTGGACGGTCAGCAGCTCGAACTGCAGGGGAACCTAGAGTTCCCAATGGCAAAAGTCACTCGTGAGACGATGGCTTCGACGGGTGGTCCAGTTGGCTTCAAGGAGACGATCGCTACGCCCTATATCGCAGGCGACTTCATTGTGACTTCTGACTTTCCTACTGAAACGCTCATGGAAAGTGAATCCATGACGATCACTGCTGAATGTGCAAACGGTATGGTTTACACACTTAGTGATGCGTGGCTTGTAGGTGACGCAGCCTTTAAGCCTGTAGACGGAACGATCAGCCTTCGGTTTGAAGGACTGGATGGAGATTTGGCATGAAGTACGAATTGAAGCATCCGATTGAACACGCTGGCGAGAAGATTAGCGAGCTCGATCTGAAGGAGCCGACTACAAAGATGTGCAAACAGCTTGGTATGCCATACACAGTAGATCTTGACGGCATGCCTCATCTCAACACTGCTGTGTGCGCAGCTTACATCTCAAAACTCGCAGGGCTGCCGCCTTCGATAATTGAGATACTTGCACTCAAAGACTTCAATGTGCTGTGTTGGATGGTGATGGGTTTTTTCGGGGAAGGGGCCGAGTAGAAGACATCCTGGCACGATGCTTTGATCTCGCGTATGTGTGGAGGCTCGCTCCTTCGAAGACTATGAAGATGTCCTTTTCGGAACAGGATCTTTACGTGGCTCAATGGAATCGCATCGCAATGGAGAGAACAGATGGCGGGTAAAGACTTTAGATTGACTGCCGTTCTTGCGATCAGAGACGTTGCATCGCCAGTGGTCAAAGCGTTCTCCGCCCGATGGGTTGGACTTGCCAAAGTCATTCAGTCGACGAAATTCACGGGTCTCCAGAAGCAGTTAAGACTCTTCAATCGGTCTGTGATGGACGTTGCCGAGAACGCAAAAAACCTCGGCAGTATTGTCGGCGGTCCTCTTGCCGCGGCAGCTGGATCTGTCGGCTTTAGTATGCAACAGGCGGTCTCGAGTTTCACAGCAACAGGCGATGGACTCGACAAGATGAGTCAGCGCGTCGGAGTGGGTGTCGAACGCCTGCAAGAGTGGGGCTACGCGGCTGTGCAGGCTGGCGCTTCTCAGGAAACGCTTGAAGATGCGCTCAAGGATTTCGGCAAGCACATGACTGAAATCGCAACGGGGATGGACACGACATCGAAAGCAGCAACGCTCTTCGACGCTCTTGGCATCAAGATGAAAGATGCTGCCGGAAACATGCGCTCGGTTGAAGACGTTTTCCGTGACTTTGCCGACGCAATACAAAGAAACGAGGATCCGACGTTGCGAGCCTCGATGGCAATGGCCGTCTTCGGTGAGGGCGGTCGCAAGCTCTTACCGATGCTGACTGCTGGAGCTGCAGGGCTCGACGATATGAGTGCCGAAGCTCATCGACTTGGCATCGTAATGAGTCGGGATGCAGTGAAATCAGCTTCTGATCTGAGCACGGGGTTCACAAACTTACACCTTGTTGTGGCTTCAGTGGGCAACACAATAGCTTCATCATTAGCGCCGACAATCACACACATGACTGGGCGTATCCAGACCATGATCGTCGCAAATCGGGAGGCTTTCTCTGAGAAGTTCGCTCAAGTTGCTGAGCGCTTCGCGCAATCGCTTGAGAGTATTGATTTCGAAGGAATCGTGAGTGGGATCCTGGCTTTTGCGGATTACGCGATTCGTGCCTTCAATGCTGTAGGTGGGTTCAATACAGTCTTGTATACGATGGGCGCGATTATGGCAGGAAAGACGATTATGGCTGTCGTCGCTCTCGGCTCGAGTGTGATGACGATGATTCAGACATTCAGCACGCTTGCGACTATCGCCCGCACAGTCGGGGTCACTATGGCTGGTGCACTCGGCCCCGTCGGCTTCGTGATCAGCGCCGTTGCAATTGCTGCGGGGCTTGTGATCGCGAACTGGGATCGCATCTGGCCAGCAATCAAGGAAGGTGCTCAGGCCTGTGTCGATTTTGTCGCCGCAGCATGGGATCGTCTCACCGACCGATTTGGGGCAGTAGGTTCTTCGATACTTTCAACGGCTAAAGCAGTTTTCCGCGGAGATTTTCCAGCGGTGCTCCGCAGTATTGATGATGTCATCAAGAGCGTGTTCAACTTGCTTCCAGATTCGTGGGCGAAGGCTTGTACTGGTTGGTATGAGAGTGTCAAGAAAAGCGTACAAAATGTTGGTCGAATCATCCGTGACTTCTTCGCAAACTTCGACTTCGCCTCCCTCGTGCCTGACTTCGTGAAGAGCTGGTTCTCGAGCGACTCGAAAACATCGGGCAGCACACAGTCCGCAACCGTGCAGCAGGTCGAGCCAGTGAACTTAACTGCATCGCAGCAGGTGAGTGGCCGCGTCGCGGTCGACGTAACTGCGACCGGCGGCGCATCGGCGGCGATCACTGACGCTCAAGGCAGTGGCGGCCTCGACATTCTTGGCTCCGTCGGTTATGCCGACCGTTACTCATACTGAGGTTTTGGATGAGTAAGTTCTCTGATCAGCTTCAGCCGGCAAGCTTTAGAGGTATACCCTTTGAGGTGACTGCGTCAGGTTTGAAAATTGGGCGCCGTACGGTGGTCCACGAATATCCTCAAAAGGATCAGCCATTTGTTGAAGATTTAGGGCGAGCGACGCGACAGATCACTCTCACTGCGTTCGTTATTGGTGATGACTATATCGCTCAGGCTCAATCCTTAATGGCAGAGCTGGAGGCTCCTGGGTCTGGCACGCTCATACACCCTTGGCTGGGCGAGATGGAGGTGACGATTACCTCTATCTCAGAGCTCAAATTTGATGCAGCACTCGGAGTTGCGTCGGTGGTGATCACCGCGACAGAGGCCGGCATTCTCGAATTTCCGACGATTTCGGTGGACGCTGAGAGTGAAGCATTCGATGTTGCAGATGCTGTCGAAGAGTCGGCTATTGATCGGTTTGTGACGTCAATTGATCTTAAGACGATCAACGAGTACATCGACTCTGCGCTTCAGGGTGACATTCTTGACTGTCTAGGGATCATAAGTAACTCGGAACTCTCCAAAATCTTCGATTTTGCTGAGGGAGTAGCTGAGACTGCGTCGAAGGCCATGTCACTGCTTTCAACTGATCCGAAGATCTTCGCGACGAAGCTCGTCGGTGCGCTAGGACTTTCGCGGTGGGCAACAACTGTTTCTGCGTGGCGCGGTGTGGCGAAGCAGCTCGAAAATTTGGTCGGGCACGACAAACTTTCGTCAGGCACTAAAGCTTACAGAAAGGTCGTTGAGGAAGGGACGACACTCTCGGATGTGCAGAAGACTGTGATGAAGAATCGTGCGGCGGTAGAAACGCTGACGCGTCAGCTTCTTATCGCGCAGATGGTCGGCGTGAGCGCTCTCGTGGGCTCTGACAAAGACTCTTCGGCGCCAGGCACGACGCTCACGACTAGGGACGATCTTTCCGAAATGACAGTTCATGTCAGGAGCTACGATGAACTCATTGAAACTCGTACGGTGCTTACAGAGGCACTCGATACGGAGCTTCTGCTCGAGACCAATGATGAGATGTACAAAAAGATCGAAGATGCCCACGTCGCAGTCTTTGAGGTACTTACATCACGTGCAGATTTGCAGCAGCGCTTAATCACTGTGACGCCAACGGATGTTGTTCCAGCTGTGGTGCTTGCCTACGACTATCACGATGATGCAACTCGCGATTCGGAAATAGCACTCCGAAATGGGGTTCGTCATGAAGGCTTCTGTCCCGCGTCTCCGTTAAGGATTTTGAGTGAATGACTGACAACAGAGTTGAGGTTCGTATTGGTGGCCGCCGCTTTGGTGGTTGGAAATCTGTAAGAATCGAAACGGGCATCGAGCAGCTATCTCGCGCGTTCGCGCTGGAGGTGACAGAGAAATTCCCGGGCAGTACCGACTTCGGTTTTTTTCGAAACGGAGATTTAGTGCAGGTTTACATCGGCGATGATTTGGTTTGCACCGGATGGATCTCCTCGACACCAATCCAGTATGACGGGAAGTCTGTTAAGGTGCAGATACAAGGAAAGTCGAGAACGGTCGATTTGGTGGAGTGTTGTCCTCCATCAGCCGCATATGCGGCAGCGGGATCGAAGAACGCTTGGGTTGGTGTAAAGGGCAAAAGTGGCACAGCGATAACAACGACGAGTACGAATCCCGCAACTTCATGGAAAAATCAGTCCGTTTCCCAAATCATTGCGGATTTAGCGAAGCCTTACGGTGTAACTGTGAAAGATGAAGTCGGCATAGGTAAGACGCTCACAAATCACACAGTAAATCCCGGCGAAAAGGTATTTGAGTCAATTAACCGCTTGATTACGAAAGAGAACTTAGTCGTCATGGATGACGAACAAGGAAATCTCGTGATCACAGAGCCGGGGAGCGCCGGACAAGCGGCGGACGCGCTTGAATTGGGCGTCAATATACTTGCTGGCAGTTCGGCATTTGATTTCTCAAAGCGTTATTCGCATTACATCGCTGTTGGTCAACACGCAGGAATTGATACTGACTTTGGTCGATCTGCAGCGGAAGACAAAGGTACAGCAACAGATTCTGATGTAGGCCGCTTCCGACTTCTGGTTTTGAAGGATTCTGGTCAGAGTGGCGGGCAGATGTGTGCTGCGAGAGCTAACTTTGAAGCCGCATATCGCCGTGGAGTGTCTTTGAAAGCGTCATACACAATACAAGGATGGCGTCAAAGCGACGGCACTCTGTGGCGTCCTAATCAATTTATTCGTGTTGAAGACGAAATTCTGAAGCGCAGCGATTTGATGTTGGTGACAAAAATTATCTTTCAGCTTTCTGCGAGCGGAATGATTACAACTCTGGAAGTTAGTTTGCCGTCGGCATTTAAGCGAGATGTATCATCTCAAAGTAACGTGGTAACTAAGAATGCTTGGAAAGGTGTGAAATGAGGCGATTCGTTGCGGCATTAAGCTTAATTGCGATGGCTCAGACGAGCTTTGCCGGTGCGTTTGTCTGTGAGAAATACATCAACAAGTACGGTCTGTTGAGTGACAGAAATTGCGTTTATCACAGCGAGCTGAATCCTAATATTGTGACGCCTCATAAAGACGGAGATATCAAGCGAATACAGGTGCAAGATGATCGGGTCTTTGTCGAACGCTACGGGCGCGACGGACAGGAAGAAGAGTGGCACGAGTCGTCAAAAGGTGAGTGGGTTCGCATGCACTGAACCAGTCACATACGAATATACGAATGAGGACGGTCGCAGAGATGTGGCCGTTTTTTTATGGGCAGATTGGATGACGTGCTTGCCCGCGGGACGGTATCCGCGGCAGACGGCACAAAAAAGATGCGCGTGGTGCAGGTGAGGCTGCTTGCAGATGAAGTACGCGACGATCTTGAGCATGTTGAGCCTTATGGGTTTACATCTGAGCCGCTCGACGATGAACAGCCGGAAGCTTTTGCGGCATTCTTCAGCGGCGATCGCAGCCACGGCATAGTTTTTTGTATCGCTGACCGGCGCTATCGGCTGACGAAATTGAAAGCCGGTGAAGTTGCACTCTATGACGACCAAGGACAGAAGGTGCATCTCACGCGCGATGGAATTGTGGTCCACACAGACAAACAGCTCGAGGCGACCGTCGGCGGCACACTGACCGCAACAGTGAGCGGTGCTGCGACTCTCAAAGCGGCTTCAGTGAAGATCGATGCTCCAACGGTTGAACTCACCGGCGCACTAAAAGTGGCAAAACTTATCACCGGCACCGGCGGCATGGCTATCTCCGGCGGCAGTGGCGCGGCCGTTACCGGCGACATCAAGGTGTCCGGCGGTGACGTTACTGCTGACGGTATCAGCCTGCAAAACCACACTCATGGCGGTGTGCAGGGCGGCTCAGGAACGACGGGGAAACCGCAATAGGCGAACCTGACAAAAAGCAATCCCGCATGGATGTGGCGTCCGTGCGGGATTTTTTTATCTGAACGGATGACTTCAGATGGAAGAAATTTTAACAAAAGGTATAGGGGCATTAGCCATGATTTTGCTGAAAGATCCCCATCCGATTCTCACGGTCAGAATTTTGCGGGCCACGTTGTGCTTGGCCTCGCTGATTACCTTGGTGGGATTGGCCGGTTATGTCCTTCATCTGCTGATCGAATGGTTTGCATGAGGAAACGGTCATGGAATTAATTCTCAATGGAAAGGATGCTGACCTTTCCGATTTTGAGGCTGATGAGCTAGCGCAAGCTGTACTTATCAGCCTTTTTTCATGGCGTAAATCGGCTGCAGATGATGGTCCGGTAGCGCCATACCGCCAGGGTTGGTGGGGCGACACATTTGCTCAGGAAACTGGTGACCGGATCGGATCGCGGCTGTGGTTGCTGCAGCGTCAGAAGATGCTTCCGCAGATGCTCAGACGCGCTGAGGCCTACGCCAAAGAGGCGCTTAAATGGCTCACTGAAGATGCCGTTGTCGCTCGCATCGAGGTGACTGCTGAGCGTAGCGATATAGATCAATTGACGCTCACAGTCGTTTGTTTCAAGCCTGACGACACGCAAGCGCTTGCCGCTCGTTTCCAAAACGTTTGGAGCTGACATGTCTTTTGAAAGACCAACTCTTTCGCAGATCATTAAACGTGTGCAGGCAGATGCCGAGAGCCGCATGGGAAAGAAGGCTATGCGCTGGTCGCTCGTACCTGTGCTAGTGCGAGTTATCTCAGGCGTTTCGCATGGTTTGCATGGATTTATCGCCTTCGTGTTGCGACAGTGCTTCACGACGACAGCAGAAGGTGCGTATCTTGAGCGCCGTGCGTCCGAATACGGTATCTACCGCAAAGCCGCTTCAGCTGCGACAGGTAAAGTCTCCTTCATCGGCGCTGGCACCGTGCCGGTCGGTACACAGCTTCAAGCTGAAGATGGCAGCGTCTACGTAACTACCGCAGCAAGCATCGATGGTAAAGCTCCTATCGAAGCTGCAGTGGCAGGTGCCTCGGGCAATTCAGAAGCCGGCATGGAACTTACGCTCGTCAGTCCTATAGCGGGGATCATGAGCATAGCGACTGCAGACGAACTTACTGGCGGCGCAGAGGCAGAGGACGATGAGAGCTTGCGCGAGCGCTTGCTTCAGCGCCAGAAAAGCCCGCCCAAAGCTGGGACAAGGGCGGATTACGTTGCTTGGACGCTTGCGGTCTCAGGTGTCACTCGAGCGTGGTGCTATCCCCAGGAGCTCGGTCAAGGTCATGTGACGGTGCGTTTTATGACAGACGGCATGACGTCAAACGGGATACCGACAGAGACGATGGTGAAACGCGTCGATGAGTACATCACTTCACAAATGCCGGTGACGGCAATATTGCACGTAGTCGCGCCAGTCCCGAAACCGCTCGACATCACGCTCGACATACTCCCGGACGATGAAGCCGTAAAGGCCAAGATCGAGTCTGCGATCGAGAGCGTTGTGCTCGCTGAAGCTGTCCCAGGCGGCGCCGTTTTGCGAACCTCAATAGATCGAGCAATTAGCGGTGTCTCGGAGGTGAAGAGTTATCGCATTGTGACGCCAACAGATGATGTGAGTACGGTCGTAGGAGAGATCTACGTTCCTGGCACGATCACATGGGTGTGATATGGCACTGACGGAAAAACATTATGCGCATCAAGTTGAGGCTCTGCTTCCGCGGGGCTCGATCTGGCATCGTCGGCAGGGCGGCATGCTTGACGCAATTCTGTATGCCTTAGCTCGAGAGGCTGCAAGAGTTGACGAGCGTGCAAATGCTGTACTTGAAGAGGCTGATCCGCGCTCCTCAATAGAGGAGCTTGAACGATGGTTCGACGAGTGGGGTATCCCGTCAGAGTGTCTCGCAGCGATTGCTGATCCATCTCGTGAACAAATGCGGCAGGAACTGCTCGCAAAGATCACTTCAAATTTGGGATTGACGGCTGCATTTTTCGAGTCGCTCGCCGGCACTCTCGGCTATCAGGCAAAAGTGACGATATTCACGGAGCACACAGTCGACAGCACAGTTGACGACGCGCTCTGGGACGAACAATGGACGACGGTGATGACTCTTGGCATCACTATCAGGTCCGACGGAAACGCCGAGTATTTCGATGTGACGTGGGGTGTTGATGAGCATCTTGCCCGATGGGGTAATGCACTTCTCGAGTGCATGATACGTGCGCTTGCACCTGCACACGTATACGTAATTTTCATCTATGAGGAAGAAGCATGACAGCAGGTTATTGGCAGGCGTCCGCGATCGATTCGCCGCCGTCGCTAAGCACTTTGAGTTCAAAGGGTTATCCAACGTCCGGCAATCCAAAAACCGGGACTCCCGCAACCAAACCAGGGGCTGCGTGGTTCTATTTGATAGATCAGATGCGCATCTCGGTGATTGATGCATGCGGCATGACGCAAGTCGAGCCGCCGAGCATCACACAGTTTCTTGAGGCGTTACAGTCTTTCAAATGGACTAAAGATGGGGCTCTTGATGGTGCTGCGCTCAAGGCAGGATCAGTGAAAGAGCTGCATCTTGCTGAGCGAGCAGTGACAGCAAAGAAACTCGCAACACCTCTCGATTTTCAGGTAGGCGGTGTAGCTATCCAAATTAAAGGCTACACGACTGCTGAACTAGCTCAAATAACTCCTGCAGATCGAGAAGTTGTACTGAATACAGAAACATGGACACTTTATGCGGGTGATGGCGCTACGCCAGGCGGACGACCGATTGGCGGCACAACTGCACAAGAAGTTGAATCTTTAAAAATAATTGTCACTCAGTTGACCCAGGCTGTTGCCAAGCTGGGTGGTGAAACTGTGAACATCTGACATCTGAAGAGGTTGGCATGGCAACTCTTACTCAAATTTCTCAGGCATTGAATGATCTACTCCCTAAGCTAAAGCCGTTGAGCATGCCAACAGGAATGCTTGGACACTTCTATTCAGTTCCTGATGGCTGGCTTCTCTGCAACGGTGCAGCTGTGAGTCGATCGACATACGCAGCGCTTTTCGCAGTTATTGGTACAAAACATGGCAGTGGTGATGGAAGTACAACTTTTAACTTGCCAAATTTAGCGAATCGTTTCGTCGAGGGTACAACCTCAATTGGGTCAGCCGGAACGTTTAAAAGCGCTGGGTTACCGAATATCAGTGGAAATGGTGGTGCGCTTATCTACTATCAAGATGGTGACGGAGGCTTTATCTACAGAGGAGATCTTGCAGATAACAGCCGCACAGGAGCTACCGGTAGTATGGTTTACTGGCTTCGATATAACGCTTCCAGAGCTTCATCAACTTACGGGTCTTCTTCAACAGTTCAGCCTCCGGCAATCGCGCTTCTGCCTTGCATTAAAGCTTGATACAAGGAAGAAGAGCGATGCTTGGCGGTTGGACTGTAGACGCTGATCCGTAGATCGATGAGACATTTGAAGCATCAAAGTTGACGGCGACATTACCCGAGCTGTTGCCGTTTGGAATTGTTGACTTTCCGCTAATCGCATATGCCCCCGATACATGACTAACCCATGGAGTTCCGTCGTGATAGCCAGTGATATTCGGTCTGTCCGAATATCAGTGGATCGACGTCTTGGGAGGTCAACGGCATTGGCAAAGAGGGAGCGGGATACAGCTCTGTAAGTAGCTCAAGAGTGTCCAATTCTGGTGCTCTCTATGTTTCAGCCGGAACGTACTTTGCATGTATTGGCTCATCTGGCGGCGATTTAAGTAGCAACAATGGTGTGGTAAACATATCTGCATCAAGATCAAACTCGATCTATGGAGGTTCTTCCGTACAGCCCCCAAGCCTCGCACTACTCCCTTGCATCAAGTTTTGATGCAAGGCAGAAGGCTTATTGATGGCGGCTGAACACCTGACGATCCTCCATAAGCTGACGAAGAAGAACGAGCTGAAAAAGTCAGAGAGGCTGTAGTTACACCATAGCCCGAGGAGAGTTCTGCATTGGCGTTTTTAGAGAGTGAAAAGGCTCCTGAAGCCGTAGCGTTTGTATAGCCAACAAGATCCCCGGGAGATCCACTGATATTCGGTCTGTCCGAATATCAGTCACCGTCACAATTTTGCCCTAGGTACCGGCTATTACAACGCTGATGGCTCGTCAGACTTAAAACTGGCAGCGGGGACGTACGCAAATCGCACCACTCAAAGCTCTGCCACCAGCGAAGCTGCGAGCTTTTCGTCCATTTATGGCAACAGCTCTACAGTACAGCCTCCAAGCCTCGCACTACTCCCTTGCATCAAGTCTTAATGCACGCAAGTAACGCCATGCTCGGCGGCTGAACCGTTGAAGCTGAGCCGTAAATCGAAGATGATTTAGACGCATTTATGTACAAGTTGGTGCCGTTGTCTGCACCACCCCCAGGACCTCTTGTGGTTTCGCTTTTGTACAAAGCTCCGGATTCAGCAAGGCCTCCCCACGCGTAAGCCATATTGATGTGGCCTGTGATATTCGGTCATCAAAAGCACGTTTCTAGCCCTGCGGTCTGTAGCTTCTAAACGCAGGGCTAGGCACATGTCATATTGGGTGATTAGATCAGATCTTGTCCCGCTCGGTTTCAAGGATTCCATCGAGCATATCGGCTTCTCGGGCACAGCGCTTGATGAAGGTACTCCAGCGCGTCATAACTAGAACGCGTGCTGTGAGAAAGTCGCTTCTTTGGTAGGCCCGCGATACAGAAGAGCCAGCAACATGTGAAAGGCATGCTTCAGCGACTTCAAAAGAAATCTCTTGATCTGCCATCCACGATCGTGCCATCGAACGTAGACCGTGGGCCACGAGCTTCCCGGAGAGTTGCGTTGAATGCAGATACTTAGCAAGCGTTTGAGTGCTGATATGTTTGCCTGCTTGTTTGGCAGCGAAGATGACATCTCCTCTGGGATGGGGAGAAAGGCGTAGCTCAGCTTCAAGGAGTTGCTTCATGAAGACAGTGAGCGGAACACGGTGCATACGCCCCATTTTCATCTCTTTGGCGGGGATCGTGAGGATGTCGCCATCAATCCATGAACGCTTGAGCTTTGCGTTTTCCCCAGGACGCAGCATTGAGCAGGTCGAGAAAAGGAAAAGAATTCGCATACGTACGGGAGCGGATTTCATCACCTGCATGATGTTTGGTAGTTCATGCCACTCCGGTGCCGGCATGGGCGTAACAACGGGAGCTGCAAAGACACGGCTCAAACGCTCGCAAGGATTGTGATGGATGTAGCCCGCACACACGGCGAGGTCAAGTATTTCACGTGTTCGCATGAGAACGCGCTTCAGTGTTGCTTGATGCCCCTCTGCCTCGATGTGCTTAACGGTTGTAATGACGAGTGGTGCAGAGATTTCGTCAATCTGGCGTCTTCCGAGGGGTTTGATGAGATAGCGCTCCAATCGTCGACGTTCGTCGGCGTAACTCACGATGCGGCCTTTCTTTAGACCACACCAAAGTTTGAAGGCATCATTTAAGACATAGCCTCTCGGTGGTTCAAGACCAAGTGTTTTTCGTCGCCTGCGAGCTTCCTGTCGAGCTTGCATCAAGCTGATTTCTGGCCATCGACCGAGTGCGATGTCTGTCACGCGGCCTGAATATGAGATGCGCAGGTACCAACTTTTAACGCCAGAAGGATAGACACGCAAACACAAACCGTGGCCGTCAGCCACTGCGAATCGTTTTTCACGCGGCTTTAAGGCCGCAATTTTTTTTGAAGATAAGGAGGAGCGCATTCATGCCATCCAATCAGTTCAAAGACCTCCCTTTTGTCGACGAGGACGGCTATTTTGCAGGCGTCTGCTCGGTGCAGATGGGAGACGGGATCAGCCTCCCAGTCAATGTTGCAGAAGCTGCCGTGCCCGAAGACACGGAACATTTCTTTTACAAGTTAAACGCGCCGCGTGACGGTTTTGAGGCAGAACCGAAGCCAACAACAGCTGCAGAATGCGTCGCTTGTGGTGTTATCTCGCATGAATCGCAGACGGCTCACTGCAGTGAGTTGCGCGAACTTTTCCAGAAACTGACCGAAGGATCGAGTGAGTACCACGTTGTGAGAGGTGACAACCTTTCTTGGCGGGTCGAGAAAATTCCCAAAAAGACGTTCGAAGATGTCAAAGCTGAAAAAACAGCTCAACTCGATTCGATATTTACAACTTGGTATACCGATGGTGCAACGCTTGTAAGTTCACTCGGCTTTGAAGTTGACAGCGATAGCAGAGCGATGCAAGACGTTACGGGTCTCATCGTAGCGGCAGAAGCCAGTACTACGTTCGCCGAGACTGGTCTGCTCTTTATGGATGCCAACAATGAAGCTCACAAAGTAACGCTCTCAGATCTCAAGACGCTTCAGCTCGAAATCATTGCGGCCGGTAACGCTGCTTATCAGGAGAAGTGGAAGCTGCGCGACGCTATCGAATCTGCAAAAACTAAAGACGAGCTTGACGTGATTGAAATCGCGTTTCATCCCGTCGACTTTAGCGAGTCGGCTTCGGCATGAGTTGGGCTTATTGGAAGCAGGTTTTGATTGCGTTGGATCAGGTGCTGAACGCGCTTTTGTGCGGATACGCGGACGGCTAGGCCGATATAACATCAACTCGTAAAACAAACTAGGAGTTGATATGAAAAACACTTCAGGTCTCGGCTCAGGATGGACGGCAAAATGCGCCCACTGTGGAAAAACCTTTCATTGCGTCTCGGTCAAACAAAAGTATTGCTCGGACGAGTGCTCGTTTCTAGCACGTTGCAAGCCGCAACCTTCTGGCTGTATTGAGTGGCAAGGAAATGTAAACAATCAGAGCTATGGTGTGCTTAGGGCATCAATCAACGGGGAGCCGCGCAAGATTGTTCAGGCGCACCGTTATGCGTGGTTTAGAGCGCACGGGAACGTACCTAAGAATATGTGCATTTGTCACAAGTGTGATAACCGGAAGTGCGTGAATGTCGAGCACATGTTTTTAGGGACATGGGCGGACAACAATCACGACCGCTCGCAGAAAGGCAGATCGGGAAGCCGCGTTTATACCGATGCTGAAAGAGAGCGTTATTCGACCATGAATCAAGGGGAGAAAAACAACTCTGCAAAATTGACAGAAGATAAAGTTCGTGAAATCAAACTGCTTCGCGGAACCATGCCTAGAAAGGCAGTTGCTGAAAAATTCGGCGTAACAGTTGCATGTATTAAATCAATTTACGGGGGTTATACGTGGAAACGCGTCAAAATTTAGCATGGCAAAAACATTTATTCGTAACGGTAAACAGCTTTTGATAGCGGCGGATCAGACGATCAATTGCTTGATCTTCCTATTTGCAAAAAATGAGCCGTGGCGACCTTGGAGCGATGAAAGTTTGAGCTCTCATTGCTTTCGCTTTGAGAAGGAAAAGGGCATCGCGTGGCCGCGCCGACTGATCGACGGGCTACTTTTTTTTGACAAGGATCATTGCCGAACCAGCTACGAAAGCGAGCTTGAGCGACGTCAACTTCCGCCAAGTATGAGGGGGGAGAGATGACTGTGAAGCTCGATTTTCACATCGATCAGGGCACCGACTGTCGGTGCCCTTTGTGTTTTTTGGACGACTACTCAGAACTCGATTTGACTGGGTGCACAGCGCGCATGGAGGTGCGTCCATCTGCATCAAGTGAGAGAGTGGTCGATTTGCTCACAACCGAGAACGGGCGCATCACTATCCGCGGATCATCTCTCACAGTGTACTGGCCGCATGCCGTAACTGAAGCCCTTCCTGAAGGCGCTTGGGTTTATGACCTCGAGCTCGTTACGTCTGGCGGTGAGGTGACTCGAGTGCTCTGCGGCCGCTTAATTGTCTCGAAGGAGGTGACCAGATGGCCTTATCCGGAAACTGCATGATCCCACCGCTCGGGGAGTGCTGCCAGCCAAATTTTGGTCGTCGAATCGTTCGTGTAAGTGTTCCCGGCCTCCAAGGCCCCCCTGGCCAAAAAGGGTCTCAGGGTTTTTCTTGTCGCTTCTGCAGTTCCCTCGACCCGGAGCAGACAGCGTCGCTCACAAATCTACAACCTGCGGTCGGAGCCCAAGCGGGCGATCAGGTTGTCAACTCATCGGGGCAACTTTTTCTCATTACCGCCGTCTCGGAGTCGACTTTCACCGTCGGTGAAGTTGTCGGCACAGTAGGTGTGCAGATTGATGATGAAAGGGATGGTCTCGACACAACGTGGTCTGGTGCGAAGCTTGCGGCGCATTTCGGTGAACCTCACGACTTTGTCCAGACTTTTGAAGCTGCTCTATCCGAGTCAAACTTTATGGAGAAAATAAACAATGGCTGATGAAGTTAAGTCAATTGACACGCGTACAAACGAGGGCTTTGCCCGGGTTGGTGCGGAGTTTAAGTCTGTCCGCGCCGAAATCGTAGCAGGCGGTCAGGCAACGTCTGCCGATAAGGTTTCGTACGGTGATAAGACCGTACAGCAAGCGCTCGACGATCTGAACTACAAAGCGATCGCGATTAATTCGTTCACTAATGACGTTGGTACCGTCGAAATGGGATCGACAGTCACTGACGTGACGCTGAGCTACAGCTTCAACAAGACGGCAAAGAGCCTCACACTTGATGGCACTGCAATTGATGTTGCTTCTACGAAGCAAGTACTTACTGGGCTGACGATCACTGCGAACAAGACTTACACCTTGACCGCCACCGACGATCGAGACGCCAAAGCCACTAAGACCACGTCAATCAGCTTTCTCAATGGCTGCTACTACGGTGTGGGCACAGTTGACGTTGATGGCGCTGATAAAGCATTCGTCGCAGGCCTTACGAAGGTACTTTCGGGCTCACGTGCCCGCACGATCGATGTCACAGCTGGAGAAGGTGAGTTTATCTACTACGCCATTCCTCATCGTCTTGGCACGCCATCGTTTACGGTTGGTGGGTTTGAAGGTGGTTTTAGTCTGCTTAAGACCTTCGACTACGAAAATCCGGCAGGCTATACCGAGTCCTACGACGTCTACAAGTCGACGAATGCGAATCTTGGCGCAACGAAGGTTGTCATTGCTTAATTAAATTGAAGGGGGATCTTTAAAAATGGCAGTCTATCTCATCGACAAAATCAAACCGAAAAACAACGGCACATTCGGCATGGCTGATACTGTCGACATCGATCATTCCGATGGGCGGCGGTTGGATGTCGTTTTGGACGAAATTGCTGAAAAAGCAGACGGCGGCGGAACAGCAGTGACGGCGCTCACGAAGCGGGTCGAAACAGCAGAAGGTAAGATCGCTGCAGCTGAAAATGCACTAGCGAAGAAAGTTGAGATCAACGACGCGGATACCTCTGCGACGGCAACATACTCAAGTACAAAGATTGAAGACGCGATCACGGCTGCGAAGCAGGCCGTAAAGGACGAGTTGCTCGATGGCGCGGGTGATAAGTTCGATACTCTGAAAGAACTTCAAGACGCAATCACAACTAATAAAGATGCAATTACTGCGCTCAATGAGGTGGCTGGCGCTCACATCCGCTACGATCAAGCTCAGACAATCACAGACGCTCAGAAGAAGCAAGCACGCGATAACGTCGGCGCTGCCTCCGATAGTGACTTGGTGACCGGTCTTGCTTCGAAGCTTGATGCTACAGTGCTTAAGGCGCCTGCTGCAGAAGGTGAAAAGGTCGCACTTTCGTCGCTGACGGCGGAAGGTGAGTACATCGTTACCTCGCCACCGAACGCCCGACGAATTTCAGCGCTGATCCGCTTCTTGTGAGCGTTCGACGTAAAGGTTCTGTTATCGTCCAGCTCGTCGGTGGTATAGATGACAGTCGGTATCAGCTGTACGGCCGAATTGGCACGATCACTGCCGCGGCTGGTGATACGCCGGAATCGATTACGTGGACTGACTTTTCTGAGATTGGCGCCCAGCCCGATCTCTCGGGATACGCCACGAAGACAGAGCTCAACAACGTCAAGTCGACTGCCGATGCTGCACAGACAGCTGCTGCGACCAACGCATCGACAATCGCAAGCGTGAAGACAACTGTTGATGGTCACACGTCAAAACTCTCGACTATCGAAAATCAGGTCGGCACGAACACAGCAGCAATCCAGGCAAATGCTTCAGACATCGCGACGCTTAGGACCGCTCTTGGAGCTTCGACTGATTTTGTTGCGACCTTTGAGGCTGCATTGAAGTAGGGGATGTAATGACAGACGCCGCATACGATGCCGGCGATCTGCTCGTCAAAGCGGCGGCCTTCATGGCTGCCGCACGGGCGCTCGGCTCGACTTCTGAAGAAATCAATCTAGCAGTCGAGCGCATCGCAGCTGAGTTCAAGACAGTGCGATCAGAGATCTCATCTGGCTCTAACTATGCAGATCGCATAAATGCTTTGGAAACTGCGGTCACGGAGCTCACTCAAAATCAAGCGCAGATTGCAAATGCATTAGCCAAACTCGGCGGGCAGACGCAGCCCTTTTAACACGAGCCCGCAGGCCAAAACCCTGCGGGTTTTTTTATTGGACACGAAAGATGATTTCTGAAGACTTGAAAAAGATGCTCGCTTCGCTCGGCGTAAGCGCTGAAGAGCTGAAGGATGCTGCGCTTTATCGAGCGCAGGCGTGGCTTGACGACCAGAAAACCTCACTTGATACGGAGACACGGAGAAAGTGTCGCATGTTCTGGGGGGCTGTCTGCATTGTGTCGTCGGCTCTATGTTGCATCGCGGGATGGTACCTCCACGCTTTTGTGGGGTAATTCATGCTCCACGATCTACTCCCAAAAACTGTCGAAGGTGCGCTGGCAGTACTAGGCGGTTGGCTAGGTCTGATTTGGAGCGCAACACTTCAGAACGTCGCTCCCCTTGCGTGGTGGTTTGCGATCTTTGTGATCGCTGACCTCATCACGGGCGTGTGGGCAGGAATTAAAACTACCGGCTTTTCTTCGAAGACGTTGTATTCCGGCATGGTGAAGAAAGGGATTGCCTTTTTCATCATCATATTGGCACATGGGCTCGACGTGAGTTTTTGGTATGTGCTCAAAGATCTTCCTGTCTTTCAGTCGGTCACGCTCTGCGCGTACTGCTGCGGCGAGTTTGGGTCGATCGTGGAAAACATCGAGCGTGCTGGATACGGCGACGCGTTGCCGCCCGCTTTAAGAAAGATCTTTATGACGCTGGAAGAAAGACTGACCAATGCAGTCGATAAGAAACTCGACGCTGTTGGTCTTGAAGACAAGGAAGATAAAAAATGAATTTTGATAGTTATAGCTACGAACTAGCTATGCATTTCGTTAAGGCTGAAGAGACATTGCGCCTCAAAGCATACAAGTGTCCGAAGGGGGTTTGGACTATAGGTTGGGGGCATACCGGAGACGTCAAAGAGGGAGACACCTGCACCAAGGCGCAGGCCGATGTGTGGATTCGCAGTGACTTGCAGTCTGCACAAACCGGCCTTGCAAAGTACATCAACGTCCCTGTTTCAGCAAATCAGTTCATTGCGCTGCTGAGCTTGGCATACAACATGGGCGCTGAGGGCGTTGTTCAAAAGTGCCCCAAGATGCTGCGCGCGCTCAATGCTGGCGATTACGAAACAGCAGCTGATGAGTTTTTGGACGTCACCAATGGAGGGCTGGCGGGGCTTGTCGCTCGTCGTCGCAGAGAGGCCGAGTTGATGCGCCAGGGGTGAGTATGCTCATAGCGCCCCACGAGCACCAACATGAAATCCAAAGAGCAATTGATGAAACTCGATAAAACGATCACGTTCTGGAAAGGGTTTGCTAGCGGTTTTGCTGCAGCCGTGATTGGCGTGGCGGGATGCTCTTAAATGACAAATTGGTTGAAATATGCCGCTGTCACGATTCTTGTATTCGTGGTGTTTGCGGCGGGCTATCAGCTGGCTTCTGCGCGCGGGGATGCGGCTCTCAAGTCGTATCAGCTCGAAGCCGCCGTAGCGCGTGCTGAGCAGGGGAGAAAAGATTATGCAAAACTGGTTTCCGCAGTGGATCAAGTCGTTGCTGCTGCTGTTGACATTGAGCGTATTCGCAGTGATACTGACAGGATGCGCAGGGCATATGAAAGTCGTCTGCGAAAAGCCAGCGCCGCTGCCTGTAACGCTGAGCAGGCAGCAGTTGCCCGATGCGAAAAACTTCTCAGAGAAAGCGTCGGACTTATCGAAGAAGGTCGCAGCCTACTTCTTAGAAACGCCGCAGTTCACGACGCCTTAGTGTCCACTAATATCAAGTAAGCACTTGGCGGATGCTCCCATAGAAGCTCCCATTATTTGATATGGTCTTTTAATTTACCTCTGTAACAGGCATATATGAATCCCGCCGCCCGACCAGAAAACCAAAATGAGGTCATCGCAAGATGGCCTTTTTTGTTGTCTGAATACCCGCACACCTCAGCGTTTCCAGGGTTTCAGGAATGAAAACGGGCAGCAAAACCCGTCCTCTTGACATGTCTAGACATGTCGCCGGCCCGCAGCTTAAGCACTAACAGAACATTGACGGGCAATGCGGGGAGACGGGCTTAGCAGCAGGCGGCTGCAGTTAGGCGGTATGTGACGTTTTGATGACGGACATTCTTCGCTGTCACACAATATTCATAAGAGATTCACGGCTGAGTCAAAGCCGACTTTCATACTTCGACCCGTGCGGAAAAGAAAACGCACACCGAATACATCTCTAGAAGTTGGAAGTTGGAAATGACTAAAAACATGATTGCCGTTCTCGGCGCTCTCGCTGGTTTTGCCGCTGCCGCCGCCGTTCACGCGGAAACCGTTACGGTTAACGGCTCGACGACGGTTCTGCCCGCTATGCAGCTCACGGCGGAGGGCTTCATGAAGGCCAATCCGAACATCACCGTGACGATCTCTGGTACCGGATCGGGCAACGGCATTAAGGCGCTGCGCGACGGCATGACCGACGTTGCGATGGCTTCGCGCGACATGAAGGATAAGGAAGTCAAGGACTTCGCCGATCACAACATCAAGACCGTGCGTTACACGGTTGCCCATGACGCCATCATTCCGGTCGTCAATCCGAACAATGCCGTCAAGGGCCTGACGATGGCTCAGCTCAAGGACATCTTCGCTGGCAAGATCCGTTCCTGGGATGAAGTCGGCGGTGCCAAGGCTCCGATCGTTGTGGTTGGCCGCGACTCTTCTTCCGGCACCTTTGAGTGCTTCCAGGAATTGGTGATGGGCAAGACCCGTGTGTCGCCCCGCGCTCTGATTCAGGCTTCGAACGGCGGTGTCGTGCAGGCCATTGCTCAGAACCCGAATGCTATCGGCTACATCGGCGTCGGTTACATGGATAAGCAGACGCACCCGCTCACGATGAACAACGTGAAGCCGGGCATTGAATCCGCCAAGGATAAGACCTGGCCGATCGCCAGGGATCTTTACCTCTTCACGGCTGACAACGTGAAGGCCGAGGCGAAGAAGCTGATTGACTTCATGCTCTCCGCTGAAGGTCAAAAGGACGTTGAAAAGGCTGGTTTCGTGCTGGTTGCCGCCAAGTAAGACGGTTTTAGCCCTCGGGAAGCTCGGCGCTTAGGGCGTCGAGCTTCTGTGATTTCAGTGTGACTATCCGGATTCCTTCACTATGGCTCTGCCTGCCAAACTTCAGGCTGACGTGAACTTTCGCCGCGGTCTTGCTGCCGCTGCCGGCGTGAGCGTTCTTGCGTTGGCTGCTATCGTCATCTTTCTCCTCAGCCAGGCGCTGCCGATCTTTGCTCACGTCTCCCTCAAAGATTTTCTTTTCTCAACAGAGTGGTATCCGACGGATGATCCGCCAGTTTTCGGCATTGGGGCGCTGATTGCAGGTTCTTTGGCCTGTGCTGCGCTGACGACGCTGATTGCGGTGCCGTTCGGTGTTCTGACAGCCTGCGCTATTCATGCAGGCATGCCTCCGGCACTCACCCGCATTGTGAAGCCGCTGATTGAACTCATGGCGGCGCTTCCGTCGGTCGTCATCGGCTTTATCGGCATGATCATTCTGGCTCCCTGGCTGCAGGACATGTTCGGCATTGCGACCGGTCTGAATCTGTTCAATGCCTCCATCATGCTCGCCTTCATGTGCGTGCCGACCATCGCTTCCATTTCTGAGGATGCGCTGCGCAATGTCCCGTCAGGACTGCGCGAAGCGAGTCTGGCGCTTGGAGCAACCCGCTGGGAAACGCTTCTCAAGGTTGAGCTCCGCTGGGCTATGGGCGGTATCGCCACAGCCGTGATGCTCGGTATTTCCCGCGTTATCGGTGAAACCATGGTTGTACTCATGGTGGCCGGCGGCGCAGCCATTATTCCTGAGTCGATTTTCGACCCGGTGCGCCCGATGACCTCGTCGATTGCTGCAGAAATGGCAGAAGCAGCCGTCGGCGGCGAGCACTATCACGCGCTCTATGCGACGGGTCTCGTGCTCTTCATCATTACATTTGCCTTCAACCTCTGCGCCTGGTATGCGGCTCGCCGCTTCGGACTGGAGAAGAAATAAATGAAGTCAGCAGCTTTGCGGCGCTTCTATGAAGCCACGGGCTTCACGGTGATGCGCGCCGCAGTCCTCATCAACATTGCCGCACTGCTCGGCATCATCGGACTCATTGTCGTCAATGCCTGGCCGGCGATGACGTGGGAATTTCTGACGGAACCTCCGCGAGATCTGATGACGAAGGGCGGCATTCTGCCTTGCATTATCGGCACATTCTGCCTGGCGCTGGGTGCTTTGGTCATCGCTCTCCCGCTCGGCGTGGCCAGTGCGGTGTACCTCAAGGAATACAGTCAGCCGTCCGTCTGGGTGACGTTGACGCGTCTTTCGATTGCTAATCTTGCGGGCGTCCCTTCCATCGTCTTCGGTCTCTTTGGCCTCACGTTCTTCGTCGTTTTCTGCGGCTTCGGCGTGAGCCTGCTTTCGGGCATCCTGACGCTGGCTGTGCTGTCTTTGCCGATCATCATCAACACGACCGAAGCAGCACTCTCACAGATCCCGCAGGACTGGCGCGAGGCCAGTCTCGCGCTCGGCGCCTCGCAGCGTGAAACCACGCTCAAGGTGGTGCTGCCGAACGCGCTGCCCGGCATTCTGACCGGTTCGATTCTTGCGCTTGCCCGCGCCGCCGGCGAAACGGCCGCGATCATGTACACCGGCAGCGTTTTCTTTACGCCAAAGGAAGGTGTTTCGCTGTTCGACCCGGTAATGGCGCTGCCCTACCACATCTATGTGCTGGCGACTTCCGGCACCAGCATCGAAGCGACGCGGCCGCTGCAGTACGGCACCGCACTGGTGCTCTTGATTCTCGTGCTCCTCATGAGCTCGGCTGCCATTGTCATCCGCGAACGCCGTCGCCGCTGATGCGGACGATCCTCCAGTGAACAGAACATATTGAAGAGCTTCAAATGCCTTTGATTCATCCCGAACATCTCGATCAGCTTGCCGTTCGTGAAATGCCCGAACCCAAGATCCTGATCTCCGACCTTAACGTCTACTACGGCAACTTTCACGCGCTGAAGAACGTTTCGCTGCCCATTCCCAAGGGGTGCGTAACGGCCTTCATCGGACCGTCCGGCTGCGGCAAATCGACGCTTCTGCGGAGTTTGAACCGTATGCAGGATCTGTATCCGGAGCAGCGAGCCGAAGGCTCCATCCGCATGGGTGATCTTGAAATTCTGGATCCTTCGATCGACGTGACGGCGCTGCGCAGCCGCGTGGGCATGGTTTTTCAGCGTCCGACGCCGTTCCCCATGTCGATTTACGACAACGTGGCGTACGGTGTGCGTCTGCGCGAAAAGATCGCCAAAGCCGATCTGGATGAGCGCGTTGAATGGGCGCTGCGCAAGGCGGCGCTCTGGGACGATGTGAAGGATAAGCTCACTCAGCCCGGCACCTCGCTCTCCGGCGGCCAGCAGCAGCGTCTGTGCATTGCTCGCGGCATCGCCGTGAAGCCTGAGGTACTGCTGCTTGACGAACCTTGCTCGGCGCTTGACCCGATTGCCACCGCCCGCATTGAAGAGCTGATTGACGAACTCAAGAAAGACTACACGGTCGTTATCGTCAGTCACAGCATGCAGCAGGCTGCTCGCATTTCCGAGTACACCGCATTCATGTATCTGGGCGAGCTGATTGAGTTTGGCGACACGAAAACGATCTTCACGCATCCTCAAAAGAAAGCGACGGAAGACTTCATCACCGGCCGTTTCGGCTGATCGTTATGGAAGTTTGACCAAGAACTCAACCAACTGGGAAGACAACCAAATGGAAACCAAGGCACATACGGTGAAGCGCTTTGACGCTGAGCTCGAAGAACTCAACAACAACGTTGTTAAGATGGCCAGCGCTGTCGAGGAGCAGCTCGGCAGATTGGGCGATGCGCTCGTGAATCTGAATGCAGATGAAGCCGCCAAAGTGATGGCGGAAGATCATGTCATCAATTCCTGGGAAGCTGAACTCGACGATTATCTGGAAACCATCATTTCTCGGCGTCAGCCTCAGGCGGTGGACCTGCGTCTGCTCCTCGGCTACTACCGCATGACGACTGACTTTGAGCGCATGGGCGACGAAATCCGCAATGCCGCCAAGGGTGTCCGCAAGCTCAGCGAGCTCGTCAAGCCTTTGTCTGAGCCCGCTCTGGCCAATGTCTCGACGCTCTTTAGTCTGCACGCGCTCTTGCGCGTAATGGGCGACGACATGATTGCCTGCGTACGTCTGCTTGATCCGGAGCGTGCACGAGCGTTGGTCGCTCGGCGCACGATTGTGTCCGCAGAAGTCGATGAAGCGCTCAGCGACACGGTGGAGCGCCTGAAGACCGGAGAGCTCAAGCTCGCTGACGGATTGGAATTCATCCGTATTAACCGCTCGCTTGAACGCGTGGCCGCGCATATGCAAAACGTCGGTGAGACTGTAGTTTTCATGACAGAAGGCGTGGACATTCGTCACGCTGGGAAAACTCAGCCTCAGCAAAACTGAAAACATTTCGAAATGTCCAAAACCTCTGGGCAGGAAGTTCCGGCAATGCAGCGCTCCGATGCAGAAAATGCACGCAGAGCAAGTCGCGGACAGTCACGGAAAGTACAATCTGACGCATCACAAACTCGTCGGAATACTTCACCAGACATGTCCGCGCCGCTGCTGCTTATCGTTGAGGACGAGCTCGCTATTCAGGAGCTCATCGTTTTTGTCTGCGAAGCCGAAGGCTTTCGCACGACCCGTGCAGGGAGCATTGCCGAGGCTCGCTCGGCGCTCGCCGCCGAGCGTCCCGATTTGATTCTGCTCGATCGTATGCTCCCGGATCGTCCAGGTGAAGAGTGGCTTCGAGAGCTGCGCTTAGACACCAAGACGGCCGATGTGCCGGTCATCATTCTCACGGCCCGCGGCAATGAGTCGGATCGTGTGGCGGGTCTGGATGCCGGCGCGGACGATTATGTGGTGAAGCCCTTTTTGCCGCGAGAGCTGACTGCTCGAGTGCGTGCGGTGCTTCGCCGCCGTGGTGCGGCTGTCATTGCCGGCCGCCTGAGTCCGATGCCCTCGGAGGAGACGGCCAGCACGGCCGACGAAGAGCGTGTGATTGTCTGCGGACCGTTAAAACTCAACGAAGCGCGTTTTGAGGCGACAGCTGCAGGCAAACCGCTCAAGCTTTCTGCCAAAGAATTTAAGCTCCTCTCCCTTTTTGCGGCCAAGCCTGGGCGCGTCTTTTCGCGTGCAAATCTGCTTGATGCAGTGTGGCAGAGCGCTTTTGTTGACGAACGCACGGTGGACGTGCACATGCTGCGTTTGAGAAAAGCTTTGGCCGGAAGCGCCGCAGAAGACATGATCGAAACCGTGCGCGGCGTGGGCTATCGATTTCGTGATCCGCAGACGGCACTGAACACTCCTGCCAGCGAATAGCAGGAGGGTTTATTCAATGGCAGAAAAGACTGAAGACGCGCTGGGCGGCATTGCCGCGCCTAAAGCCGAAGAGGCGAAGAGCGCTGCCAAAACCTATGAGACGCCTCTTAAAGAGGCTTATGAAGCGGGCGACCTGCCGGCACCGGAGAGTGCTGTCGGCGGAACTGGAAACGGCTCCGGCGTGCGCCCTGCTGACCCCAATGGGCCCGAGGAACGCATAGCGCGGCTGCGCCGTCAGAGTGCATGGCTTGCTGCGGCGTTTGTCTTCCTCTTTGTCTTCATGATGGTTGTCTGGATGAACGACGTCTCCCGCGCCGTGATCTTCTGGATGTGGGTCGTCGGCACGGTCGGCATATTCATTCTTTCCGTTCGCTTGTGGCTGGCGCTTGTGCGTGAAGATGAAAAGAAGGCCAAGCGCATCCGCGACCGCGACGTTCGTTATCGAAAAACCCTTGCCTTGCTGCCCGAAGGGGTTGCTATTCTCGGCGAAGGCTGGCGTATCGACTGGGTGAATGCTCGCGGCGCCGAACACTTCGGTATTGCGCCGGAGATGATCGGCCGGTCGTTTTTCGATGTCGTCACCGATGAACGTTTGCGTCACTGGCTCTTTGAGCGCAATTTTGCCGGGCGCTGCAATTACACCTCGAAGGCGGGTCTGGATCTTGACGTCTCTGTGGTGGCGCCGGACTCTCGCCACATGATGATCGTCACGCATGACGTGACTGAACGTCTGCGCATTGATGAAATGCGCCGCGACTTTGTCGCCAATGTTTCACATGAACTGCGTACGCCGCTCACCGTCATCAGCGGATTTCTGGATATTGAGTCTCAGGGAAAAGTGCCCGCAAACGTCATGCAAAAGCACCGCGAACTGATGCTTGATCAGGCCAGACGCATGCAGTCGCTTCTGGACGATCTGCTGCTTCTTTCGGGACTTGAAAATCGCGACGAAACCGACAGCGATGATGCCGAAGTCATTAGCATGACGAAGCTTCTCGAAGATGTGGTCAACGAGGGACGGGCGCTTTCACTCGGCCGCCATGTGATCACTTTGGAAGCCTGCCGTGCGTCGCTCGTCGGCGAGCCCTCTGATATTCGCAGCGCCGCGATGAATCTCGTTTCCAATGCCGTGCGTTACACGCCTGAAGGCGGCCGCATTGATGTGCGGTGGTTCCGCACATCGAGCGGTGCTGTGCTCTCCGTGAAGGATACGGGCATCGGCATTGAGGAAAAGCACATTCCGCGGCTTACCGAGCGCTTTTACCGCGTCGATAAGGGGCGCTCCAGAAGCACCGGCGGCACAGGACTGGGGCTTGCCATTGTCAAGCATGTCTGCCGCAGCGCCGGGGGACAGCTCAAAATTGAATCAACGCCCGGCAAAGGTTCGACCTTTTCGATGGTCTTCCCGAAGTCGCGGATTTTTGACGACGAAAGCGTTTGAGAAAGCTGCGGGCGGCAGCGGCATAGGGGGCTTGCAGCAGATTTCTGCAAAGAAAAACTTCAGCCGCACGCTCAGACCAAGATCGACTGCGGCAGTGGGCTACAATCCAAAAATTCCAAAGTCCGCTGTGTCCGCTGTTGCGCCCGTGCGCTGAGCGATAAACCCATCGCTCAGTCGGGCGCCGGCTGCTTTTTTGACCTGCATGAACATTCTCATCTCTAACGACGACGGCTACCGCGCCCCCGGCATTGAAGCCTTGGCGCGCGCAATGCGCCGTTTTGGGCGCGTTACGATCGTGGCGCCCGACCACAATCATTCCGGCGCTTCCAACTCATTGACGCTTAATCGACCGCTTACCGTTGAGCACATGCAGGGAACAGATCTCTATGTGCTTTCCGGGACGCCCTCAGACTGCGTGCATGTGGCGCTGACGGGGCTGCTCGATGAAAAACCGGATTTAGTCGTTTCCGGCATCAACTGCGGCGCCAATATGGGTGACGACACGATGTATTCGGGAACGGTTGCTGCGGCGATTGAAGGCTATCTCTTCGGCGTTCCATCCATTGCCTTTTCGCAGATTGACAAAGGCTGGGCAGAGCTTGAGAGTGCGGCAAAGGTTGCCTCGGCCGTGGTCGAGCGCTTCATCGAACGCAGGGATGCAGAGATTGAAGCGGGCAAGACGGCAGACGAACCCGTGCTGCTCAACGTTAATATTCCGAACATGCCGTTTGAGTCACTTCGCGGCATTCTCGGCACTCGCCTCGGCCGGCGCTCGAGTGCAGAGCCGGTTATCGCTGAAATGAGTCCGCGCGGATTTCCAATCTATTGGCTCGGCGCAGCCGGCAAACCGATTGACGCCGCAGAAGGAACTGATTTCTGGGCAACGTCGCACGGTTATGTTTCCGTGACGCCGCTGCAGGTTGACCTCACCAGCTTTAAGCAGGTAGAGGCGGCCAGCCGTTGGGTAGGCGGTGCATTTGCTGCACAGGCAGACCTTTGATGTGAGTGCAAGGAGTTTTTAAGATGAAGGCGTTTCCTCTTCGCGCATGCGGCATGGCCGTCGGTGCTGCCGTACTCCTTGGGGGCTGCTCGTCGCTGCCCCTCGGAGACGTTCCCATCGTTGATCGGTCAGTGCCTACGAGCGGCGAACACACCACTGCCGGTTCGCAGAGCTCGAGCTTTGCGCCGCTCGGCGACGTGCGCGATTCCGGCCGTACGCATACGGTGACGGTCGGCGATACCATCTACAACATTTCCGTGCGTTACGGTGTGACGCCTTCGGCACTGATGCAGCTCAATGCCGTCACGGATCCGACGCAGCTCGCTATCGGCCGTGTGCTTCATATTCCGGAATCAACGGCCGCGCCGCGTGAGGTGACGATGCCTGAAGGCGTGCGCGTCAACCGTATCGAGCATGTCGCTCCGATTGAGGCCGCAGCCGTTTCGCCGGCCGCCGGCAGCAGCTCGTCCGGCGATCGGACGAGTACCGGCTCAGTGCCGACTCCGACTGCTCCGACGTCAGCGGCAGCCGCGCCTGCGGCCGAACCGGCCCCGGCAGCAAAAGCCGCAGAAAAGCCGGCCGCGGCAGTCGTTCCCGGCACTCGCATGATTTGGCCCGTGCGCGGGACAGTACTCTCGGATTTTGCGAAGAACGGCAAGGGGCTCGACATTGGCGCTGCTGCGGGCAGCGTTGTGGTGAGCGCCGGCGCAGGCGAGGTGATCTTCGTGGGATCAGGTGTCAAGGGATATGGTCAGCTGGTGATCGTGCGCCACACGCCGACGCTGGTGACCGCCTACGGACACAATTCGAAGATCGTCGTTCAGACGGGTGACAAAGTGAAGGCCGGACAGAAGATTGCTGAAAGCGGCAATACAGAGGCCGAACGTCCGATGCTGCGCTTTGAAGTGCGCGACAGAGGACAACCCGTCGATCCGATGAAATTCCTGCCGCCGCTGCGCAACTAAGCGCCCCTTTGCGGTAAATTCCTCATCCCGCCGGGAAGCAGCGCTTTGAAAGGGCGCTGCACCAAGACCCGAGGCGCCGTCGGCTCAAGCAAGCTGAACGGCGCCTTTCTTCTTTTTTATTCATCGGGTCAAGGCGGTCGGCCGGCGCAAAGTTCCCGGACCGGTTAATACCAATACAAATCAGACCCCAAACAGTTTTTCTTAGGAGATCATCATGGGCCGCAGAGGACGCTCAAAAGAACGGACGCCCGAATACTTCACTGTCGACGTGGAGCGTCTTGATCAGGAAGGACGCGGCATAGCGCATCTTGACGGCAAGGTGGTCTTTATTCAGGGGGCGCTTCCCGGCGAACGCGTGACCTATGAGCGTCTGCGTTCGAAATCGAGTTTTGATATCGGCCGCACATCGGCGGTGCTCACGCAAAGCTGGGCGCGCGTCGCTCCCCGCTGCCCCAAGTTCGGTTTCGGGCCGGGATCCTGCGGCGGCTGCACGATGCAGCATATTGAACCCAATGCGCAGGTGGCCTTCAAGGAGCGCATTCTGATGGACACGCTCTGGCACATTGGCAAGGTCAAACCGGAAAACGTTCTGCCGCCCATTCGCGGACCTTTTTGGAATTACCGCCATCGTGCACGCCTGACGGTTCGAGATGTTGCCAAAAAGGGCGGTGTTTTGGTGGGATTCCACGAAAAGGCTTCGAGTTATGTGTGCGATATGCATGCCTGCCCGATTCTGACGCAGAACGTTTCCGACATGATTGATCCGCTTCGTGAGCTGATCTCTGTGCTCGATATGCGCCAGCGGATGCCTCAAATAGAAGTCGCTGTCGGCGGCGACGGCCGCACAGCGCTCGTTTTCCGTCATCTGGATCCGGTGTCGCCCGAGGATATGGAAAAGCTGCTGGCTTTTGGCCGAGCACACGGCGCGGATATTTGGCTTCAGCCAAAAGGACCGGAAACCGCTCATGCGGTCAATCCGGAGGATGAAAAAAAGCTCGGGCTGGAATTGACGGAATTCGGTGTACGCATCGCTTTTAAGCCCACAGACTTCACGCAGGTCAACCATGCGCTCAACGAAACGATGGTCGGCCGCGCAGTGCGTCTCCTGGGACTCGAGCCGGATCACAAGGTGGCCGATTTCTTCTGCGGCCTGGGCAACTTTACGCTGCCGCTCGCCCGCTGCTCCCAGCGGGTGATCGGTATTGAGGGATCCGAAGGCTTGGTCGCCCGCGCTCGTCAAGGGGCAGCTGAAAACGGATTGGCTGAGAAAACAACCTTCCGTGCGCGGAATCTTTTTACGTGGAGCGAACAGGACTGGGAAGAGCTCTGGCAGACCATGGGCGGCATCGACCGCGTGCTGATCGATCCGCCGCGCGAAGGCGCCTTGGCGCTGGCCCGCGTGTTGGCAGCAACTGAAAAACGTCCGGCCCGCGTGGTCTACGTTTCCTGCAATCCGGCTACGCTTGCACGTGACTGCGCAATTTTGCAGCATGAAGGCGGCTGGCACATTCGTGCGGCCGGCATCATGAATATGTTCCCGCATACGGGACACGTTGAATCGATCGCAGTGCTCGAACCGGGGCCAAAGCCTGAGAAGCTCGATGAAGAAGCCGAACGAATCGAGGCGCGAATCGCCGCGCAGCATGAAGATAATGTCAAGATGACGCTGACCGACGGATCAGAAGGCTAATCCATCGGGAATCATTTCCGCTCGAATGAAAATCGGCAGGCACCTGAATGGATGTCTGCCGATTTTTTATACGGGTCGTTTCAGCGCTTCTTCGGATCTCGCTGGTAGGAGAGCGGTTCGTTGCGGGAGATCTCGGCGAGCTTTGCAAAAAGACCGTAGGCAAGACCGACGTGCAGAGCCATGGCTGAAACGCGTGCCGGCGCAGCTTCGTTGGGCGCTTTGCCGGTCAGTGCTGAAAGAAATGCGCGCGCAAAAGCATCCTTGTCAGGGACGGTGCTTGCCGCTGCGCCAAGACGCATGAAGCGCTGGCGAAGCAATGTGTAATCACGGATTTCGTCGGGCGACAGATGGTCAAGGATCGGCGCCTTGAGGAGTGCATCCGTATAGGCTTCCATCTGTGAAGTGATCTTGCGCGAGAGCTTGGGATCAGCCTTCAGTTCGGGAATGACGACCAATGCCGCCCAGAGTCCGATGCCCTGCAGAAGGGCTGCCCAGCGGGCGCGAAAACGCACTTTCTCAGCGCGGCCGAAAAAGGGCAGAGGATTCCAATTGGCACCGGCCGAACGAGCGATTTCCGGTGAAAAAAGGTTGAGCGACTGATCTCGCACACAGCCGCCAAATGCTGTGCCGAGGTTGTCGGCAAAAATCTTGTCGATGGTGAGATTGGCTGCCATGCGTGTCCTTCCTTTTGGTGTTCTTTTGATGTTTTAGTTCTTCTACTTTTTTGGCCAGCTTTTCATGAGCAAGTGTCGAGTCTTTGCACTCAAGCATCGAGCCGCATTCTAAACAAAGACAACTGAACGGCGCCCGTTCGGGTCAAGAATCGTGCAAACTGCTCGAACCGTATTAGGTGCGGCGCATACGCACTAGAGAAAAGAACCAAACAGAGCGGGATGGTTATGACGACAGTTGGATTACTCGAGGGTTCGACGGAGGCGCTTTATGACAATGAGGCCGAACTTCGCCGCCTGATCGGCGAGCGGCTGGTCCTCCTCGGCGCAGCGGCCGAACCCGGACAGTCAGAGGCGCTGGCGGACATTATTCTCGGACGCATTGCCCGCGAAGCCGGCCGGCTTGTCAAAGCTGCCGAACCGGAGGCTGCGGACTCGGCAAAGACACCGCAGCACAAACCGGTTGTGATTGTGGGCGGCGCGGGCGGCATGGGGCGGCAGCTCCATCGAGCGTTCGAGCGCTCGGGCTGGCCGGTTCGCATTCTTGAGCAAGGGGATTGGCCACAGGCAGCGGAGATTCTCAAGGGTGCCGGTACGGTGGTGGTATCGGTGCCGATTGATAAGACCATCAGCGTCATCGAGGCGCTCACCGGACTTCTTCCGCGAGAGGCGCTGCTTTGCGATGTGACGTCGGTGAAGGCAGGACCGGTTGAGGCGATGATGCGCGTGCACCGCGGACCGGTTGCGGGGCTTCATCCGATGTTCGGCCCCGATGTGGCGAGTTTTGCCGGTCAGGTCTTCGTTTATGCGCCCGGCCGGGATGCTGCAGCGGCCGAACCGCTTTTAGAGCAGATTCGCCGCTGGGGCGCGAAGGTAGTGACTTGTTCGGCCGAAGAGCATGACCGCTCGATGGGCATTATTCAGGCGCTGAGGCACTTCACGACCTTTGCCTACGGCGTGTTTCTCTCGAAGCTCAATCCGGATCTGTCAGTCATCCTACAGCTCTCGTCGCCCATCTACCGATTGGAACTGGAAATGGTAGGGCGCCTCTTTGCTCAGGATCCGCGTCTTTATGCTGACATTATTCTCGCCAATCCCCGAAATACGCAGCTCATCCGCGGCTACGTTGAAAGTCTTGCGCCGGAGCTCGCAATGATAGAGGCGCGTGACCGCGATGAATTCATTCGGCGGTTTGAGCGCGTACGGCTCTATTTCGGTGATTTGGCGCCTGCCTTTATGAAGGAAAGCGGCAGGATGCTCAATCTCATTCAGACCGAACGCGCCGAGCGCGCAGATGTGTTGAGCTTGAAGGATGCTCCTGAATCGGACGGCAACACATCCTCGCAAGTTTGAGGGGTTTAAGAGCCGAGAGAAATCAAAGCCTCGTGATAAAATTGCGCGCCTGATGAAATAGGCGCCAACCAATGCATAAACGGGCGTCGTCTCATCCGCGAATAACCCTCACGGGGTTTCATATATTTTTCCATTACGAAACGATAAGAGCAGAAAATGGCTATTGAGCGCACTCTCTCCATCATCAAGCCGGACGCCGTCGCCAAGAACGTCATCGGCAAGATCTATTCCCGCTTTGAAACGAACGGTCTCAAGATCGTCGCCGCCCAGATGCGCCAGCTGAGCCAGGCTGAAGCCGAAGGCTTCTATGCCGTCCATCGCGAACGTCCCTTCTTTGCCGATTTGGTCAAGTTTATGACCTCCGGCCCCGTCATGATTCAGGTTCTCGAAGGCGAAAACGCCATCCTCAAGAATCGCGAACTCATGGGCGCCACGGATCCGAAGAAGGCCGCTGCCGGCACCATCCGCGCCGATTTCGCTGAAAGCATCGACGCCAATGCTGTTCACGGTTCCGACGCTCCGGAAACGGCCGCCGTTGAAATCGCCTACTTCTTCCCGACGCTTGCGATTCACAGCCGCTAATGTCCGAAACGCTCGTCAACCCTGACAAGCGCGAAGAGGCCGCTTCTGCTCCTGCGGAGGCGGCTGCACGCGTCAATCTTCTCGACTTCGATGCGGCCGGTCTTAAGGCCTGGTGCGAATCGATCGGCGAGAAGCCTTTTCGTGCCCGGCAGCTTACGCGCTGGGTGCATCGTCATCTTGTCTGCGACTTTAACGAGATGACTGATCTCGCGAAGACCTTTCGGGCCAAGCTCCTCAAGCTTGCGGAAATTCGTCCGCCCGAAGTCATTCACGAAAAGAAGTCCTCTGACGGTACGCGCAAGTGGCTTTTTGCCGTCGGCAACGGCAATGCTGTTGAAGCCGTCTTCATCCCTGAAGATGACCGCGGGACACTCTGCATTTCCTCGCAGGCCGGGTGCGCCATGGGGTGCCTCTTCTGCTCGACGGGCAAGCAGGGTTTCAACCGCAATCTCACTACAGCGGAAATCGTGGGCCAGCTTTGGACGGCCGAGCGCGAGCTCTGCCGCGACCGCGGCATCACGGATCCGAATGACCGCGTCATCAGCAATGTCGTGCTGATGGGTATGGGTGAACCGCTGCAGAACCTCGATGCGGTTATTCCCGCGATCAAGATTTTTTTGGACGATGACGGGTACGGCCTTTCACGCCGCCGCGTCACCGTTTCTACCTCTGGACTTGTGCGCCAGATCGACAAGCTTGCAGAAGCTGCCCCGGTGGCGCTTGCTGTAAGTCTTCATGCTGCCGATGATGGGCTGCGCGACAAGCTCATGCCCATCAATAAAAAGCATCCGCTCGACGATCTGATGGCCGCCTGCCGGCGCTACCTGCGTGTGGCTCCGCGCGACTTTATTACGTTTGAATACGTAATGCTCGGCGGCATCAACGATTCACTCGCCGATGCCGATCATCTTGCGGCTTTGGTTCGCCGCGAGCACGTGCCTTGCAAGTTCAATCTGATTCCCTTCAATCCTTTTCCGCAGTCAGACCTTGAAAAGCCTGACCGGGAGAAGGTGCTCGCCTTCTGTCGCCGGCTCAACGAGCTCGGTTACGTGACAACGGTGCGCAAGACCCGCGGCGACGACATCGACGCTGCGTGCGGTCAGCTCGCCGGTGAAGTGCGCGATCGTACGCGTCGAGCGGAACGTCTCGCACAGCAGAAGGCTGAGGCTGCGGTGATTCTGTATCGCCCGCAGCATTCTTGAAACCGTCGTTTTCATTGAGGCGCATCCATGGCTGAGAGCAATTTCACGACCCCAGAGCAAAAAAATGCTGCAGACCGCTCGAGCGGCTCGGCGTCCGAGAAGCTCGAGCCGAGTCTCAACACGCTGCAGGGCGAAACTGCCCAGACGCAGGCAGAACCGACTATTCCCGTACGTGAGGAAGCGTTGGCTGCCCCTAAGGGGTTTGGTGCGGTGCTTCGAGCTGCTCGAGAGGCCGAAGGCATTTCTGTGGGCGATATGGCCGTACAGTGCCGTCTTGCCGTGACACAGATTCGCGCGCTCGAAGAGGAGCGCCTTGAGAATTTGCCCGAACCCGTCTATGTGCGTGCTTTCATTCGCGGGTATGCGCATGCGCTTAAGATTGATCCGGCGCCTTTGGTTGACGACTACATGATGCGCTGCGGGCGCCGCGGCGCTGCCGTGGAGGTGGGGCAGCTCCCGAACCGTTCTCCCTCTAGGGAAGCGGTTTTCCATGAACCGCCGAAAAACCGCACCTTGAAGGCCGTGCTCTTCGTGGTGTTGGCGGCGCTTGTTGGCGGCGGCATCTGGGCAGTCTATACCGATCAGTTTGCCAGTCTGCACACCTCGAGCGAAGCGCAGAAGGTTGAGTCCGGTGCCAACGAGGCTAAAGAGACTAAGACACCGGCCGCTGAGCCGGCAGAAAGCGCTGCTGCGCCTTCGGATGCTGCTCCTGAGACTCAGCCTGCTCAGCCGTCAGCTCCCGCCGCAGCGCAAGCTCAGCCGACACCGTCGGCCGCGCCGGCTCCTGCTGCGCAGACCGCGTCAGCCGCGCCGGCGCAACCGGCGCCCGCTGCTTCCGCTCAGCCGCCCGCTGCCGCACCGGTGCTCCACAAGGTGGAATTCCGTCTGGGAGCTGGGGCCAGCTGGGTTCAGGTTATCGCACCCAATGGCCGCAATGTAGTAGCAAGCGAAATGCGTCCGCAGTCTGTGCAGGCCTATGAGATTCCGAAGGGTTCGCGCTTCACGATAGGCAATGCCGGCGTCGTCTCGCTCACGATCGACGGTGAGGTTTATCCGTTGGACGGCGTCGTACGAAACGGCATCGCCCGCTTTACCATCGAATAATCGCCCGGCACCTTCGGGCATGCCGGAGAGTCCAAAAAGGCGCTCGCCGCTCGATACGTCGAGCTAAGGCGCCTTTTCTGATTTCTGCGGTTTCAGTTAAAAAGAGCAACGAGATGCCAACAGTGAATGCTTGCGGTCTCAACCGTCATTGGACCACGCCTGTTGATGTGATTTGGGGTTCGACGACCGTTACGATCGGCGGCGGCCGGCCAGTAGTCGTGCAGTCGATGACCAATACGGCAACGGCAGATGCAGAGGCGTCCTATCGACAGACGGCCGAACTCGCCGAGGCGGGCAGCGAACTCGTGCGGCTCACGGTGAATACGCCCGATGCGGCGCGGGCGGTCGTGGCTATCCGCGAAAAACTCGATGCGGCGGGAATTCATGTGCCGCTGGTGGGCGACTTCCATTACAACGGGCACAAACTCCTCACGGAAATCCCTGAATGTGCTGACTGCTTATCGAAGTACCGCATCAATCCGGGCAATGTCGGCAAAGGCACCAAGGCCGAAGAGAACTTCGCGATGATGATCGAGGTTGCCAAACGTACGGGCGCAGCGGTGCGCATCGGCGTGAACGGCGGGTCGCTTGATCAGGCGCTCTTAGCTCGGCTGATGGATGAAAATCGTCAGTCCGAACACCCGGAGTCGCCGCAGGCCGTGCTCCGTGAGGCACTGGTTCGCTCGGCAGTGGAATCCGCAGAGGCTGCGCAGTCGCTGGGACTGCCTGCCAATCGCCTTGTCCTTTCCTGCAAGGTTTCGGAGGTTCAGGAACTTATTGCGCTTTACCGGACCCTCTCGCGCCGCACGAAGGCGGCGCTCCATTTGGGATTGACGGAAGCGGGCATCGGCAGCAAAGGCATTGTGGCGTCAACGGCTGCACTGGCCGTACTGCTTGAGGAAGGCATCGGCGACACCATCCGGGTTTCACTCACGCCAGCTCCCGGAGCATCGCGCACGGAAGAAGTGATCGTGGCACAGGAAATCCTGCAGTCGATGGAGCTGCGCAGTTTCACGCCGCTCGTGACGAGCTGCCCGGGGTGCGGCCGCACCTCGTCGGATCTCTTTCAGCGTCTGGCGCAGGAGACACAGCAGTTTCTGCGGGCGCGGGCGCCGGAGTGGCGGCGTATTGCCCCGGGTTCGGAAGCGATGAAGGTGGCGGTGATGGGCTGCATCGTCAACGGTCCGGGGGAAAGCCGGCAAGCCGATATTGGCGTAAGCCTTCCGGGATCGGGTGAAAGCCCTGTCGCACCCGTCTACATACGCGGAGAGAAGGCAGGCGTGCTCAAAGGCGCGGACATTGCCAAGCAGTTTCAGGATATCATTGAAAAATTCGTCCGCGAAAACTACGCGAAGCAGGGGAGCTGAGCGGCGACCTCTGCCTTTTACACAGCATTTTCACAAAGCGGTGCGTCGTTCATCCATAAAATGACGGCGTATCCGGGGCCGGCAGAGCACAGCGGTGCCGCAGCCTCAGACATACCAAGCAGCAACAGAGCAAATGGCTAAAGAAAAATTCACCGGCGTCAAGGGCATGAATGACATGCTTCCGCAGGACGCTCCCATCTGGCAGTACGTGCAGAAGACCTGCGTCGACGTGCTGTCGTCCTACGGTTATCAGGAAATCCGTACGCCGATTCTTGAAAATACGCGCGTTTTTACCCGCGGCGTCGGCGAGGTAACGGACATCGTTGAAAAGGAGATGTACAGCTTCACCGACTCCATGAACGGCGATCAGCTGACGCTTCGTCCGGAATGCACCTCCGCTGTGGTTCGTGCTGTTAATGAACACAATCTCCTTTACGGAACCACACAGCGCCTTTGGTACTGCGGCCCGATGTTCCGTCATGAACGCCCGCAGCGCGGCCGCTACCGTCAGTTCCATCAGCTCGGCGCTGAAGCGCTCGGCATGGCGGGCCCGGACATTGATGCCGAAATCATTATGATGCTCGCGCGCATGTGGAAGGCGCTTGGCGTTGGTCCGGTGAAGCTCGAAATGAATACGCTGGGCGCTCAGGAAGAGCGTCAAAAGCACCGTGAAGCGCTGATCGCCTACTTCGAAGCCCATAAGGATCAGCTCGACGAAGATGCGCTCCGTCGTCTTTATACGAATCCGCTGCGCATTCTTGACACGAAGAATCCCGACATGCAGGGGCTCGTGGACGCTGCGCCTAAGCTGCTCGACTACCTTGGCGAAGAAAGCCGGGCATTCCTTAGCCGCCTTGAAGAGCTGGTGTCTTCTGCCGGCATTGAATACTCGATCAATCCTCGTTTGGTGCGCGGTCTCGATTATTACAACCACACCGTGTTTGAGTGGATTACGGATAAGCTCGGCGCTCAGGGTACGATCTGCGGCGGCGGCCGTTACGATCCGCTCGTTGAAATGCTCGGCGGCCGTCCTGCTCCCGGGGTGGGTTTTGCCATGGGGATGGAACGCGTTATCGAACTGATGCGTGAAGTGGGACAAGTGCCAAAGGCCTCGCAGACCGACGTCTATGTGCTCCACCACGGCGGCGAGTCACAGGCCAAGGCCATGCTGCTCGCTGAAACCATGCGCGACCGCGGCATTCGTGTGGTGACGCATCCGGGCGAGGCGAGCATCAAGAGCCAGATGAAAAAGGCTGATGCTTCCGGCGCCGAATTTGCCGTTTTTGCCACCGAGGATGAACTCGCTCAGGGCACGGTCGGCATCAAGGCGCTGCGTGCGCACGAGCATGCGCCCTTTGCCGAACAAACGCTGGTAGCGACGGCGGAAGCTGCCGACAAGGTGGCCGAAGCGCTTGCTGCCCTCCATCGCTGATGCTGTTCAGTACTGGTTATAAGATTCAAAAAATTTCAACAAAAGGTTTGAGCCATGGCTTACGACTTGGAAGAACAAGAGAGCATTGACCAAATGAAGGCCTGGTGGGACCGCTGGGGCACGCCCGTAACGAGCGTGGTCTGCGTGTGCTGCCTCGCCTTTGCTGGCTGGAACGGCTGGAATTGGTGGCAGCGCAATCAGGCGGCCAAAGCTTCTCAGATCTATGCTGCGCTGCAGAATGCCGTTGCAACGCATGACCTCAAGAACGTTCAGTCGCTCTCGGCTGGTTTGATTTCTGAGTACAGCTCCACGCTCTATGCGCCGCTGGCGGCTTTTGCTTCTGCACAGTCCGCGTCGGATGCGGGCGATCTGGCCGATGCCAAAGCTAAGCTCAATTGGGTGATTGAGAAGTCCGGCCGTCCGGAGTACGACACGGTGGCTCGCGTTCGCCTCGCCGGCGTTCTGTTTGACGAAGGCAAGCTCGACGAGGCGGCTGCGGTGCTGGCTGCCGCCAAGCCTGCCGAGGCGCAGAAGGTTCTGGTGCTCGACCGTCAGGGCGATATTTGGGCGGCTAAGGGTGACTTGCAGAAAGCTCGAGATGCTTGGACGCAGGCTCAGGCCGCGCTCAATCCGCAGGATCCTCTGAACCGCGTGCTTGAACTGAAGCTTGCGGCGCTGCCCTCAGCGAGCTGAATCCAGGCGTTTCAGGCGCGGCTCGTCATCGGGAACGGTTCGGCGGGCGGATGATTCCTGCTGCCGCATCCGCGCAGCGCAATGAAAGCGGCCGTCGGGAGAGGTCCTGCGGCTGCGCTTTCTTTTAGAATTCAGGGCGCGCAACCGACTTCTAAAGCGATGCACCTTTGCTGATGTGTTTTCTCTTTTTAGTTGGACAACGCAGTCCCCAATCTCAAGGTCCTTGCACACATGACCCATAAGTCTTCCTTCACCGCTCTCGCAGCAGCTCTTGCCGTCCTGCCGCTGGCCGGCTGCGGCATCTTCTCGTCTTCGAGCACGCATGATCCGCACGATTATCCGGACTTCAAGCAGACGAACCTGGCGCGCGTCGTCTGGCGCACGAATGTGGGTGACGCGGCTGAGCGCAATCTCGCGCCGGCTGTGACGGACACGGCGGTCTATGCGGCAGGCTCCAATCGGGTCGTGCGTCTGGATCGTCAAACCGGCAGCATCGTCTGGCGTACGACCACCGACGGCGATGTGACAGCGGGCGTCGGCACTGACGGCAGTCATGTGGCGGTGGGCACATCAACGGGCAAAGTGCAGGTGTTCGATGCTGAAGGCAAACTCTCCTGGGAAGCGAAACTTTCATCGGACATGGAAGTGCCGCCGCTGGTGGGTGCCAATCGCGTCATTGTGAAGACGTCGGACACCCGCATCACGGCTTTTGACCTCATTACAGGCCAGCGCGTCTGGCACTATCAGGGCCAGGCGCCGGCGCTTACGCTTCGTGCCTTTTCGCAGATGGCATGGTCGCCTGCGGGCATTCTCGTCGGTCAGGCTAACGGTCGGCTTATGGCGCTCAACCCAAATGACGGCCGCGTCGTCTTTGATGCCGTCATCGGTCAGGCCAAGGGCATCACAGAAGTTGAGCGTCTGATTGACGTGGTCGGCCGCCCCTGGGTTGATCAGGAACTCATGTGCGCAGCCGCTTTCCAAGGCAATGTCGTTTGTATGAATGTACAGAACGGACGCCTTGTCTGGAATGCCAAGGTTGACGCGGTGACCGGGCCGGTGGCAGACGGCCGTCTGGTGTATGAGGTTGACGATGCGAGCCGCATTCACGCCTTCAACCGTCAGAACGGCCGTGAGGCTTGGGTGAACGAAAGCTTCCTTTACCGTTCCGCTTCGGCGCCGATCCGCGTAGGAACATCGCTTGCTTTCGGCGACTACGAGGGCAACATTACGTTCCTTGATCCGGCGACCGGCACTCCCGTCGCGCGCACGAAGCTCTCCGGCGCCGTCACCACGCCTGCGGCGCAGTACGGCTACGGCGCTGTCTTTCAGACGGTCGAAGGCGACGTGGCCTATGTGGTTGAAGGAGCCGACTCGGAATAGTCCGAGATTCGCTACAAAGAGCGGGAGCAGAATCGACTCTCGCCAACGACAATTTATTTTTATCAAGCGCCGCGCAGCTGACTTTCATGATGGTCATGAGTCCGCCGTGCGGCGGTTGAATTTCTAGTTTTCCTAACATGCTTCCAGTCATCGCTCTCGTGGGCCGGCCTAATGTCGGCAAGTCGACGTTTTTCAATCGGCTCACCCGCAGCCGAGATGCCATCGTGGCAGATTTTCCTGGTCTCACCCGAGATCGCCAGTACGGTCAGGGACGCGTCGGTCCCGGTCCTTACATCGTGGTGGATACGGGCGGTTTTGAGCCCGTGCGCACCGAAGGGATTGTGCAGGCCATGGCGGGGCAGGCCGAGCTTGCGATTGAGGAGGCCGACGTTGTTCTTTTCCTGACCGACGCCCGTGCCGGTTTGACGCCGCAGGATATCCGCATCGCGCAGCATCTGCGCCGCGCCGATCGACCGGTCGTGCTGCTTGTCAATAAAGCCGAAGGTCTCACGGAAACCGCCAAAGCGGAGTTCTATGAACTCGGGCTCGGTGAACCGCATCTGGTTTCCGGCGCGCATGGTCAGGGTGTCCGCGATGCGCTCGATCTGGCGTTCTCGTGCCTGCCTGAAGACTTTCCTTTTGACGAACCGGAAGCCGAAGAAGACGATGACGGTCCCCGCCGCATCAAGGTCACGCTTGCTGGCCGTCCGAATGCCGGCAAATCCACCCTCATCAATGCGTTGGTCGGCGAAGAGCGCGTTATTGCTTTTGATATGCCGGGCACCACGCGCGATGCGATCAAGATCGATTTCGAATATGACGGACGCCCCTACGAACTGGTGGATACGGCCGGTCTGCGCAAGAAAGGCCGTGTTTTTGAGGCCGTGGAGAAGTTTTCCGTCGTTAAAACGCTGCAGGCCATTGAGGACGCCAACGTTGTCATTCTTGTCGTTGACGCCAAGGAAGGCGTGAGTGAAGGTGATGCCCACATCGCCGGCTACGTGCTCGATGCCGGGCGCGCGCTGGTGGTGGCAGTCAATAAATGGGATCTGCTCGACAGCTATGAACGCGAACGGTTCAATCTGGACCTCGAGCGTAAACTCCACTTCCTGCGCTGGGCCCGCATGATCCGCATCTCGGCGCTCAAGCGCAACGGCCTCAACCATTTGATGCGGGCGGTCGACGAAGCCCATGCCGCAGCATATGCCAAGCTGCCTACGCCGAAGCTCACGCGTGCGCTGCTCGAAGCGGTCCAGCGCCAGCAGCCGCCGCGAGCCAAAGGCGGTCGTCCGAAGCCCCGCTATGCACACCAGGGCGGCAGCAATCCTCCGGTGATCGTGATTCACGGCAATGCTTTGGAGGATATCGGAGAGTCCTATCGCCGCTATCTCGAGGGCTATTTCCGCGATACCTTCAATCTCGCGGGCACACCGCTTCGCGTGGAATTCCGCACGAAGGCCAATCCGTACGTGGATGAACAGAAAAAGCGCTGAGCTCGGACGCTCTCGGCGGCAAAGAAAAGACGCTTCACCGGCTAAGCCGGGGAGCGTCTTTTCATTATCAGCGCACTCGCAACGCGTAAATGGGCGTATCAGAGGCCTGGCTGTCGAATCTTGCGAATCAGGGGTTTGCCGAATTCGGTCCAGAGCACAGCGCCCATTTCAACGGGTTTGTCGACGCCGTCGACCTTGAGCGTATAGCCCGCATCGCGCACTGCCGCAAAGCCCCACCATCCCGCCCAAGGCGCCGCAAAAGTGAAGATGCCGTTGTCGTCGGTCTTCATGACCTGGGTGGTGTAGTAGGAATTGCGCGGCTGATAAAGGTCGCTTTCATTGAGAAATTCGACCTTCACCGTTGTGTTGGGCGCGGATTTGCCGTCAACGAGCACGCGGCCTTGAAAGAGCGTTCCGGCATAGTTGCCGTACGGACGCGTGAGCGGCACGATTTCAGTCTTCACGCCGACGGGTTTGGACCAGTCATCGTCCTTGGGATCAATGCCGAGGCCGGCGCCCAGCGCAGGAACAATGACCTTGGTGTAGTGCAGGTAAAACTTATCTTCGGACTGCTCCCAATAAGGGAGCGGTTCAACGACAAATTGATAGACGCCGGGCTTTTCGAATTTGTATTCGAGCGTCCAGTCATCCCGGCCGAAAAGCTTTCCCGGACGCAGCGCCGGCGTCAAATCGGTTTTGCGGCCGTCTTCAACCACATAGAAGGCCGCGGGCTTGACCATTGTCATCGTGCTCGCTTCCATCGGGCGAATAAAGCTCACATCGAGCTTGAAAGCAGTCTTGGACTGCTCAAGGACCATGGCGGGATCGGGAAGGATGAGGCCGAAATGAGCAGCGGCCGGCAGGCTTGCTGCAAGCGTGCCGGCAAACAGGGCGGCGGAGAAGGTGCGGTGAAGCATGGGGTGGCATTCCTCGGAATGTGCGTCTCACGCAGAGGTCGGTCTGCGCATTGTTTGCGGACAATCATAGCCTTCACTGAAGTCCTTGGACAGCGCAAAGTGCAGGCGCCGATCGCTTCAAAGCGAGTGCATCTAAGGAGAAAAGCGTGCTGAACAACGTAATGCCGCAATAGTTCCTTGCAAATGCAGATGCGGCATTGCCTTAAGGAGGCCGAGCCTGCCGGCCGGCAGTGCTAATATTTCAAGCAGTTTTGCGGCGGAGGCCTATGCTCCACCAATCCGACGGTTTATTTCAAACGGCCGACGGAGAGCGGGTTCCCGCAACATATGCCGCGCGCAATTTATACGCGCAGAGACGGACGCACACGACTCTCACGGCGCAGCGGAAGAAAACAACAATCAACGCAAGACCTGCATGTGCGAAGCTGCAGCGTCGGAGAAAAAGAAAATCATGCCCAGCAATAAGGTTCAGCTTCTGCAGGATCCGTTCCTCAACATGCTGAGGAAGGAACATATTCCCGTTTCGATCTATCTGGTCAACGGCATCAAGCTTCAGGGACAGATCGAATCTTTCGACCAGTACGTCGTCATTTTGCGCAACACCTTGACGCAGATGGTCTACAAGCACGCCATCAGCACCGTTGTGCCTTCGCGCGCCGTCTCGATGACTGCTCAGCCTGCCGGCGACGCAACGGAGAACTGATCTGTCAAAATTTCAGCTCGATGAAACGCACGCGAAGAAAGCCTCGCGTGCGTTTCTAGTCGTTGTTTCCGTTGGCCGGGCTTTTTATCAGGACTCCGCCGAGGAATTGAGGCTGCTCGTATCCTCGGACGGACTTGAGCCCGTTGGGCTCATGCAGGCCAAGCGGGAAAAGCCGGATCCGGCTACATTTTTAGGTTCCGGAAAGATTGAAGAGCTCGGCATCCTCGCCAAAGAGGCAGAGGTGGATGTTGTCGTTTTCGATATCGCCCTTTCAGCGGCGCAGGAGCGCAACATTGAGCGTCTGATCGGGATTCCCGTATTGGATCGTACGGAACTTATTCTTGACATTTTCCGCCAGCGCGCCAAGAGCCGTGAAGGCCGTCTTCAGGTTGAACTGGCTCGGCTCGAACACTTGTCAACACGTCTTGTCCGCGGGTGGACTCACCTGGAGCGCCAGCGCGGCGGCTTAGGGAAGACGGGCGGACCGGGCGAAAAGCAAATTGAGCTTGACCGGCGCATGATCGGCACGCGCATGAAGCAGTTGAGAGATCAGCTCAAGCGCTTGGCTCGGCAGCGGGGCACGCAGCGCCGCGCCCGTTCGCGCGGCGATTCGATCACCGTATCGCTCGCGGGCTATACGAATGCCGGCAAGTCGACGCTTTTCAATAAGATCACGCGTGCGGAAACGTACGCTGCCGACCAGCTTTTCGCCACGCTGGATACAACGGCGAGAAAGTTCTGGCTCTCCGATGAGGAAACGGTGGTGGCGACCGACACGGTCGGTTTTATCCGCGGTCTGCCGCATCAGCTGATTGAGGCCTTCAAGTCGACCCTGGATGAAACGGTGCATGCTGATCTCATTTTGCATGTGGTCGATGCATCCTCTCCGGTGCGGGAGGAGCAGATTGCCGAAGTCAATTCGGTTCTCGCCGACATCCATGCCGACGATGTGCCGGTGATCTTGGTCTACAACAAGATTGACGTTACCGGACAGGCGCCGGAGATTGTCCGAGATCAGAACGGCCGGCCTAAGGCAGTGTTCGTGTCGGCACTGACGGGTGCCGGGCTCGATGAACTTCGCCAAGCGGTTTCGGAATTCTCCGCGGCCTGGCGGGAAGAGCATCCTAACGAACCGCGTGAGCTCGAGGATTGGGAGCTTGAGCGGACGGATGAAGCTCTTCCTCGGCGCAAAACGCCGGCCGAAGAGCTCGCCGAGCTTGAAAGTCTCCTTTAATCGCGCTTTAGAAAAAAAACAGCCCGTAACGTGTCGTACGGGCTGTTTTTCTTTATGGGCTTAAGCCGATTCGCTCAAATCGAAGGGCGGTGCTCAGAGCAGGCTGAAGAAGTTGGTGAGCATCTTGACGCGCTCTTCCACCGTGTCCAGTCGCAGGTATTCACGCTCTGTATGGAAGCACGCACCGGCCGGACCGCAGCCGTCAATGACCGGGATACCCGCCTTGGCGATGCGGTTGCCGTCAGAGCCGCCGCCCGCGTCAACAAACTTAGCTTCAAAACCGGTCATCTTCGCGGCTTCCGTGATTTTTGCGGTCAGTGCCTTCGCGTCGTCCGACAGCGGCATGGCCGGGGTGAAGCCTAAAAGCTCAACCGTCTGCGATACGCCGGGGGCCCAAGAACGTTCAGCGAGCTCAAAGATCTGATTTTCAAGGTCAGAGCCGTCCTTGTCGAAGCAGTAGCGCAGGTCAAAGCGAACCTCACAGCTGTCCGGAATGACATTGGTCGCGGTGCCGCCGGCAATGATGCCGGGGTTGACTGTCGTGCCTTTGGACGGGTCAGCAAGCTCATAGCACGCCAGGCTGAAGCGCATGGCAGCCACATTGGCGTTGGCGCCGTCCTGAGGATTGTTGCCGGCATGAGCAGAGCGGCCGCGAAAGACGACTTTGAGGTCTGCCACGCCCTTGCGCGAACGCACCAATTCGCCGCCCGCCCTTGCGCACTCTACGATGAGCGCGCACTTGGATCTTGCGCCGATGGAGGCGAGCCATTCGTGGGAGCTCGTGGAGCCGATTTCTTCGTCAGGGTTGAAGGCGCAGCAGATGGAAAGCCGCTCCAAGTCCTTCGGACGCGCCGTTTTGCAGGCGTAATAGGCTGCCAGAATGCCGCCCTTGCAGTCCGCGCAGCCCGGGCCATGCGCGAAGTCGCCGTCAATGGAGAAGGGGCGCGCGGCGGCAGTGCCGTCGGCAAAAACCGTGTCGAGATGACCGTTCAGAAGGACGTCGTAGTGGTCGGCATGCGGCTTATTTCTTGCAAGAAGACCCCGACCCGCTTTGGGGCCGAGGTCTATGAGTTCGCATGTGAAGCCGATGGATTCGAAGTAGCCCTTCATGATTTCCGCTGCGCGAGTGACGCCGGCCGTATTGCACGTGCCGCAGTCCAGATTCACGAGTGGGGCGAGGTCTTTGATGTAGTCGTCTAGAAGCGCCATTTTTGAGGTCTGCTCCGCGTAAGTGTGTGAAGAATTCCGTGCGGCGCAGACCAGACTGATTCAGGTCGGCAGTCAGTTGCCGAGCATCAGGATGCGCATCACGAACAGTGAGACGAAGGCGGTCAACACTGGGATCGCCATGATAAGCGGAATCTTACTGCCCTTGATGCCGATGACGCCGAGGCAGCGGCCCAGATATTGAATCTGAGAACCCATCAGGAAGATGGCGGGGCAGACGATAGCGAGCTGAGTGCCGTTGAGCACGCCGTTGTCAAAGAGTGCTACGGCGACGCCTACGCCGCCGCCCATCGACATCCAGCCGCCGAGCAGCACAGTGGCTGCTTCGCCGGGGAGGCCGAAAATACCCATGATCGGCGAAAAGATCTGACCGATGAGCGCGAGAAGCCCTGAATGGTTAAGGATCTTGATGATCACGAAAGCCATCAGGACGTTCGGAATGGTGGAAGTGACGCAGATGTTCCAACCTTGGACGGCGCCCTTCACGAAGACGTCGGTGACCATGGGTTTGGCGGGAGCAGGATGATTCATGGCAGCCTTGGCTGAGGATTGAGAGTGTAGTTGGGTTGCGGCCGGGGACAGCAGAATCTGCAGGGAACGGCTGCTGTACAAAAAAGGTTTTGGCGAATTGTATAGGCCTGCCGGTCCTTCGCAAACCTGAGGAAACCACTGTCTATATGGCTTAGATCAAGGACGGATGAGAGTACGGTGCGGCGCGCTGAAGGATCGCAGGAGAGATCTGTACGGGCATTTGGGATGCTGGAAGTGTGTGGAAAGGCAATATTGATTGACTAAAGACGCGCGATAGCGGTTTTCTTCGTTAAACTTCATAGACCTTTGTCTAAATTGGACGTAGAAGAGGTCAACGGACAGGAGGACGGGCGAAATGATCGGCTCGGCCTAAAAAGGAGATCTCTTCAAGAACGGAGTTATTGATGTCGCTTAATGACCCTCACTGGGGCCGCAGCTCTGACGAAGAGAAGAAGAACGACCGCGGAGACAACGAACAGCGCTCTGACGGCGTCGGAGAAGACGGCGAAGAACAAAACGCCCGGCAGAATCCGAATGCGCAAGATGATCGGAATCCGGCGGATTCGTCTGCTGACGGTTCGCGCCGCACCAGCCGCGATGCCCGTGAAGACGATGAGCAGCGCGATCGCCGCTCGCAAGGTCTTCTTTCGGACGATGATCTTGAAAATTTGTGGTCGAATTTTCAGCAGGCGGCCAACAAGATTATGGGGCGCCAAGGCCGCTCGAATCAGGAGGATCTCCGTTCGCGGCTCAAGAGCCGCGATGATTTCTCGCGAGACGATGAGCCCAATGATGCTGCGCCTCGACAGAAGGGCGACGACTATCCCGATGACGGCGGTACGCACGGCAGCCAGAAGCGGCAGGGGCTTTTTGCCGAATTGGACCGGCTCCGCAATCAATTTGAGGAAGACGATCAGCGTCAGCAGCAGCGCCGTGAAAGCGGTGCCCGCAACGGCGGCAATGGCCGTGGCGGCAACGGCGGCGGTCTCTTCGGGGGCGGCCGAGGCGCACGCGCCGGCGGCTTTTCAGTTTCCGTGCTCGCGGTCTGTGCCGTTATTGGCTGGAGCGTAAGCGGCTTTTACATCGTCCCCGAAGGTCAGACGGGCGTCGTCACCACATTCGGCGCCTACAGCAAGTCGACCATGCCTGGCATCAACTGGCATTTGCCGGCTCCGATTCAGGATGTCGAGCTCGTTGACGTGAGCAGCGTCCGTACGGCGGAAATCGGCATGCGCGGCACGACAGACCGTCTGCGCGAGGCGCTGATGCTTACTGACGACGAGAACATCGTTGACGTTCAGTTCAACGTCCAATACCGCATCAAGCCTGAAACCGGCGCTAAGGACTATCTCTTCAATACGCGCGCGCCTGACGCCTCCGTTACACAGGCCGCCGAATCGGCCATGCGCGAAGTGGTCGGCCGAAAAGCAATGGACAGCGTTCTCTTCGAGTCCAAGGCTGAAATTGCCGAGGCTGTGCGCAATTCCATGCAGGCTATGCTGGATCGCTACTCTACCGGTATTGAGGTGATGAGCGTCGCCATTCAAAACGCTCAGCCGCCCCAGCAGGTGCAGGCTGCGTTCAATGACGCGGTGAAAGCCGGCCAGGACCGTGAACGTCAGATTAATTTGGGCGAGGCGTACATGAACGCCGTGATCCCGAAGGCGCAGGGTACGGCTTCGCGCCTGAAGGAAGAAGCTGAGGGCTACAAAGCCCGCGTCGTAGAAACCGCACGAGGCGATGCTGACCGCTTTACTTCCGTCTATACCGAATATGCCAAGGCGCCGCAGGTGACGCGCGACCGCATTTACGTGGATGCCATGCGTGACATTTATCAAAACGTCACCAAGGTTTATGTAGATCAGAAGTCTGGGTCGAACCTCCTCTATCTGCCTCTCGACAAGATCGTTGCGTCCACGCAGGCCGCGGCGAAGTCCGAAGCAGATTCAGCCGTGCCTACAAGTTCGGCAGCTGCTGCGAGCACTTCGGCGCCCAATACTGCCGGCACCAATTCGGCTGGATCGGCGACCTATTCCACCGATATCGATCCGCGTGAAATGATCCGCAGCCGTCTGCGCTGAGATGACCGACTGAAGAGAAGAACAGATGAAAAGCATTACTTCCATTGCCGTCGGCGTTGTTGTGGCCGCGGGCCTTGCGCAGACGTGCCTTTACACCGTAGGCGAACGAGAATACGCCATGTTGTTCGCACTCGGCGAACTCAAAACCGTCGTGACCGAGCCGGGGCTGCACTTCAAGTTGCCTGCACCGCTCCAGAATGTCGTATATCTCGATAAGCGCATCCTGACGCTCGACGCGTCCGGTGCCGATCTCGTGCAGACGAGCGAGAAGAAGAACCTGATGATCGACACGTTCGTCAAGTGGCGCATCGGTGACGCTCGCCGCTACTGGGTGTCCTTCCAGGGCAGCGAACGTGCTGCGAGCGATCGTCTGGCGATGCTGCTGCGCGACGTGCTCAATATTGCCGTTAATAAACGCACGGTGAATCAAATCACTTCGAGCGAACGTGAAAAAGCGATGGCGGAGATTTCCGAACTCCTGCAGGCGCGCGTCAAGGCGCTGGGCATCGACATCGTCGACGTACGCATGAAGCGCGTGGACTTTACGCCCGAAATTTCCGAATCGGTCTACAGCCGTATGGAAGCTGAACGTAAGCGCGTGGCCAGTGAAGAGCGCAGCAAGGGTGCGGCTCAGGCCGAGCGCATCCGTGCCGGTGCTGATCGTCAGAGCGAAGTGATTCTCGCTGAGGCTTATCGCGATGCGCAGAAGACCAAGGGCGAGGGCGACGGCGAAGCCGCGCGCATCTATGCCGACGCTTTCGGCAAGGATCCGGAATTCGCTCGCTTCTACCGCTCGCTCGAGGCTTATCGCCGAAGCTTCTCGCAGAAGTCCGACGTCATGGTGGTCGATCCGTCGGCCGACTTCTTCAGTTATTTGAAGAAAGAAGGCGGGGAGCAGAACTAACTCATGGACGGCTGGGAAGTTTTGCTGCTTTCACTCGGCTGGGTGCTTGTATTCGAAGGCATCAGTCCGCTGATAGCTCCTGAACGCTGGCTCGCGATGCTCGCTGAGCTCACGAAGGCCGATCCAAGAGTCATACGCGCGGCGGCCTCCGTTCTGGTGGCGCTCGGCCTGGTGATTATCTGGAGCTTTCTCGGCAAAGTCTCCTAGGCGGCTCGCCCGCGCGCAAGACCGTCTGCATCCTTTGCGCGCGCCTCCCGCTCTCATGTGGGAGGCGTCGGCAGGCACACGCGGCGTGTGCTATCTTCACGGTTGCGTCCGCACTCGGTTGATGGAAGGTAAACGCTGCCTTGAACCGAGCGGCAGATCGCCGGCGCCTGCAATGGTTTCGCGCAAGCCTCCCCGAGAAAGCCTCCTTTAGAAGCTTCCCGGCCGGCCGCAAGCGTGCCGCCTGCGCTCCCCCGAGCTCCGAGCTGCAGACCAGCGCTTCCGTAAGGCCCGGAAGATTGAACAGCACGAAGGGAACTTCCTCCAATTTAGGTTTATTAAGGATTTCAAATGGGCAAGAATGTTGTCGTGATCGGCGCTCAGTGGGGCGACGAAGGCAAGGGCAAAATCGTCGATTGGCTGACGGAACAGGCTTCCGGGGTGGTGCGCTTCAACGGCGGCCATAATGCCGGGCATACCCTCGTCATTAACGGCAAGAAGACCATCCTGCGTCTGATCCCCTCGGGCATCATGCATGCTACGAGCACCTGCTATATCGGCAACGGCGTTGTCTTCTCTCCGGAAGCTTTCTTCCGCGAAGTCGACGAACTCAACGCTGTAGGCGTGCCCAATGTTGAAAAGCGTCTGCGTGTTTCGGGCAACTGCCCGCTCATCATGCCGTACCACATTGCGCTCGACCAGGCTCGTGAAGCGGCTCTGGGCGCGAAGAAGATCGGCACGACCGGCCGCGGCATCGGTCCGGCCTATGAAGACAAGGTGGCCCGCCGCACTGTGCGCGTCGCTGACCTCTATCATCCTGAACGTTTTGCCGAACAGGTGCGCGCGGTCATGAAGCTCCATAACTTCATCCTGACGCAGTTCCTTGGCGCCGAAGCGCTCGATCCCGAAAAGGTCATCGCCGATACGCTCGTTTATGCCGAACGCTTGAAGCCCATGGTCTGCGACGTTTCCGAAACGCTCCACGAACAGATGGATGAAGGCCGTCAATTCCTCTTTGAAGGTGCTCAGGGCTCGATGCTCGACATCGATCACGGTACGTACCCGTACGTGACGAGCTCCAATACAGTTGCAGGTTCCGCCTGCGCCGGTGCCGGCGTGGGTCCGGAAAAGCTCAATTATGTCCTTGGCATCACCAAGGCCTACTGCACGCGTGTCGGCGAAGGTCCCTTCCCGACGGAACTTCTTGATGAGACGGGCGAGCTGCTGCGCCGCAAGGGCAATGAATTCGGTGCCGTGACGGGGCGTCCCCGCCGCTGCGGCTGGTTCGACGGCGCCGCGCTTCGCCGTGCGGTGCAGATCAACGGCATCACCGGTCTGGCTGTGATGAAGCTCGACGTGCTTGATGGTCTGGATACGATCAAGCTTGGCGTCGGCTACAAGATGGACGGCAAGGAACTCAAGGTTATGCCCTCCGGCGCCGATGCGGTTGCCAAGTGCGAACCGATTTACGAAGAGTTCCCCGGCTGGACAGAAAGCACCTTCGGTCTTACGGAATGGGATGAACTGCCGGAATCCGCCCGTCAGTATCTCTCGCGTCTTTCTGAAGTCGCCGGTGCTCCGATTGCGCTCGTTTCGACGGGGCCGGATCGCGAGCAGACAATTCTGCACGTCAATCCCTTTGCGGATTAATGCAGTGCGTCTAAAATAGCGCGCAATTTCTCGACGCAGAAGGCGGCGGGCTCCTTGAGTTCTGCCGCCTTCCGTTTTTCTCACTCTCCCTCTTTTCGACACCACCCATGTCCGATATCACCTACTCTTGGAACGAGTACATCCGTCTGAACGAAGAGCTCGTCTATAAGGTCGCCAAGAGCGGCTGGCAGTTTGACTGCCTGATCTGCCTCTCTCGCGGCGGCATGCGTCCCGGCGATTTCTTCAGCCGTATCTACGGCAAGCCTCTCGCGGTTCTCGCAACGAGCTCGTACCGCGAAGCCAAGGGCACCGTGCAAAGCAATCTCGACATTGCTGACTGCATGACAGGACTCGCCGAACTGAAAGGGAAAGTGCTGCTCGTCGACGATATGGTCGATTCCGGCAAGACGATTCAGGAAGTGGTGGCGCACCTGAAGAAGCGTTATCCGGCCATCACGGAAATCCGCGTGGCTGTTCTTTGGTGGAAGGCGCACTCCGTTCTTAAGCCCGATTGGCACTGCGTTTATTTCGAAGACAGCCCCTGGATTCATCAGCCGTTCGAATGCTATGACGATCTAGGCGCCGAGGCATTCATTGAAGCCATTGAATCGGGTAAGACACTCGGCCGCCTGCAGTAAAACTGCAAGAGCAAGCTGATCTGTACGCGCTTGATCGAAAAGCGGCGGCAGAAGACGGAAAAGTCTTCTTCTGCCGCTTTTTTGCATTTTGAAGACGAGAGCGCCGCAGCGCATCGATTGGAATCATGAACTATTCATGGCGGCGTCACGGTACAGACATCACGCCGGCAGATAATTCCGGCGTTTCAATTGCCAAGAGGCCGAACATGCAGCGCCGCGTCTTACTGCAGTCCTCCATGGGACTGCTCATGCTTTCTCCTTGGGGTTTCGTTCGTTCCGGCGAAACGCTTCCGTCTGATGCCGAAGTTATCTCATCGTTCGGCTGGGCGACGGATGTACATCACTGCCGCAAATCCCCCGATTTCTGGGATGAGGAAGGTGTTGCCCACCACGAGTACTTTGATTTGTCGCTCGAGAAGTTCCGCAAAGCCGTTGCGTTCATGAATAAGCGCCGCCCTGACTTTGCGATTGAATTGGGTGACTTCAAAGACTGCACAAAGACGGGCAGTCGGGCGGAGACGGTGGGGCTGCTCGACGAGGTCGAAGCGGCATTCCGGCAGTTTCCCGGACCGCGTTTCCATGTCGCCGGCAACCATGACTTTGACAAAATTTCGCTTGAGGATTTTCTGGCGCACACTGAAAACTCAGACGAGATGAAGGGCCTGACGCACTATGCGTTTACCAAGGGCGGCATCAAGTACATCGTGCTGGACGCCTGCTACAACACGATGGCCGGAGAACACTATTCGGACGGCAACCTCAAATGGAGCGTGTCAATGGTGCCGGACTTCGAAGTGGAGTGGCTTCGCAAAGTGCTCGCCGAGGGATCAGAACCAGTGATTGTTTTCATTCACCAGCTTTTGAATTTCTGGGATTCGAGTCACGGCAAAATCGCGGGCAAGATTCCGGACGGCTATTTCATCCGCAATGCGGCCGAGGTGGTGGACGTGCTGGAGCAAAGCCGTCGGGTGCTTGCAGTCTTCAGCGGGCACTACCATTCAGGATGGTATTCCGAGCGCCGCGGCATCCACTACATTGTCGGCAAAGGGATGGTTGAAAACGATGCCGCACACAATGCGGCGGGTGTGGTCAAGATTGATAAAAATCTCAATATCTTTATTGAAGGACTCGAAGACGAACCGTCTCGAAACCTCACTAAGAGCGCTTTCACCAGCCTCTGAAGACTGCTGCGGCTGATCTGCCTCAGGCGCTCGCGGCATCATCGGCAGCCGCGGCTGACTTTGGTGTTCGTCCGCGCCGGGGCTTTTCATTGAGCAGCGGCGAAGGACCTTGGGGCAGCAGCGAGAGCGACAGATCGAGCTGAGCCCCCAGCACTTCGAGCGCTTTGGAGAGCGCATCGATTTTTGTGGGATGCGCGAGATCAAAGAGTCTCGCGGCTTCCTGACGCGTAATGCCCAGTGCGCGGGCAACATCGGCGGCTTGAACCTGAAGCGCCCACGCCCGTTCAATAAAGCGGGCCTTTCCCTGCGCAAAAAGCGGCAGCACGGCTTCGCCTTCACCCGCATGCGCCCTTTGGCAGACGGGGACGGCTTCAGAACTCTTAAGCAGCAGGCGGGCGAGCGCCGTCAGCGCCTTTTCGGGGGCTTCCGTGCGGGCCTGCGCAGGCGAGTCCGCAGTGAAGTTCGCCGAGGAGAGCTCCGGGAACACGACGTTCCAACGTGCCTGACGACGTTCAATGCGGTAGCGGAAGCGAACGGGAATCTGCATGGCCAAGAGAAATACCAAAACGACTCGGAGCAGCATGCGGACAGAGCATCGGAGCTGTTTGCACATGCCGGTCACGCGCCAAGTGTAGTGGATTATCTATACCGATTTTGGTATTCTCCGGCGCGCCAAGATGCAACACCTAAACGATAACCCTAGTGTTGGGTATTTTGTTCGGTATGCAGCCTAGGCAATGGCCCTGTTTTCAACTTCCTCTCCCGTCTTTATGTCCCAGCTTCAAGACCGCATTGCCGGCGCGCTTGCCGGCATGGTGCTCGGCGACGCGTTTGGCGTCCCGGGCGAGCTCTGGCCGCGCGCCAAGGTGCGCGAACGTTTCGGCCGCATCACCGAATTTCTCGACGGTCCCGCCGACAACATCGTGGCCTGCTACTTCAAGGCCGGACACTACACCGATGATTCTGCGCAGGCCTTCGTGGTGCTCAATGCCATTGAAGCGGCGGGCACGGTGCCGCCGGTGCAGACGCTCGCCAAGGATCTGATTGCCTGGGTTGAGTCCATGAACGGGTTTGAGATTAATTTGCTCGGACCGTCATCCAAGGCTTCGCTCCTTGCGTGGGTCAAAGGGGAAGACGCCCTTCCGGTCACCAAACTTTCGCTCACCAACGGGGCGGCAATGCGCATCGCTCCCGTAGGCTGTCTGATCGAAGCCGGCGAACATGAAAAAATCGCCGAGGCCGCTGCCCGAGTGAGCCGTGTGACGCATTCAACCGACGTGACGATTGCCGGCGCTGCAATGGTGGCGCAGGCCGTGGCCAGCGGGGTGGCGGGCCGCAGCTGGGAGCAGACGCTCGCCGATGTGAAAACCATTTTCCCGATAGCGTCCGCCAAGGGAGAACCAACCTGGGCCGCAAGCATTCTGGCGCGCCTTGAAGTGTTTGAAGAACTCGTCCTCAAGCGCCGCGAGGCTTACGATGACGAGGCGGTTTCACGCTTTATCTACGACGTGATCGGCACCGGCACGATGACGAGCGAGTCCGTGACCGCTGCACTCGCGCTGGCTTTCTGGGCACAGAACCCGAAGAAAGCTGCTGAAATCGCCGCCAATATGGGCGGGGACACCGATACCATCGGCTGCATGGCCGCTGCAATTTGCGGCGCGCATTGCGGCATCGGCGGGATTGCGGCTGAGACGGTCGAATTTTTGGAAAAAACGAACGGCCTCCATTTCGGCGAACTGGCTCAGGGCGTCATGAAGACCCGTGCAGTCTTCACGCTTTAAGGACAAAGGCGACCGCAATGCGCAGCATCATTGAACTCATTGACGCGCTCGACGTCCGCAAACGCATTCTCATCATCGGGAGCGCCTTCGTCGACGTGATCGTGCATGTGCCCCGCCTGCCGCTTTCGGGTGAAGATGTCGAAGGTTCAAGCCGGCAGCAGGTGGTTGGCGGCTGCGCCTACAACGCAGCGGATGCCGTTGCCAAACTGGGCATTGATTTTGACGCCCTGATTCCTGTGGGCGAAGGCATGATTGCCGACCGCGTGCGGGAAACTTTTCGTGCACGCGGTTTCACGGTGCGCGAGTTCCGCGGCATTGGCGACAACGGCTGGTGCCTCTCATTTGTGGAGCCCGACGGCGAACGCACCTTCGTATCGATGTCGGGCGTGGAAAAATGCTTTAAGCCCGAGTGGCTTGACGAGATCGACCTTCAGTGCGCAGATCTCATATACCTCTCGGGGTATCAGGCGGACGCCCGCAATGCCGGTTTCATTGAAGCGCTCCTCGCCGAGAAGCGCCCCGATGCGCAGATTCTCTTTGACCCGGGCCCTTGCTCGGGAAGCATTCCTGAAGAGATGTTTTCGGCCATTCTTTCGGCCAACACCATTCTGAAGGTGAACGCTCAGGAAGCAAAGACGCTGGCGCCTTCGGCAACGCCCCGCGAAGCGGCGGCGGCTTTGTCGCTTTTGACAGCTCAATCAGTGATTGTCACTGACGGTGCGCGCGGCGCCTATGCGGCGCAGGCGGGCAAAGTTTCGCATTTGCAGGGGTTCCCGGTGCATGTCGTCGACACCATTGGTTCCGGCGATGCGCATGCGGGCGGCGTGCTTGCAGGTTTGGCCAGCGGCTTCACGCTCGCTGAGGCCGTGCTGCTCGGAAATGCGGTGGCGAGCTGGGTAACGGCTCAGGAGGGTGCGGCTACCGCACCGCAAGCCGCCGAACTGCGAGCCCGGCATTTGCTTGATATTTGAACGTCAACCCATTCAGAACTTTTTTTCATCAACCCTCGGACTTCAAAAAAACATGTCTGACGCATCCAAAATCGAAACCAACGGCGTCAATCCGGTGCCCGACAATGAACGCTACGGCCGCCCGTTTGACCTTTTCCCCGTTTGGTTTTCCTGGAATATTTCCATCTTCGGCATTACGCTCGGCATCTACGTTTTTGGCTTAGGCCTTTCGGTCTGGCAGGCGATGCTCGCGGGCGTCATCGGTTACTTCCTCTCCTGCGCCTTGGTGGGCATCCTTGCCGTCGGCAGCGTCCGCACGGGGCTTCCGACCCTTGTGCAGTCGCGCTTGGCATTTGGTTATCACGGCAATAAACTCCCGACCTTCTTTGGCTACCTCGCCAACATGGGCTGGAAGGTGACGCTGCTCTCGATGGCTACGACGACGCTCGCCGATTTGGTGGCCAACCTCGTCCCCGGTCTCCTCAACGACAAGGGCATGCCGGTGGCCGGATGCACGCTCGGGTGTTTCGCCGTCGTGCTCCTGCTCACGATGAGCGGCGCCATTTACGGCCATCAGCTCATCATCAAGATTGAGAAGGCCATTGCCTGGCTGACGGGCATCTTCACGATTGTCTATCTCTTCTTTTTCATTCCGAATATCAATTTCTCGGCGCTTTCATCCGCGCCGAGCGGCAGCTTCGCCACTTTTGTCGGCGGCATCGTTCTTTCGATGACCATGGTGGGTCTCGGGTTCCTGAATTACGGCGGCGACTATGCCCGTTATCTCCCGCGCAAAACCCCTGCGCGCGGCGTCATTTTCTGGACCACCACCGGCATTGCAGTGCCTGTTTCTGTGCTCCTCATCCTCGGCGTGATGCTCGCTGTCGGCAATCCCGCCCTGCTTGAAAAAGCCAACCATGAGCCGCTCGCCGCATTGACCGGCATTCTGCCCTTCTGGTTCTATGTGCCTTTCTCGCTCATCGTCATCATCTCGCTGATTTCAGCCGGCATGACGGGCATCTATAGTTCTGGACTTGCTCTGCTCGCCCTCGGCGTGCCGATGACGCGTCTGGCCACTACGATTCTCAACGGCGTGATCATCGCGCTCGGTGCCTACTATCTGCTCTTTATCTCCGACAGCTTCGTGTCGACCTTCCAGTCGTTCCTCGCGCTGATCTCGGTGGTGATGGGTACGTGGGGCGCCATTGAAATGGTCGACTTGCTGCGTCAGAAGCGCATCGGCTGGGACTGCAAACTCGCACTTGCTCCGGGTGAGGGCGGTGAATCCGTCCGCTGGACCGCTTTCGGGTCGCTTATTTTCGCGAGTCTGATTGGTCTGGGCACGATTACTTCGTCAGATCCCTACATTGCCCATGCGGTGAGTTTCCTGCTGCCGGCGGGTTCTGAAACGAGCGTTTTTGCGCGTGCCAACATCGGACTTGTTGCGGCAATGATCATTGGCGCATCGCTTTATGCGGTGCTCACCTTTGTGCTGCAAAAGGGCAGTCATCTGAAGGCTGAATAATTTTTCGGGGCAGCCCCTTTGAGCCGGCAAGCACACACTGCGCACTGGCCAAGGAGCTGCAGAGACATGAACCGGCGCCGAACAGAGCTCAATGTCGGCGCCGTTTCTTTCGTTTCGGTGCGGTAAAAACAGAAAACCCGCCGAAGTCTTGCGACTTGCAGCGGGTCTCGTTAACGACAGTTGTCGTTGAATTCTGTGGTGCCCGGGAAAGGACTCGAACCTTCACGGCCGTGAAGCCGCCAGCACCTGAAGCTGGTGCGTCTACCAATTTCGCCACCCGGGCACTGAGGAAAGAAATTATGAAGTGATCAGTTTAATTTGTCAAGAGAGCGATCCAAAATAACTTTTCTGTATCTTCGAGGTCGGCTGATCGGTGAGCGGGGCAACAGCGCTTTTGTGCTGCTCTTTGGGCGCGCTCGAGCACAATGATTTAGAGTGAGGTCCAAATAATCATTTCATTCGGATTCAAGAATCCATGTCGAAGAAAAAGAGCAAACAGCTGCCGATCACGGAAGTTCAGCTTACCCCTGAGCAGATTGCCCAAGCCAAGGAAATCCTTGCTGGGCTTCAAAAGGATATTCAATACGCTGCGGCCAAAAAGAACCTCGTTCGCATGATGCCCTGCGCCAAATCCGTGGCGAACGCATTGGTCATGAAGCTCAGTGAAGAGGGATTTGAAGGCGGCGAAGAACATTGGTTTCGTCATCCCGATGCTCCCACAGCGACCGGCGTCGTACAGGGCGCTCGGCGTCCGAGCGACATGAAGGTGACGCCGCAGAGCGTCGATGGGGCAGAGTTCAGTCTGACGGCATCGGCACAGGTCGTGCCTGGCGACGTGGTAGAGCTGCGTCAGACGATCAGCGGCTGGCGGCCTGCGGGACTGGTTTCGCGTCCGCAGCGTCGATGGGTCTGCCGTTGTGTGACTGACGCTGCCGCCAAAGAAATCGAGTGGCTGCTCTTTAAACCCATTTCTGCTTTTGCGCCGATTGAACTGCAGGTCAACGTTCAAGAGGTGCCGCCTGAGGTAGATCTCGAACGTGACGCCGTTGAACTGGAAATCAGCGCCGATGCGCCTTTTTTTGCCAAACGCCGCGAAGATTCATATTGGGGTTCGGACGAAGAGTGGCAGATTTTCCCGGCACATTTTGTTCGCAAAGTAGGCGTGATGAATGATCCGTTGGGTGAAATGGCGATTGCCTCCGCTCAATTCGGCGTTCCCATTGATTTTTCACCCGATACGCTCGATGAGGCGGAAAAACTGCCCGAGAAGGTGGATCGCAGAAGTCTTTTGCACCGAGTGGACCTCACGGATCTCGCTTTCGTGACCATCGACGGTGAAGATGCGCGCGACTTCGATGATGCTGTCTACTGCGAGGAGACTCCGGAAGGCTGGCGGCTCTTGGTGGCCATTGCTGACGTCAGTCACTACGTTCGTCCGGGCACATCGCTCGACCGCGATGCACAAAAGCGAGCCACATCGGTCTATTTCCCGTCTTCGGTTGTGCCGATGCTCCCCGAAAAGCTCTCCAACGGGCTTTGTTCGCTCAACCCCGGCGTTGATCGGCTGACGCTGGTTTGCGATGCCTTGGTCAACCGCAAAGGGGAGACGACGGCTTATCAGTTTTATCCGGCGGTCATTCATTCGCACGGTCGCCTGACCTATACCGCTGTATGGTCGGCGCTGCAGGGAGAAGCTTGGGGACTGAACACGGTGGGGCCGCGTTTAGGTGAACTTAAGCGTCTTTATGCGCTTTACGGCGTACTCCGAGCGGCGCGCTCTGAGCGTCATGCACTTGATTTCGAAACAGAGGAAAGCGCAGCGGATTTTGCGGCGGACGGCGAGATCATCGGGTTCCACGTGCGTGACCACAATGATGCCCATCGAATCATTGAGGAATGTATGTTGGTGGCCAATGTCTGCGCCGCGCAGTTTGCGATTGCCAAGAAGCAGACAACGCTCTTTCGCGTTCATGGTGAACCCGAGCAGACAAAGCTCAACGACTTAAAGAGCATTCTGGCGGGGTTTGGCATTTCCTTCAAACTGAAGGGGTCGGAGAATCTCGCCCCTGTATTGGCAAAGCTCATTGAAGATACGAAAGATAAACCCTATCTGCAGACGGCCATTTTGCGCACGATGCAGCGCGCGTGTTATCAGCCGGAAAATATCGGGCATTTTGGTCTTCAGTATCCGGCCTATGCGCACTTCACGTCGCCGATCCGGCGTTACCCCGATTTGCTTTTGCACCGCACAATCAAGGGGATTCTCTCTAAGCGCTCCTATACGCCGGCCGTTGAATTTGACGATGCGGAGCTGATGACGGGGTATCACGCCCGCAAGCTCGGTTCCAATCCGGAGGCAAAACCTTCAGGGGCGGCAAAACCCTTAAGCCGTCAGGAGGCAAAAAAGGCCGTTTGGACGCGCTTAGGCATCATCTGCTCGGCCGCGGAGCGTCGTGCTGACGATGCGTCGCGCGAGGTGATGAAGTTCCTGAAATGTCAGTATCTGCTGTCAGCGGATCAGAAATCCTTCCAGGCAACCGTTACCGGTATGTGCCCGGCAGGAATTTTTGTGACGCTCAGCGACATGCCGATTGAAGGATTTGTGCATATCTCACAGCTTGGCTGGGGTTATTTTGTCTACGATCCCGCCAAACAAACGATGACGTCGCATGAAGAGATGACGGAAATTCGTCTTGGGGATCAGCTGACGGTACGGCTTGAAGATGTGGATCTGAAGGAGCGGCGGATAAACTTTACGCTCTTGAGCAATCAGAGCCGCCGTCATCCTGCCAAGGGCGGCGGACGCCGGCGCTTTGATGATGATTTCTGGTACTAATCGCTCAAACGCCACATAGAGGATGCCCGGCGCTTACAATGCCGGCCTTTCAAAATGCTTTTGATCGTTCCCTTTTGGGGAGCGCTTCTTTTCACCGAGGCCTTTTCCGTGAAGCACTACGACGACAATTCTCAGGACGAACACTACGAAGGTTCAGGGCGCGTCCGCCGCAGCCGCGGCCGCGGCGAAGATTTCGGCCGCGAACGATCCGACCGCACGGAGCGCAGCCGTCCAGCGAGGATTCGCACCGAGGCCGGCACCGTTGTGCTGGCGGGTTTTCATGCTGTCGCTGCTCGTCTGAAACTTGACCCGGAGTCGATTCAGCAGGTTTATGTCGATCCGGAGCGTCGTGACAAGCGCATGCGTGAAATGCGCGAGAAGCTCTTTGCGGCCGGTGTACGCGTCATGAATGCTGATGCTGCGCGTCTTGACGGTCTGTCGCCCGATGTTCCCCATCAGGGCATTGCGGCGATTGCCGCAGAACGCGAGAACACGCTTGATTTTGCTGATCTGCTCGATCAGATCACAGACCGCACGCTGCTGCTTATTCTGGACGGCGTCACGGATCCGCGCAATTTCGGCGCCTGTCTGCGTGCGGCTGATGCTGCCGGCGTGCAGGCCGTGATCGTGCCGCGTGACCGTTCGGCCCGTATGACGCCTGCGGCCGCCAAGGCTGCCGCGGGCGCGGCGGAAACCGTGCCGGTGGTGTCGGTTACCAACCTTGCCTCGGCCATCATGGAACTGCGTGACAACGGTGTCTTTGTTGCCGGCACGGCGGGCGAAACGGATACAACGATCTATGACGTGGCTCAGGCGCGTGCCTTCGCATGGGTTTTGGGAGCAGAAGGCGAGGGACTTCGCCAGCTTACTCGCCGCCGCTGCGACGTCCTTGCTGCCATCCCGATGGTGGGTTCGGTCGAGTCGCTCAATGTCTCCGTTGCCTCCGGCATCTGTCTTTTTGAGTCACTGCGTCAGCGCATTGCCGCGGGCCTCGTGCAGCCGGGTTCACCCGACGAGCGTCTCTAAGACGAAACGCTTGGGTGCATTGAAAAGAAATTTGGCTTAAACACTTGCAGGGCCGCGGTTGGATCGGTACAATCGCGGCCTTTACTGTCCTTGCCGCACTGGAACGACGCTCTGGGCGGCTTTTTCCGCAAGGAGGCTAAATGCGTCACTACGAAATCTGCATCGTCGTGCATCCTGACCAGAGTGAACAGGTTCCCGCGATGATCGAGCGCTACAAGAACCTCGTCGCCGAACAGGGCGGCAAGATTCACCGCATCGAAGACTGGGGCCGTCGTCCGCTCGCCTATCCGATCGAAAAGCTCGTGAAGGCGCACTATGTGCTCCTCAACATCGAGTGCGGCCATGAGACGATCCTCGAGATCGAAAACGGCTTCCGTTTCAACGACGCCGTTCTTCGCCACCTCACTGTGAAGACGAAGCATGCCGAAACCGCTCCCTCCCCGATGATGAAGGTCATTGAGAAGGAAGAGGCCCGCAAGGTTGCCGCTGAGGCTGCCGCTGCTCAGGAAGAAGCCGCTGAGGCCTAATTCCTGCAAGCTGTCAGACGAAGTTCCATCCCATCCGTGAATTCAATCGATCTTTCCGGAACATTGATAGAGCGGGAAGCGGTGAGGTTTACTCCCGCGGGCATCGAAGTTTTCGAAGCCGTCCTGCATCATCGCTCTGAAGTGGTCGAAGCGGGCAAGGTCCGCAAGCTTGAGTTCGACTTCAACGTGGTGTCCTACGGGGCACTTGCCAGAAGACTGAACGGAATGGAGATTGGCGCAGAAATCCAGTTCAAGGGGTTTCTGGCTCCCAAGTCGATGAGAACCCGCCGTCTGACGGTACACATCACAGAATTCAAATAGAGGAGTCATCCAAATGGCTTTTGGTGCTAAGGGTAAGGGCAAGCCCCGCCGTTCGAACCAGCAAAATTCGCTTTTCAAGCGCCGCAAGTTCTGCCGCTTCACGGCTGAACACGTTGAACAGATCGACTACAAGGATGTCGACACGCTGCGCGATTTCATCCAGGAAAACGGCAAGATCATGCCGGCTCGCCTGACCGGTACGAAGGCGCACTATCAGCGTCAGCTCGACACCGCCATCAAGCGTGCCCGCTTCCTGGCCCTCCTGCCCTATACGGACAACCAGTAATCGACGGGAGAAAAGAGAAATGCAAGTCATTCTGCTTGAAAAGATCACGCATCTCGGCGATCTGGGCGACATCGTCAAGGTCAAGGACGGCTACGGCCGCAACTTCCTGATCCCCCAGGGTCACGCCAAGCGCGCCACGAAGCAGGCTATCGCCGAATTCGAAGCTCGCCGCGCTGAACTCGAAAAGGCTCAGGCTGCTCGCGTCGCTGCCGCCGAAGAACTCGCCGGCAAGCTCAACGGCGCTGAAGTTACGATCGCCAGCAAGTGCGGCGTCGACGGCCGTCTGTTCGGCTCCGTCACCAACGCTGACATCGCTGAAGCGGTGGACAAGCTCGGCTTCCAGATCAAGAAGTCGCAGGTTCGCACGCCGCTCGGCGCCATCAAGGCGACCGGCGAATACGTCATCACCATTGGTCTGATGACGGACATCTCCGCCGATGTGACGGTGAAGGTCGTCGCCGAGGAATAATCGGTTCGACCGCATCTGCCGTCCGCTCTGAGGGCGGCAGACCGATGAAAGCCCCGAGGAGTCCGCTCAGGATCTTTGGGGCTTTTTTCTGCATGATTATTGCCGCAGCGCAGGGATGCCGCAAAGCCTTTGAGGCAGATAAGGACGGCGACACTGCGCCGATCGGTCATAATCAAAACTTTCTCAACGTTCCTTATACCTCTTTGAGGTCTGTGTCATGGCCGAAGAAAATATCGACGAAGCCGCTCAGGCAGTACGTCGTCCGCCCTCAAGCGTACTGAGCGAGCAGGCGATTCTCGCCGGCCTGATGATCGACAACTCGGCGCTCGACAGCGTGGTCGACATTATTCGCCCAGAGGATTTCTATCGGCGCGACCACCGCATCATTTTTGAAGAAATCGTGCAGTTGCTGCAGGAGGGACACCCTGCGGACTATCTGACGGTTTTTGAAAGTCTGAAGTCAAAGGGGATAGAGAACGATGCGGGCGGGCTGCCTTATCTCACCGAATTGGTGGGGAGCTCTCCCTCGGCCGCGAACATCCGCCGATATGCGGAAATCGTGCATGACAAGTCGGTACTGCGCCAGCTCATTACCGTAGGCGACCGCATCGTTACCAATGCATTGGCGCCAGAGGGCCGCGAGACACGTGAAATTCTGGACGAAGCTGAAAAGGAAGTGCTCGCCATCAATGAGCGCAATGCTCGTACGCAGCGCGGCTTTCAGCCTTTGGTGACGCTCGTGCGAGACGTCTCCGCCCGCGTCATTGAGCTCTACAACACGAAGTCGACTTCCGAGGTGACGGGTGTTTCCTCGGGCTACCCCAATCTCGACCATGTGACGGCAGGTTTGCAGCGCGGTGATCTCATCATCATCGCCGGCCGTCCGTCGATGGGCAAAACGTCGTTTGCACTCAACATCGCCGAAAACGTGGGCGTTGATCAGGAGCTGCCCGTGGCGGTCTTCTCCATGGAAATGGGGGCGGATCAGCTCGCGCAGCGCATGATTTCATCGGTCGGCCGTATTGATGCGCAAAAGCTCAGAAAAGGTCAGCTCGACGACGAGGACTGGGACAACTTCACGGCGGCACTGCATCGTCTTGAAGAAAAGCCCATTTATATTGACGACACGCCGGGACTCACGATTTCGGAACTCACGAGCCGCACTCGGCGGCTGGTTAATCAGGCCGGACCGCTCGGTCTCGTCGTGATTGACTATATCCAGCTTATGTCCGGACAGCGGCGCAGCAATCAAGACAACCGCGCGCAGGAGCTCTCGGAAATCTCCCGCGGGCTGAAGTCGCTCGCCAAGGAACTCGGCGTTCCGGTGATTGCGCTTTCGCAGCTCAATCGTTCAGTGGACAGCCGTACCGATAAGCGTCCGGTGATGTCGGACCTCCGTGAATCCGGCGCAATCGAACAGGATGCGGACGTCATCATGTTCATCTATCGAGATGTTGTCTACAACAAGGAAACGGTCGATAAAAACTTGGCAGAAATCATTGTGGCCAAGCAGAGAAACGGCCCCATCGGGACGCTTCGCATGACGTTCCTCGGCGGCAATACGCGCTTTGAACCTTCAGCGGATGCGGGCTATTGGGGCGGGATTGAAGAGTAACCTTTAGCCGGACAAAATGGAATTCATTCAAAAGGGAATGCTCGCTCATGGAATGGCTGACAAGTTTGGATTGGTTTGCGCTGTCGTGCTGGTTCGGCGCCATTGTGCTCATTGTGCTTGGGTTTGCCGGTACAATCGTGCCGGCGATTCCGGGCCTGCCGATGATTGCCGCCGGCGGGTGGCTGATTGGCTGGGCTGATCACTATGAAAAAGTGGGGTTCTGGACCATTGCCGTCTTGATTGTGCTTGCAGTCATTGGCGTAGTGGTCGATTCTGTCTCGCAGACGGCCGGTGCGCAGCGGGCAGGCGCCTCAAAGGCCGGCATTGTGGGTTCCATCGTTGGGACCGTGGTCGGAATCCCCATGGGGCTTTTCGGCATCTTTGTGATGCCTCTGGTGGGCGCGGCTGTCGGTGAATTCTGGGCCAAACGCGACTTGATGCATGCCGGACGCGTAGGCGTCGCCACCTGGGTCGGCATGATCGTCGGCACGGCTGTCAAAGTGGCGCTGGCTTTTACAATGACGGGGTACCTGTTCTTCATCTATCTGATGAATTGATTGATCGTCGCAGCCGAATTTGAAAGAACATTTCAGCCGACAAAAGCTGGGTAGCTGCAATCGGTCGATGATTGACGCACTGATGCGTTAATCTTGGTGGATCAAAGGAGCGCTGAAGCCGTCCGCCTTCAGCAGACTTTCCCGTCTGCAGAAGGCATCTTGGAGTGGATGGCTTCAGCGCTCATCTTTTCGAAAAGAACGTTGAATGCGGTCGGAGCCTGCCGTCCATGATCCACACCATCTACTCCAACAGCTATGAAGTGCTGCGCGCAGTGCTTCTCAACAATATTGATGCGCTTCGTCTGCGTCCGGAGGCTGAATCGCTGAGAGCCGACGAATGCTTCGCCGGCGTCTTCGACCGTGTTCCTGTCATTATTCCGAGCAAGGCTGTAGAGACGGATCTGGTGAGAGCCATTGCCAAACAGGAATCCGTCTGCGCGTCCATGCGTTTTATGTTTCTTTCGGAGTGGCTTGGGTTCTTCTCTCGCGAGCCGCTGGCCAATGTGATCGGCAACGAGGCGCGCTGGATGATCTGGCGCGAACTCCGTGCTACGGGACCGGGAAGCCTGCGAGAAGCGGTTCGCACTCGGACGACCCGCTTGGAGGACAGCCTTAAAAACCGCAGCGACCATGATCTTTTGCTGCTCGCTCAGCGCATTGCCGGCGTTTTTGTGGCCTATTCGAGCTATCGCCTCGACTGGATTCTGGCATGGCTGGGGCTGCATCAGGATCGGCTCCATCCCACGCCGCAGGCTAAGCGAGAAGCGGCGGCGCTGGCCGAGGATGAAGACGCGGTTTGGCAGCGCGAACTTTTTAGGCGGCTTGCCCGCTCCAAACGTTGGCGCGGCCGCGGGTTTCTTGAGCATCTTCCGGAGTCGCTTCAGGCGCTTGCTGATGCCCCCGCCAACGCCCGTACGCTCGTCTTAGGAGACGGTCGGGAGGTGTCGCTTCCCAATGCGCTCCATGTGTTTGTGCCTTTTGTCGTGCCGCCGCTGATGCTGCCGGTTTTGAAGGCTTATGCGCATTCAGGACGGGAAGTCTGGCTTTATCTGCTTAATCCCTCGAGCGAATACTGGTTCGATTTGGTGCCGCGCCGGCTCTATGACTGGAAGCATCGGGATGAGACAGCGGGCCAGGCAGAGGTGGGTCACCCCATTCTCGCTGACAACGGACGAAGCACGCGGGCCAATATCGACCGTCTCTGGCGTTTTACGCAGGAGCGCGGCGATCTGACAGAATTCGACGAGGATGATGATGACGCTCGCAAACGTCGGCAGCTGCCCGTTGAAACGCATTCCCGCAAGCTGCTCGATGAGCGTGATTTCCTGAGGCAGTACCTGAGTGATCCCAAGGATCTTCGAGCAGATCTGACGCTGGATACACAGAGCATCTACATTGAAGCCAACGAGTCGACGCTTCTGCGCCGCGTACAGGATTCGATCCTAAATCTCAGCCCGGATCTGCTCAGCTTGACCGCCAGACAGCAGGCTGCTGACGCTGGTGCGCCAGAGCTCTTTGACGAGGCCGATGACTCACTTCGCTTTGTCGGCGCGCCGTCGGCGGCCCGAGAGCTCGAAGGGCTCGTCGACTGGCTGCAGGCGCAGTTTCAGGCAGATCCGACGCTGACGCCCTCTGACGTTCTGGTGGTGACGCCGGACATTTCGGCGGCCGCGCCGCTCATCGATCAAGTTTTCGGCAGTCTTGCACCAGAGCGGCGGATTGCCTACCGCGTCTGCGGTGCGGTTTCGGCGGACTCAGACGTGTCGCTCGCAGTGCTCATCGGACTGAAGAACCTGCTGATCGGGGGGTTCACACGGGAGAGGTTTGTCGAGTGGCTGTCGCTGCCGATCGTGAGCGAAAAATTCGATCTCGAAAGTGATGACTTGGCGATTCTCAATCGGTGGCTTGCTGCTGCGGGGTTCGAAGTCGGACTCAATCCGGCGCATTTGGATGCGCAGCGCGATGCGCAAGCCGCGGATCCCCGTCAGACGCAGGTTTATGCGCCGGCGGCGCTCCATGAGCTGACGTTCGAACGTGCACTGGAGCGTCTCGCTTTCGGCTGGATGCTTCCTCAGGACGAGGATGCTGCGCCCTATGGAGATGTGTTGCCCGTTGTCGGTACAGAGCTCGGCGGCTGGGATGCCACGGGCGAAAAGAGCGGACTGCTCCTCAAGCTCGCGAACCTTTACGCTGTGCTTGAAACGCTCCGGCTGAAGACTGCGGAAGGTGAAAAACTCACTGACGGCACATCCGCCCATTTTTGGACGCTTTGGATCGGCGAAGTGCTGCAGAAGTGCTTTCCGGCGGAAACGCCGCAGCGGGACTGGCTGGCGATTCGACGAGCGGCTGCAGATCTGGCCGATGAGATCGCGCAGGCGCGCGATGAGGCGGAACGCATTCCCGACGTTTCCTTTGAAATTTTCATAGCGGCGCTGGAGGATCGTCTCAAGCGCGGCGAGACAGGCGCAGGGCGTCCGGGCAATACAGTGGTGTTTTCCGGTATGCGGCAGCTTCGCGGGCTGCCCTACAAGGTGATCGTGCTCTGGGGGCTCAATGAAGACTCAAGCTTCCCGGGGGCCTCTCACGCCGAGGAGTTTGATCTGATGAAGCGCTTTCCTCGGCGCAGCGACCGCGACAGCCGAACCGACAACCGCAACATCTTCCTTGATCTGCTGCTGGCCGCCCGCAGCAAATTCCTCATTTCCTACACCGAAGGCGCCAATCCGGCGCAATGGAAGGAGCCGTCGGTAGTGGCGCAGGAGCTGCGCGAATGGCTGCTGACTTTTGCTCAAGATCCGGCGGACCGCCTTCGTGCTTCAGCAATCCTCACGCATCACTTGCCGCTGAATGCCTTTTCGCCGAAGAGTTTTTCTGCTGAGGAAAAACAATGGCAGAGCACGAACCGAAAGATGCTCGAGGCCGTCGACAAAGCTGCCGCTGCTAATTGGAATGGACCGGCGGCGCCCTGGGCAAATGCACTGACCGCCCGTGCCGAAGGCGGGCGCCTTCCAGTGAAAGAGCTCTATCGCTGGATGCGCAATCCCGCAGAAGCCTTTCTCAAGCGTCACGGCATCAGGCTCTCCACGGGCGAAGAGATTGATCCGGCCCCCATTCTTCAAAGAGATAAAGATCTTCCCAAGTGGCAGCGCATTCATACACTCCTCCATGTCATGCTCTCTGCGGGGGCTGAAGGCGCCGACCAAGCCGTGGAAACGCTTGGAGCCCGGTGGGCGGTTGACCCGCGGATGGGGGCGCAGGGACTGCGCGACTGGCGATACAGCGACGATGTGGTTTGCGCGCGAACGGCGGCATCGCTTTACTGGAAACTGACGTCGCAGATGACGGCGCTTGCGCCTCAGGAAGCGGCGGCCGCGGTGCCCGGTTTTCCCTGGACGCTGACGCACGCTGCCTCAAACCTGTGGCGCGATGCTTCAGGGGCGGTGCATTGGATCAATGTGGTGCCGGGAAAAATCACGGGCTCCGGGGCGATTCAGTCGCTTTTCATCTGGGCGCTTTTGCGGGCAGCCGGAGCGGCGGCAGAGGGTCAGATCATCGTGACCGATGTTGAAAAAAAGGGTTCTCCGCTGATTGGCGCACCGCAGTGGACACCCCAGGAGGCACAGACTTTCCTTAGCTATTTCCTCAAGCTCTATGAAGCATTCCAGCTCGGCAGGCTGCCCTTTGCCGTGCCGCCCTATCAGCCGAAGTCAAGAGGCGCTGAAGCGGAGCAGATGCCTGCTGAGAGGGCGCTTCCCAACGCTATCGTCTGGCGAGGCTTAGACCAAGCGCAGGCTGAGGCTTACGCCGAACACTTAGAGAAGGCGCTCGAAGGCCTTTATAAGGTCGGAGACCTTTCCGCGCTCGAGAGCGTTGTTCAAGGAATGCTGACTAATGCGGGATCGCTGTGAGAACGACTATGGCAAAAAAGGATGAAGCGCTCTGCGCAGAGATGACGGCGGAACAAACGGACTGGACGCAGCTTTGTGCGGAGGCTGAGAGCGTCTCGGCCGATGAGCAGACGGCAGCGTACTTAGAAGCCGATGAAATGGATTTCGCATCAGACGCGGGTGAGGCGCCTGCGGCAGACTCGTCGGACGATTCGTCCTTTGACATGCTTCGTGCGCCGCTGATGCGCCCGACCTTGCTCGAAGCCTCTGCCGGCACGGGGAAAACTTTTTCGATCAAGCATCTCGTGCTGCGTTTTGTTGCGGAAGAAGATGTTTCGGTGAGCAGAATGCTCATCATGACCTTTACTCGAGCGGCCACAGCAGAACTGAAAGCTCGTATCCAGTCGCATCTCTCGGCTATGCACGGTCTGATGACCGGGACGTTTGCTGACTCTGCGGTTGACGCCGTATTGCTCGAGCAGCGCGCTCTCTGGGCAGAGCAGGGGCGCGATCCCGCGGTCATTGTGAGCCGTCTGCGGGAGTCGCTTGCTCAATTCGACAATGCCGGCATCTTCACTATTCACGGTTTCTGTCAAAAGGTGCTCGAAGACCGAGCATTCACCTCGGGCAGTTCGATCGGTTTTGAATTGGCTGAAAACGTTGACGATCTCGTGGAAGATGTGGTCAATGAATTCATCCGTACCTCACTGCTGCAGCTCCGCGAACGCGAAGATCGCGCAGCGATCAGTGACCCGGGAAAATGGATTGAAATACTCAAGCAGCTGATGGCTGCGCCGGACGATTTGGTGCCGAGCACGATTGTTTCGCTGCCGGAGTCGCCGGAGCTTGCCGCTGCTTTTCAAAATTTCGTGAAGGAAGCGCCCAAGCGTTTGGCACAGAAAAAACGCGAAGCACGGGTAAAGACCTTCGACGATCTTTTGATTGAGCTCTACGAACGCCTGCGGGGAGATCCTGCCGATGCGGAATCCCGGGCGCAGGCCGAACGCTTGGCCGAGAGTATCCGCAGCGCCTTCAGCGTGGTGTTGGTGGACGAATTTCAGGATACCGATCCTATTCAGTACGCGGTCATCAGACGCCTCTTTCTGCGTAAGCGCGAACCGCACCCCGTGTGGTTCGTGGGGGATCCTAAACAGGCCATCTACCGCTTTCGCGGTGCCGATTTGGAAACCTACCTGCGGGCACGCCGCGATGTGGAGGCGCTTTATCAGACGGCCGGAAGCGGTCGGTTCCGAGGCGTCTATGCACTGACAACCAACTACCGCTCGAGTCCTGATTTGGTCAGAGCCTTCAACGCGTTTTGGCGTACCGCTCCGAATCCCTTCCTGCGCGAAGATCTCGCTTATCTTGAAGTGGAGTCGTCGCCGAAAAATCTGCCGCTCATGCAAAAACGCCCTGACGGGACCATCATGGATGCGGTGCCGTTTGAATGGGTGAGCAGCTGGCAGGAGACGCCAGCACAAACGGCCGAGGAACGTCGGCAGCAGCAGGGCATTGTATTGGCCGATCGGATTACGGCAATGATCGAGGCTGGCCGGCGCGGGGAGCTTCTGGTGCCCTGTGCTGACGAAGAAGCCTCTTTAGCCGTGGCGGAAAAGGACGGCAAACGGCTGCGCGGAGTGCTCCCGGGCGACATTGCAGTCTTGGTGCGTACGCATGACGAGGGACTGACGGCCGCTGAAGTGCTTAAACACCGCGGCGTGCGAGTGCGGATTCGCTGTGACCAGAATGTCTGCAATACCATCGAAGCTTGTGAAATCGGCATGATTTTGAGCGCTTTTGCAGCGCCCGGCGATTTGAAGCTGCTGCGCGCAGCCCGTACGACGCGGCTTATTGGCGACGACCTCGCCTGCCTCGACGATCAAGAGCGCGACGAAATAAGGCGCATTGCACTGCGCGGCGAGTTCGAGTACGGTGCGCGCAATTGGGGGACAGTCGGTCCCGCGGCAGCGCTCGAGCGGCTGATGACTTTTTGCAGAACTGCAGAGCGGTTGCTGCCGCAAGCCAATGGTGAGCGCACACTGACAAACTATCGCCATCTGCTGGAGCTGCTTCACGGCGCGGCCCGAATCATTCCTACGCCTGCCGGACTCGCAGCATGGCTCGCGGCAGAGGCTAAGCGTCCCGTCAGTGACTTCAATCGCGAGCGGCTTGAAAGCGATGCCAACCTTGTGCTTGTCGAAACCATTCATTCGAGCAAAGGGCTGCAGTATCCGATTGTGTTTCTGCCGTACACGCAGTCGGGCAGCATTGACACCCATGCGCGCTGCACGTCTCGAACGGATGATCCGCAGCGGTCCGCGCAAAGATGCCTTGAGCTGCGGTTTGAGGCAGAAAAACCCGATCAGCGGGTGAATCAGGCTGAATATGAAGAAAAAGTCCGAATGATGTATGTTGCCATGACGCGAGCTGCGCGCCATCTCTGCATCATCGGCGAACAGCGGATTAAAAGTGCTGTGAATCCGGACCAATGGCACGGCAGTACCGTTCAGGCGCATCTCTTTCGAGCCTTGACGGGGCAGCTGACGCCCTCGCGAGCGGACATCCTGTTCGCGGTCGAACGCTTGGCGGCGCTCCAGTCGCCCTCAGGCACGCCGCTCTTTCGTTTTACCGAATTGGGTGCAGCAGCTGCCGGCGCACGATCCTCCCTTTTGGCGCAGGGGACCGTCGGAGAGTCTTATACGACAGCTCGGTCACAGACTCGGCGCAGTGAATGGCGAACCTCGAGCTTTACGGGCATTACCCGAATGGCTGAGGACGACGGGCCAGGGTTTTCAACCTGGTACGGACAGGCCGAAAAACCGCCGCTCGTCGATGACATTCTGTCCTTTCCCAAGGGGGCGCAGGCCGGTACCTGTCTGCATGAAATGATGGAGCGCGCCGACTTTTCGATGATGGCTTGCGATGATGAGAAAGCCGCTGCTGCCCGCCTGGCCTTGACGGCTCGTGAGGTCGAAAAGCATTTGTCGCTTCCCGAAAAGGAGGCGGCCTCAGCAGCCGCGGGAGCGGCCGCAATGATCCGAGATCTTCTCAATGCGGAGGTGGCGCCCGGCGTGACGCTCAAAGACGTGCCCAAATCGGCAAGGTCGGCGGAACTTGAATTTCTCATTCCGATTTCCGCCTCGCTGACTGCCGAACGGCTCGTCAGTGAACTCAAGGCCATGGATCCCAAATACGATTTCGGGACGCTTCGGCCTGAAGATCTCAAGGGGTTCCTGACAGGGTTTATTGACTTGGCCTTTAGTGCAGGCGGGCGCTTTTACGTGCTGGACTGGAAGAGCAACAAAATTTCGCCCGAAGCTTCCGGCTACACCGAAAAAGCCATGTCAGCTGAGATGGATGTGCATCTTTACCGCCTGCAGTATCTGATCTATTGGGTGGCTTTGCGGCGTTTCCTCCAAGTGCGGCTCGGCGCACATTGGCGCGACGAAATGATTGGCGGCGCCATTTATGTGTTTCTTCGAGGCGTACGGGCCGACACGACGACAGCGGCCAACCCTCAGGGTATTGTTTTCGATCCGGTGCGTCCAGAGGTGATTCGGCGCATGGATGATCTTTTTGCGGGCAGAGCCTAAGGACCCGAAAAATGGATAAAAGCATGATGCCTAATGCCGACAGCACGTATGAGCTCCCGCAGGGCGGCATAGCGGGTTTGGGAGCGGTTCTTCTGCGGGCGGCGGAACGTATCGGGACGGTGACAGTGACAGAAGCCGCCCGTCAGGCCATGATGGGGCTGACGCTTGCTTTTGCCAATGCTGAGCGGCAGGGAAGCGTCTGCGTGCGTGCGCTCGACGCGGTCAAAGGGCTGATGCCTGATGCCGCAGAGGCGGCGGAAGGACCAGAAGAGACGGAGATGCACCTCGCTCAGGCGTTTGAAGTCCTAAAGACTGGGCTGAAAGATCTGCAGGCTGTCGGACTCGCTCAGAATTTTCAGGATTTCATTTCTGCAGCTGGGACGAGACTCGGGAAGACTTCGGATGAGACAGCGCCAACCCAGCTCATTGCGCCGCTGATTGTCGATGAGGCACCGACATTTGCGCAAACACGCATTTATTTCGCACGCTTGGCGTTGGAGGAACTCCTTCTTGCGCGCACCTTGGCGCGTTTTGCCGCTGCTGATGAGGCGTTTCCTGTCTCTGAAAGCGGCCAGCCGGATGACGCGTTGATTGCGGAGGTAACAGGCCGAGCTCACGCTGATGAACAGCAGCGGCTTGCGGTTTCAACGGCGCTTAAACGCAGACTGATGGTGGTCTCGGGCGGTCCCGGCACGGGCAAGACGACAACGGTGGCGCAAATTTTGGAGTGTCTCCTTCGGAAAAATCCAACGCTTCGCATTGCATTGGCGGCGCCGACGGGCAAAGCGACGGGCCGCATGCAGCAGTCGCTCGAGTCAAGCGCGAACAATGCAGCCAAAGGGCTGAGCGCACTGCAGGCAGTTTTGCAGCACGATGCACTTCTGCTGGATGCTGAGAAGCAGATTCGCTCACGGACGATTCACAAATGGCTGGCATCGCCCACTGCCGCCGGTTCTGCCCCGGGCATCGGGAATCCCATTCCCGCGGATGTGCTGGTGGTGGATGAGGCTTCTATGGTGGATATTCATCTGGCAGTTCGCCTGATGCGGGCGGTTTCACCCGAAGCGCGTGTCATTCTTTTGGGCGACAAGCACCAACTCGCTGCCGTGGGGCCTGGGGCTGTATTCGCGGAGATTTCTGACGGCAAGGGAGCCCTTGCGCGCATGGGGGCAGTCGTAGAGCTGGCGAAGAGCTGGCGCTTTGGGAAAGACACTCCCATCGGCCAGCTGGCAGCGGCGATTAATCATCAGGGAGTCAATGCAGGGCTGCCGGAAGCGGAGGTTTTTCAAAACGTGCTGGCCGCTTTTGCCTCGGCAGAAGCTAATGCCGATAAATCTTTGCAGAGTGCTTCACTTCATACTGCAGGACTAATGGAATTACAGAAGGGAGTGTTCACTTCAAAAGCAACTGACGAACAAAAGCGTGAGCGCGAAATCTTCAGCCGCACAGGGCTCACTGCACCGGTGCGCAGTTGGCTGAACCGTGAGCTCGAAGGCTATGCCAGCGTTTTGTCGGAATGTCGAGCAGCGTATCTGGCGGGCACAACGAAGGAGCAGTGGGAAAGCCTGCGCCAAAAGCTTTGGCTTTGTCTCTCGGGCTTTCGTGCGCTTGCTGCGCAGCGGCATGGTGCAATGAGCGTGCAGGCCGTGAATGATTATGCAGATCAGCGCATACGAAGTGTCTGGCCGCTTTCTGAAGGGGCATTCGGCGGGGGACACTATCCGGGCGAGGTGATTATTGTGCGGCGCAACGATGAGGGGTTAGGCGTTCATAACGGCGACGTCGGCATCGTGCTGCCTAAATTGCTCGAACTCGATACGCCGACGTCTGACTTGGAAGATTCGTCTGCTGTTGTCGGGGATGAGGATGCGGGGGATTCGCCTGAGCGTCAAGATCGGCCGGATCGTCAGGGACCGGCAGTGAGTTTCACGGTCTATTTCGGCGATACGAATCTGGAACTCCCGGTTGCGCTCCTGCCGCAGTTTGACGTTGCCTGGGCGATGACGATTCATCAATCCCAAGGCTCGGAATTCGAACGCGTAGCGGTGCTTTTGCCGGTGAAGCGCACGTCTGAACTTGCAACCCGAGAGCTCCTTTATACGGCTGTTACCCGCACTAAGCGAACGGTAGATGTTTTTGGGTCTGAAGCGGTCCTTCGCCGCGCTGTGGAAAAACCGACCGTCCGTGACGGGAGTCTCGGAAGACGGCTGGAGCTTTTTTGCGAAATGCAGTAATTAACTCAGTTTGACTTCAAGGTTCACAGTTCGGTACGAATGAAGGTGAGAAAATTTGGCGCGGAAAGTGACAGATTTCGATCTAAAAAATTAAATAGTTAACGCAAAGTGCTCCATCTGGCGTTTTTTTTGCGGATGTATTCGTTATAGGCACTAATCTAAAATGTGTAATTAACCATAGAACTGAGGAAATTCCTGGCGTAATTTATCAAGTGTCTTTTGTTCACATTCCGCCAGCCAGTCAAAAAGAATACGTACCCGTCTTTTTTCATAGGCTTCCTGTGTCGCATAAATAAAGCAGGAAGCAGGTGGGCAGCGCCATCCCTCAAGGATCGTTTTTAGCTGACCAGATCGGAGTGCCTCAACAGCATGAAAGAGCGGGAGGTCCGGAACAATGCCCGCACCAAGCACAGCGGCCGTTCGTACGGCCATTAAATTTTTGAAGGACATTGAGCTCTTCCATCGAAGCGGATAAGCAATCCCATCACGGATAAGTTCTTGAGTTGCTACTCGAGTTGGAGAATTGATGAGGATGCCGATGTGGTTCACGCATTCGCTCGGATGGTGCGGTGCACCAAACCGCTCAAGATAGAGCGGTGATGCACAGCAGAGAAAAGGCATTTCACCAAGATATCGAGCAACGAGTCCATCGATTGGGCGATTCGGCCCATAGCCCGCAGCCAGATGTATCGGAGGGGTATCCGCTAAATGAAAAATCTCGGGAATCTGCTTGGTGAGATCATGCAGCTCAAGTGTGATATCCGGATAGGTTTTTCGAAATTCAATGAGATGCGGCGTGATTTCAATGGAGCTGATGCCTGAGTGCGAAGCTAAACGAATTGTGCCGGACAGGGCATTTTGATCTCCCTTTAGATCCTGGATCATCAATTCATGGACATTCAGAAGTTTTATAGCCTTATCGTACGCTCGAGCTCCCAATTCCGTAAGTTTTAAATGTCTCCCTTCACGCAGAAAAATGGGAGCCCCTATTTCTGTCTCGATTGCCTTGAGCGCACGGCTCACGGTACTTGGTTCGCATTCAAGTACATCGCAGGCAGCATTCACGCCTCCAGCTTGAACGACTTCGCAGAAGATTCGCCAAACATTTAAGTCGTCAGTTCTGGCCATCAGTTGTCTCCGTCAAAAGAACTAGGTTTAACCCTTGATCGTTGCGATATACGCAATAATTGGGCGCTATCTGCACAACTATAAAAATATTGATATTTCAATATTAACGAGTTTGCTGTGAGGGTTTATATCGTCAATTATTGCTTGAAACGCAATGAATAGTAGTTGTTTGTTGCCTTTATTTGTTGGTGTGAACGCTTCAAACTACACCTTCAGGATGAGATCTCCTCCGATCAGCCTCTCACCCAGAAGTTCATAAACAACCTTCTTCAGTGTTTTAAAACCCAAGGACCCCGATCATGACTTGGCAAATCTGGCTAGCGATAGCGTCCATTGTTTTCATTGTTTTCGGACTTGTTAAGCGTCTCGAGACACGCATGCTTCTCATCGTTGCAGGCTTTATTCTTTGCTGCGCTTCGGGAGCGCCCATGAAAGCTTTCGGAGCTTTCGTCAAAGGAATGACGAACATCACGCTCGTCCCTGCTATTTGCTCGGCAATGGGCTTTGCGTTTGCTGTTCAGGCCTCTAAATGTGATCAGCACCTCGTTGCTGCAGTAGCCGCTCCGCTCAAAAAGCTTGGCGGACTGCTGATTCCTGCGGCCACGATTCTGACGTTCCTCATCAATATTGCGATCATGTCGGCAGCGGGCACAGCTGCAACGGCTGGCGCGACTTTTATTCCGCTTTTATTGCGTGCCGGCATCCGACCGGCGGCAGCGGCAGCGGCCGTGGGGGGCGGCACAATGGCTGGTTTGCTGCTTAATCCCGGATGTGCGCATGACATCTACGTCGCCAAGATGGCCGAGATGGATCTTATGGCCTTCATTATCTGGGCTGCTCCCTACATCGTCGGTCTCGTTCTGCTTTCGGTGATTGTCAACTCCGCCATTATGATCGTGAAGAATAAGGACCATCTTGCGGGTGCTGAAGCAAAAGATGCGGCTGCTAAGTCCGATGCCGGTCAGCAAGAATCCGCCTTCAAAGTCCAGCCGCTCAAGGCTGTGGCTCCTCTGGTCCCTCTGATCGTCCTCTTGGTCGCCTCTATTAGTTTCCCAAAGGCGGGTATCGATGTGGTTGCTGCCATGCTGATCGGTCTCGTTTTTATCTCCGCCGTAACGCTTATGAATCCAGGCGAAATCTCCAAGGCGTTTTTCAAGGGATGCGGCACGGGATACGCTCAAGTCATCGGCCTCATTGTTGCTGCAGGCGTTTTTGCTGCGGGGCTGCAGGCTACGGGGGCCGTAACTGCCTTCATCGAGTTTCTCAAGGGGTCGAATGAATTCGCGCGTTGGGGGGCTGCTTTTGGACCTTTCTTGATGGCGCTCGGTACGGGGTCTGGTGAGGCGGCAATTTGGGCTTTTAACCAGTCGATCACGCCCGAAGCGGCTCACTTCGGCATGCAGTCTCATTCCCTCGGTCTGCTGGCGATCCTTGCGGGTCAATTCGGCCGCACAGCAAGTCCGCTCGCCGGCGCCATCATCATCGTGGCCGATATGGCCAGTGCAGATCCTTTGGCTGTCGCCAAGCGATTGATCCCAGGAATGCTTGTAGCGCTCATTGCGTCTGCCTTCATTCTGGTCTGATTGAGAACATTTTTGATAGGAGACGTCATCATGCATGACATTCTTCTGCGCAATGCTCTAATCGCCGATCCGGAGGCTGACTCTCTAAGGACGGGGGACGTTGCCGTCGAAGGCGGCTGCATCGTTGAAGCCATTGGCTCAGCCTGCACGACCATCGACTGCAGCGGTCTGGTTCTTCAGCCCGGCATCATCGACACGCATGTGCATCTTGGTATTAATCCCTTGAGCTACGGCATGGTCGCACGAGCAGGCGTCACAACTGCGCTCGATATGTCTGGACCCATTGAGAAACTTCTCGATGAATTCAGCTGCGCAAATGTAGGCATCAACGTTGCTGCCCTCAATGCGATTCTTCCTGGCCGAAATATCTCTGGAAACAATCCTGACCGAGAGCAACTGAGGAACTTCATCAATCTTTCACGCCGCAGCGGTGCGCTCGGTGTCAAGCTTCTGGGCGGACATTTTCCGCTCACGCCTGAGGCCTCGCACCGCATGGTGGAAACGGCTGATGATTCCCACTGCTATATGGCTTGGCATGTGGGTACTACAGAGAAAGGTTCCGATATTGAGGGATTGCTGGAAGCGGCGGAAATCGCTGCGGGTCATCCGCTGCATCTGCCGCACGTCAACGCGTACTGTCGGGGGCGCGTCAGGCCAGTGCTTGAGGAATGCTCCATTGCCGAGAAAGTTATTCTCGAACATCCCGAATTTACGACAGAGAGCTACCTCTCAGCGAGAAATGGGGCACCGCTTGACTGTGATGCTGCCGGCAAACCGCGCTCAGCCATTACTGCCGGAACATTGACTCGCTTTGGTTTTGAATCTTCAGCATCCGGCATAGAAGCTGCGATTCGGGCTGGGCGGCTTGCAGTGCTCTTTCCCAATCAGAGCGAAATCACATTGCTTACGGGTACCGATGCAGTCGCTTACCTGAGGGCTCATCGTGAACATTGCGACGGGTCGTTTGACGGTGTCAACCCGCTTGAATCCCGCGTCTTTTTCGCCTCACAAAAACGTCCGGACAGGACTTTCCTCGTGGATGCCATCAGTACTGACGGCGGGGGCATTCCGCGCAATGTCATCCTTCAAAACGGTCTGTCTCTTGTTGAATTAGGCGCACTGACAACGATTGAATTCGCCCGCAAAACTTCCTTGCTGCCTGCACAAATGCTCGGTCTCAAAAATAAAGGAAGGCTGCTTGCCGGCATGGATGCCGATCTGACCATTTATGACCCGACTAGCCATCAGGCCGTCTACACGATTGTTAATGGTCGATTTGTTCTCTTAAATCGTGTTCTGCAGACGGGCACTGGAACACTGCTCACGACATACGAAGGAACTCAAGCAGCTCAAAACCGCGGTCTTAAAACGCAGGTTGTTTCCGGCATTGTCCCGCTCCTTCATCGATCCCTTTAAGTTTTCTCACCTCAAACAGATTTCAAAATCATGAAAAATCATCGTATCCAACGCGTGCTCATCGCTGCGTTCTGCAGCACCGTTTTCTCGGCCTCTGCCAGCGATATTCAGATGTTCGGTTTTTTTGATCAGGGGCTTGCTTACCTTCATGAAGATCTCAATGCCGGCATGGGCGGACCTGCAGGGCAAAGCATTAATGCTCCTCAATATGTGGATAAGGATGGGTACGTTGCTGAAGCACAAACGAAACGCAGCTTCACGCAAGGTTCAGGGAATGTGTCAACGTGGGGCATCAAGGGGTCCGAACAAATCAACGCCGATGTACGAGTGCTTTTTCACCTTGAATCCGGTTTCCTGGCAGACGACGGCACACTTTACGGCGGTTCCGTAAAGCCCTTGTTTGAACGCGAATCGAGCATTGGGGTTGAGTCAAAGACTTGGGGGCTCGTTAAATTTGGCCGTATGCCGGCACTCTCTACCGGTTCAGGCACAACTGGCATTCTCAACAGCAAGGTCAATCCTTTCGGCGCTGGCTGGGGAAATATGACGGGCGGCTGGAAATTTGCGGGGACATTGGCTGCAGCGCGTCACGACAACATGATTCACTATATTTCTCCGTCATTTAGCGGTGTTCGGCTTCATGCTCAATACTCCTTCAAGTCGGCACCCGACAATGGTCGAGAAGGGTCGTCTGAAACGAATCGCTGGTGGGCTGTCGGCGCATCGATGGAGGGCGGAAAGTACTACCTCGCAGCCACAGTGGATTGTCTTGATGCCGCGAGCAGTGCGCCCAAGCCTGAAGCTACTTATGCCAATGATGCTTACAAAGTATTTGTCGGCGGACACTATAACTTCGATGTCTTCAGACTCTTTGGGACGGTGCAGTACCTGAAGAACATGCCTTGGATCGGCGGGTACTCCACTAAAGAAGTCGCTCCGCTCGCTCTGGGTTCAAAGGGACCGCAGAAAGGGTTCGAAGCGTGGGCATTCTCAACGGGCGTGGATTTTAGAGCCGTTGGCGGCAAGGTTATGACTTCCGTCGGGTATGCAGCTGCAAAAAATCAAAATTTGGAAAGCCAGAACAAACTGAACCGCGTGAATTTTGGTTTGGGTTACCAATATTCCCTCAGCAAACGCACCTCTCTCTACGGTATCGGCGGCTATTTCTGGCAGGACGCAGATTGGCAGAAAAAAGAAATTTCTGCCCACGAATTTATCGTTGGCATGATGCACCGTTGGTAATCTAACAATATTTAGAACGCTGACGAACGGAGATTTGTGTTTCTCATTTCTGAGCTGACATATCTCCGTTCCGAATGGTCAAAAGCATTGTGGCAAAGCATTGATCTCATTATCCAAACAGAATAAAAAATAGGAAAATAAAAATGTTGGGCATGCATATGGGACGGGTTCCCGCACCAAGCGCACGAGAAGAATCCGGCGAAATTCATCGCTTAGATACCTATGATTGGCTGCAGATGATTAACCGTGCGTCGATCGTTTCGAATGTTGAAGAAGGGCTATTGGAGAAGCCCCTTGCTCGGCGCATTCTGACGGCGTTGAATACTTTGCGCGACGAAGCTGCAAAGCCGAATGCGGTTCGTCCTGGGCTCTACATTACTTTTGAGCCTGAAGTCTTGAAACTCGTCGGCATGGAGGCGAGTGTTCTTCATGTAGGCCGCTCCTCTCAGGATATTCTTGCCACAGCAAATGCTGGCCTCAATATTGCTCGGCTTATGCGTTTGCTCGATGCGATTCATGAGGTTGATTGTGCGTTGCTTGAAGTTGCCCGCCGCGAGGATGGTGCGCTTGTGCCAGCGTATACGAACGGTGTCCAAGCTCAGCCTACGCTTTATTCCCATTATCTTTTGGCTCAGCATCAGGTTTTCACGCGAGATGCGGCCCGGATCTTCGAATGCATCCGCCGCTACGACGTCTCGCCTATGGGGGCTTGCGTCTGCAACGGTACGGGGTGGCCGTTAAATGTTGAGCGCATGGCGCAGCTGCTGGGTTTTTCCCGCCCGCTGACAAATGCTTTCGATGTCGGTCAGTGTGCCGGTAACGATCTGCCGCTCGAGATGTCCCAGATCATCTCGGCAGTCATGCTCCATGTCAATGCATTCCTCGCCGATTTTATGATCCAGTATGCCGACCCGCATCCCTGGATCCGATGGGAAAGTTCGAATGGGGTTTATTGTTCGAGCGCTATGCCGCAGAAACGCAATCCCGGGCTAATCAATGATTGCCGCCGAGATGCCGGACTGGTCATCGGTGAGGCGCAGGGGGTGATGTTACGTATTCAGAATCTTCAGCTCGGCATGGCTGATGTGCGAGATGCTCAAGTGTTGGAGGCGCTTGCTGATGATGCCTGCATAACACTGCGCACCTTTGCTGGTATTGTTCGCGAGCTTGTCGTCGACAGAAAGCGTGCATTGGCTGAACTCAATGCAGATTGGACCTGCACGCAAGAACTTGCTGACAGACTTGTCCGCTGCCGCGTCGATTTTAGAAATGCTCATCATTTTGCCAGTCATCTCGTGACTCGAGCTCGAGCTGCAGGAACGACTCCCCCCGAACTTGACTATGAAGAAGCAAAGTCTCTCTGGCTCGAGTGGCGCAGCACGCTTCAGAATGCATGTGATATCCCGGATTCATTTCCGCTTAGTGAAAAAGCATTCCTTGGTGCTCTGGACCCAGCTGGCATCGTTGCCGCTCGCGCGACAGTCGGCAGTGCCAATCCGGAACTCGTAGCAAAAGGCATTCTCCGTGCTCAGCAGGAAGCTGCGCGTATTAAAGCTGAGATCGATGCTTTGGTCGATCATGCCAAAAAAACGGCATTTGCTCTTGAAGAAGCACTCGCGCGCGTACTTGCCGATTAGGCGGCAATTGATGCGTCAGCTCTATTACTGGGGTTCTCCATAAATCATCATGACTCTTGACCAAAAAAGGTGGCTTCTTCTATTGGTGAGCTGCATCATCAATCTGTTCGCAGGTTCCATCTATGCCTGGTCTGTATTTGCGTCTCCGCTTGCAGAACGTATCGGCAGTCTCCTGCAGACGTCATTAACGTCGGCAGATCTTGCGATTGCCTTCAGTATTGCCAACGCTCTTGGTCCAATTCCGATGATCTTCGGAGGACTGATCAATGACCGATTCGGACCTAAATTTGTCATCGCGGCCGGCGGTATTTCGATGGGTTTCGGGCTGTATGCCTCCGGAAACGCGGAAAGCGTGTCAGAGCTGATCGTGTCTTATGGTCTCTTCTTCGGCACAGGTCTCAGCCTTGTCTATGGCTGTACGATCAACAATACGCTGAAGTTTTTCCCTGATCACCGAGGTCTGGTCGGCGGACTTGCCACAGCAGCCTACGGCATCAGCTCAGTACTCGTTCCGCCGATCGCGACCCAGCTCATTTCCGTCTATGGGATCACTAATGCGCTTGAAATCATGGGAGTGTTCATCGGCGGTGTTATCGTCATCGGCGGTTTTCTTTCAATGCGTTGTCCAGTCGGCTTCACGCCTTCGATGGCTGTTCAGAAACAATGCGTTGAGATTGGGCGAAATTACACTTGGCGGGAGATGCTGCGAGACGCTCGCTTTCTTCCGATGATCACGCTTTTAACTTGCGGTGCCACTGCAGGAATGATGGTGATCTCTCAAAGTTTTTTTATCGCGCGCCATCAAATAGCCCTGGATGTTGCTTCTGCTGCGATGGCAGTCTCGTGCATGGCGCTCGCTAATACATTCGGACGTCTCTGTGCGGGAACCGCTTCGGACTATTTAGGGCGTCTTCCAACGCTCGGCGCAGGACTTGGGATTGCAATTATCGGTTTAATACTTCTTGCCCTTGGAAGTCCTGCTAATACGCTTCCCTTCTATTGCGGCCTGATCGCACTCGGCTTTTCTTTCGGCTGCTTCATGGGGGTCTACCCAGGCTTTACAGCGCAGGTTTTCGGTGCAAGACACAATGGCGTTAATTTCGGCATTATGTTCACAGGGTTTGCCTTGGCCGGCATTCTTGGCCCCACACTCATGCAGCTGCTCTCAGCAATGGGTTTTTCTGAAACAGGGCACTATTGCGCGGCCGGGACTATTTCAGCGCTTGGGTTTGTCATGATGTTCCTTTATCGGAAGGCAGAACGATTGCGCATCAGATCAAAGTGAATCGACATACCGATTAAGCCATGATGCAGATGGGTGTCATCGTTCGACAAGCTCCAATGACAGCCAGATCATTGAAGGCAACTCATAAAGAATGACAGCTCTGCAAAAGAATGCAGAGCTGTCAAGGAAGAGTCGAGGGCTAATGCAGAGGTTTAGCGAACCTTGGCTTTCTGCACAAGCTCAGCAAAATGCCGCTTGGCTTTCAGCTGAGAAAGCTGCGCACGAAGGCTGTCCTTTTGCGATTCGTAGGTTGGGAAGTTCTTCTGGCTGCGCTTGGCGTCAAGTTTTACGACATGCCAGCCGAATTGATTTTGGATTGGTGCCTGGGCGACATCGCCTGCCGACAAAATTTTGAAGGCATTGCCAAAATTGGGCTCAACATTGCTCGGCGACAGCCAGCCGATCAGGCCGCCGGCAGGGCCCGACTTCGGATCAAGCGATTCAGATTTTGCCAACGCATCGAACTTTTCGCCTTTGTTGAGACGCTGAATGATGTTCTTGGCTTCCTGCTCGGTCTTTACCAAAATATGGCGGACCTGATATTCGGTATCACCGTAGACCTTCTTGGCATTGTCGTAAGCCGCACGGACTTCTTTGTCGCTGACGGGATTTTTCTTCGCGTAATCTGCGACAAGGAGTTCAACCTTGAGCTGCTTGCCTACACGGTCGATGGCGTCGCGATATTCCTTCGTACGATCAATCTTGGCTTTGGCTGCTTCCTGCAGAAGCACCACTTCTTCAGTCACATCACGCTTTACACGCGCTTCCAGTTCCGGACCTGCTTTGGCACCGGCTTTGACTGCATTGTTGTAGACGGCTTCTAAGCGTGATGCCGGAACCTTTTCACCATTGACGGTCATGTCTGTCAAGGCAGCGGCGGCAGAACCAACGAGACCGACGGAAAGCGCCAGTGCAAGGACAAGTTTGCTCTTAATCATGAATCTCTTTCCCAATGGAATCGCGCAGCTCTCTTGAGACCTGCGCATAAACAGTCAAACAATTATGCGCCAAGGTTTTACTTTGAACGTGTTGAATAAAACATGTTTTCAATTGAGTTCGGTAACTCGGTAAAATCCCTATAGTGCTTCGGCGGCGAATTCAGCAAGCCGTGAACGTTCGCCGCGGGTGAGTGTCAAGGTTGCGGCATGCTGCCATCCTTGAAAGCGTTCTACCACATAGGTAAGACCCGAACTGCCTTCCGTCAGGTAAGGCGTATCGATCTGCGCGATATTGCCGAGGCACACGATCTTGGTCCCAGGGCCAGCGCGTGTGATGAGCGTCTTCATCTGTTTGGGCGAGAGGTTCTGTGCCTCATCGATGATGACAAACTTCTGCAAAAATGTGCGGCCGCGCATGAAGCTCATGGACTTCACGCGAATGCGGTTCTTAATGAGGTCCATCGTGGCCTGACGTCCCCAGTCACCGCCTGAACTCGAGCCGTGAAGCACTTCCAGATTGTCTTCGAGCGCCCCCATCCAAGGCGCCATCTTTTCTTCTTCAGTGCCGGGCAGGAAGCCAATGTCTTCGCCTACGCTCACTGTGGCGCGGGTCATGATGATTTCGCTGAAGCGCCGTTCATCAATGGTCTGTGTTAGTGCGGCGGCGAGCGTCATCAGAGTTTTGCCGGTACCCGCCTGACCGAGAAGAGTGACAAAGTCAATGTCAGGATCCATCAGGAGATTGAGCGCCATGTTCTGCTCGGCGTTGCGCGCTTGAATTCCCCAGACCTTTATATGGGACTTCGAGCGGTAGTCGCGCATCAGACGCAGCGTCACCGTTCGGCCCTGACGCGCTGCAACGAGCGCCATGAAATTGGCGTCTCCCTCAACCGTCACACAGGCATTCAGGATGAAGTCTTCCGGGTGCTCCGGTTCAAAGCTGTAGAACGTGGCATTTTGATCCTGCCAGCTCTTCAAGGTGGAGTCGATGCTTTCCCAGAAGTTCGACGGAAGCGCGAGCTTGCCGGAATAAAGCATGTCGGTGTCGTCAAGCACCTTGTCGTTGAAGTAGTCTTCAGCGGGGATGCCGAGCGTTGTCGCCTTGATGCGCATGTTGATGTCTTTGCTCACCAACACAACAGCACGTTTCGGGAATGCCTTGGCAACGCCGCGGACGGTGGCCAGAATTGAATTGTCGCCGCGGAAGCTCGGGAGCTCTGCGGGGAGTTCTTCGGCCAAAGGTTTCGTTTCAAACCAGAGTCGACCGGTAGCTTCCGTATTGCCGAGCAGTGAAAGTTCAACGCCCTCTTGAATACGGCCGCCGTTGGCTTCAATCAGCTGATCCAATGCACGGCTTACTGAGCGGGCATTGCGGGCAACATCCGTAAGTCCCTTTTTATGGGTATCGAGCTCCTCAAGAACCGTCATCGGCAGGAAAACGTCATGCTCGGCGAAACGGAATAGTGAGAGCGGATCGTGCATCAGCACGTTGGTGTCGAGGACGAAAAGCTTGGGCAGGTTGTCCGGCATCTGCGCACGTCCGCGGCGTCCGGCATTGCCTGAACGGCGGCGGTCTGCAGCGTAGTCAGGCTGCGTTTTCGTGCTCGGTGCGGGTGTCTTAATTGCTTTTTGCGGGGCGGACTTTGCTTTCTTGGCAGTGTCTGCCGCTTTGGGGGCAAGAGCAGGTTTAGCCGGTGCTGCGGCTCGCTTCGGCTTTGCCGAGGATTTTGCTGAAACATCGGCTATTGCTGGACTTGCGGCAAGTTCAGACTTCTGAGCAGCTTTGAGCTTTTTGCTCACGGACTTTTTGGATAGCGGTTCGGTGAGCGGCGCCTGAGCTGTCTTTGCGGTTTTAGAGGCGGGAGTCGCAGGGAGAGGTTCGGCTGATCGGGCCGCCTTCACGTTTCTGCGCTTGCCTGTCTTGACGGCCGCAGCGGGGTGCGACTCCATCGCATTCACGATTTTGACATCGGGCAGTTTGCGTTCGGATTCGGGAGTTGCGGGAGTACCGTAGTCTTCAAGGATTTCGGCGGGATGCGCAGGAGCTTTGGGAAGCGGCATATCTAAAAAGTATCTGGTAAGGCAGGAACCGACAGTGCTGAGGCAGGCATATATGGACGGCTGTCGGACAAGACTGAGTTCCTTAAAAAGGGTGCTTCCATTCTAACCACCGATTTTCTCGAGATTGAATCGTCACAAACCGGGGATTCATCAGAACAATTGGATTGCATAATCGGGAAGCCTGAATCGTGGATGTCGTCGAACGCACATGAATGTAAACAATTATCGTTTGTGAATTAAGGAAAAATACTTTCCGTCATTTCAAAGAGAATTGCCGACTTCTAAGGTACGATCAGATCAATAGTTCGGGACGACGTTAACAATTCTTCGTCGTCTGACATCCCACAACGAATGTCGTTTTCAAGAGTGACGTCATTCCCTTCACGGAGATCTCCCATGCTCTATATCTCGACGCGCGGCGCCGCAGACGGTAAGACCTTCGCTGACATTACGTTTGAAGGTCTTGCCCGAGACGGCGGCCTCTACGTGCCGGAAAACTACCCAAAGTTCACCGCTGATGAACTGGCCCAGCTGCGGGGGCGAGACTTTTCAAGCGTTGCACTCGAAGTCCTTTCGCGTTTCTGGACGCAGCTGCCGCAGAAGGATCTTTGGCAGCTCTGCCGGGACGCATGGCAGCCATCGATCTTCCCCAACGGGCTGGATATGTTTAAGGCGCACGATGTTGCGCCGATTACATGGCTGCAGGACGGTGTCGGCATCTATGAACTTTCCAACGGCCCGTCGCTTTCGATCAATGACTTCAGTCTCCAGTTCCTGTCGCAAGTTCACGAAAAGCATTGGGACAAGGGACCACGTTCGATCACGCTCTTAGGCGCTACGACGGGTGATATGGGGGCATCGGCAGAGGCTGCTTTCGGCGGTCGTTCAGGCGTCAAGGTTGTGATGCTTTCGCCTAAAGACCGCATGTCGAAGTTCCAAGCCGCGCAGCTTTATTCCAATAAAGATAAAAACGTTCTCAACATTGAGATTGACGGCACCTTCGATGATTGTCAGGCTTTAGTGCGAGAACTCCTCTCTGACGAGGCTTTCTGCAAAGAAGCGTATTTGGGTGCAGTCAATAGCTATCTCTGGTTGCGTATTGCAGTGCATGTTGCGGCGTTTTTCTATGGCTATATTCAAGCAACGAGCTTTAATACGGAGCCTGTCGTCTTTGTGGTGCCGGCCGGGAATTTCGGCAATGCTTTCGCAGGTTGGGTGGCGCGCGCGATGGGGCTTCCCATTTTGCGTATCTTGGTGGCCACTAACGAAAATGACGCTATTGATGTGTTTTTCCGTACGGGTGTCTATGCCCCGCGTCCAGTCAGTGAAACGGTAGCGACGTCGTCGCCCTCCATGGATATTTCAAGAGCTGCGAGCTTTGAGCGCTTCCTTTTTGAAGTGCTCGGACGCAACGGCGAACGCATTGCAGAGCTGATGACGGAGCTGGAGACTAACGGTCGATTTGAACTGACGAAAGAGGAGTTCAACAAAATTCGTCGTTCAGGACTCACGGCGGGCACCTCTGATCACCCGAATCGTCTGGAAATGATTGAGTCACTGTGGGTGACGAATCACCGCATGATTGATCCGCAAACGGCAGACTGCCTTTACACGGGCACCTATCTTCATCCGGTGGGCGTGAAGACGCTTTGCTGGGAAACGGTGCAGGCGGTGAAGTTCCCCCGCATCACGAAGCAGGCTACCGGGGAAACGGTTCCGCTGCCTGAGCGCTTTAATGACATCTTTGAGCGCAAGCAGAAGAAAACGCCGCTGCCCGCAAATATTGCGGCCTTGCGTGAGGCAGTTGCCGCATTTGCAAAAGAATGAGTACTGAAACCAAGAAACCTTTCGTTATGGGCTTCATCGGGAGATCCGGCTCGGGGAAGACCACGCTTGCAGCAGCCGTGCTCCGTGTTCTTGCGGCGCGCGGCTGGCGCGTCTGTGCGGTCAAGGATGCGCATCATCACATTGATCTTGATACGCCGGGCAAAGACACCTGGCGCTATCGCGAATCCGGCGCATCGCGTGTGATACTGCGCACGCCCGAGCGCTGGGCGGTCTTGACTGAGACGCCGGACGGAGCGCCCGGAATTGATGAACTGCTAAAAGAAACAGGTGACGCAGACATCGTTCTTGTGGAGGGCTTCAAGCACGAAGGATCCTTCCCTAAAATTGAGGTTCGTCGACAAGCCGCTGCCGATCGACCGCCGCTCGTGCAAGAGTTCGGCGGACGGATCAATCTAGCGGCTGCGGCAAGCGACTTTGACGAGCCTGATTTCGCGGGCGTGCCGAAGCTTGACATTAACCGGCCGGAAGAAACGGCAGACTTTATTGAGGGACTTGCCTTGGCGGCAGGTGCAAAGAGGTCTGCGCGCTGAACGCAGCAGTCATTCAGGCCCGACGATCAAGCACGCGCGTCGGGCTCTCCTTTTTTCTTCTGGATCCAATTCATGATCACCTATGCCGAGGCCTTGCGCCTGCTTTTAAGCGAAGCCAAGCCGATTGAAGATACGGAAACGATTCCGCTGATGTATTCCACCGGCCGGGTGCTGGCCGAAGACATCGCCAGCCCGATTGATGTGCCGGGCTGGGACAATTCGCAGATGGACGGCTATGCATTGCGGGTCGAGGATATTGCTTCGGCTTCGCAGGATGCGCCGGTGCGCCTGCCGGTGGCAGAACGCATTGCTGCGGGCAAAATCGGCGGTCCGCTGCTGCCGGGAACGTGTGCGCGCATCTTTACCGGCGCACCGCTTCCGCCGGGAGCGGATACGGTGGTGCCGCAGGAGGACGTGAGTCGTGAGGGTGATGTTGTCGCCTTCTCGCAGACTCCGCAGATCGGTGCCTGGGTGCGCCGTCAAGGCTCCGACGTGGCGGCCGGCAGCGTCATTCTTCACGTGGGCGACCGCCTGACGCCGGGAGCCATCGGTATGGCCGCCTCGATCGGCCGTGCATATGTGACGGTGTTCCGGAAGCTGCGCGTCGGGGTCTTCTTTTCCGGCGATGAACTCGTGCAGCCCGGCGAACCGCTTCATCCGGGCGGCATCTACAACTCCAACCGTTTCATGGTGCGCAGCATCCTGCAGCTTCTGGGCTGCGAGGTGACAGACCTTGGCAGCGTTCCGGACAGCCTGGAGGCCACCAAGCGCGCCTTCGAGCACGCTGCGGAAACGTCGGACGTGATTCTCACGACGGGCGGCATGTCGGTGGGCGAAGAAGATCACATTAAGCCCGCCGTTGAAGCGCTCGGCCGCATCGATCTGTGGCGCGTGAAGCTCAAGCCCGGCAAGCCGCTGGCATTCGGCGAAGTAAAGGACGTTCCTTTTGTAGGGCTTCCGGGCAACCCGGTTTCAGGCTTCGTTGTGCTGCTGATGATGGCGCGCCCCTTCCTTTTGCGTCGTATGGGACTGAAGGAAGTGGATCTCACCCCGATGAAGATCCGGGCGGATTTTGACTGGCTCAAGGCTGGCGACCGTGAGGAATTCGTTCGCGTGCGGCGCAACGCAGAGGGCGGGCTGGATATCTATCACACGCAGAATTCGCAGGTGCTTTCGAGCTGTGCATGGGCAGATGGCCTGGTCGACATTCCGTCGGGGGCGGTCATCCATCGCGGAGATGTGGTGCACTATTACCCCTTTGCGCAGTTCTTTGCGTAAGATTGCGGGAAAACCCTGTCATCCTTATAAGAAGGAATATTCATGAAGGTCAAGGTCATCTTTTTTGCCAGTCTGCGTGATGCGGTCGGCACCGGTACGGAAACCGTTGAGCTCGCTGGCGATGCGGCCTCTGTTGCTCAAGTGCGCGAAGCCCTGATTGCCAAGGGAGAGGTGTGGGCGCATGCCTTTCGCAACCTCAAACGCATTCGCGCGGCGGTAAATCAAGAGCTTGCCGGTGATGATGCAGTCGTCAAAGAGGGCGATGAAGTCGCCTTCTTCCCGCCGGTGACCGGGGGCTGAGATGGCCATTACTGACATCCGAGTGGGTGAGGCGGATTTTTCGCTGGACGAAGAACTGTCCCGCATCATGCGTGAGAGTCCGTCGGCAGGCGGCGTAGCGTCATTTGTGGGCTTGGTGCGCAATAAGAATGACGGTGCAGCGGTGTCGCGCATGACGCTCGAACACTATCCGGGCATGACTGAAAAGTCGCTCGCGAAGATCGCGGCCGCCGCGCGCGAACGCTTTCATTTGGTGGATGTGATTGTTGTGCACCGCGTGGGCGAACTGAAGGTGGGTGACAGAATCGTGCTCTGCCTCACCTCGGCCGAGCACCGCAGCGACGCATTTGCTGGCTGTGAATACATCATGGACTGGCTCAAAACCGAGGCGCCTTTCTGGAAGAAGGAGCAGACGCCGGACGGTGAACGCTGGGTTGATGCCCGCGAGAGCGACGACAAGGCGCGAGAGCGGTGGCTTGTGTAGACAGAAAACATACTCTGCGTCAACTTGAAAGTGAAACCATTCGTTAATGGGCGCCGTTTCCTGGAATCGGCGCCCTTGTTTCTAATCGGTGTTGACCCCATATAGAAGCTATGTTCGGGAGGAACCCCGGCGGAACCCTACAAAAGGGCTTCGTCAAGGCGGGACCTCTCCAAAGGAGTTTTTATATATGCGTCAAGACAAGTTAACGACGAAGTTTCAGGATGCCATAGGGAGTGCGCAGTCGATTGCGCTGGCTCATGACAATCAGTTCATGGAACCCCTGCACCTGCTCGCCGCTCTGCTCGCCGATACGGAAGGGTCTACGCGCAGTCTGCTCGAGCGCGCCGGCGTGAATGTCGGACGCCTCGAACGTGACGTGAAGGATGCCGTTGACCGTCTGCCCAAAGTGACGGGGCAGGGCGGCGATGTTCAGATTTCGCGCGACTTGATGAACCTCTTGAACCTCACGGAAAAAGAGGCCATGAAGGCGGGCGACGAATACATTTCGACGGAAATGGCGCTGCTTGCCCTTACCGAGGACAAGACCGAAGCCGGACGTCTGGCCAAAGAGGCCGGGCTTACACGCCGTGCAATGGAAGAGGCCATCAAAGCCGTGCGCGGAACGGACAAAGCCGACGATCCCGACGCGGAAAATCAGCGTGAAGCGCTCAAGAAATACACGATTGACCTCACCGAGCGTGCTCGTCAGGGCAAGCTTGATCCGGTGATCGGCCGCGATGATGAAATTCGCCGCACGATGCAGATTCTGCAGCGCCGCACGAAAAACAACCCCGTGCTGATCGGCGAACCCGGTGTTGGTAAGACCGCCGTCGTGGAAGGCCTTGCTCAGCGAATCGTCAACAATGAAGTGCCCGATACCCTGCGCAACAAGGTGATTCTCTCGCTCGATATGGCGGGTCTGATTGCCGGTGCGAAGTATCGTGGTGAGTTTGAAGAGCGTCTGAAGAAGCTCCTTCAGGAAGTGACGGCTCAGGAAGGGAAAATCATTCTCTTCATCGACGAAATTCATACGGTCGTCGGCGCCGGCAAAACCGAGGGCAGCATGGATGCGGGCAATATGCTTAAACCCGCACTCGCCCGCGGCGAACTTCATGTGATTGGCGCGACGACACTCGATGAATACCGCAAGTACGTCGAAAAGGACGCTGCGCTTGAACGCCGCTTCCAGAAAGTGTTTGTCGATGAGCCTTCGGTTGAAGACACCATCGCTATTCTGCGCGGCCTGCAGGAAAAGTATGAAGCCCATCACGGTGTGGAGATTACCGATCCGGCCATTGTCGCAGCTGCTGAACTTTCGCATCGCTACATTACCGACCGCTACCTGCCCGATAAGGCCATTGACTTGATCGATGAGGCGGCTGCCCGCGTGAAGATGGAAATCGACAGCAAGCCCGAAGCCCTCGATAAGCTCGACCGCCGCTTGATCCAGTTAAAGATCGAGCGCGAAGCGATGAAGAAGGAAACGGACGACGCCTCCAAGAAGCGTCTCGCTGCGATTGAAGCCGAAATCGAAAAACTTTCGCGCGAGTACGCCGACCTCGAAGAGGTCTGGAAGAAGGAAAAGAGCGAAGCGCTTGGTGAAAAGAGCGTGCGCGATGAAATCGACCGCGTCCGCCGTCAGATGGATGAGTACCGTCGTCAGGCTCAGTACGAGAAGCTCGCAGAGCTTCAGTACGCCGTGCTGCCCAAGCTCGAAGAAAAGCTCAAGCGTGCGGAAAAGGCCGAAAAGGATACTGAGAAGACTGAAAAAGGCGGTCCGAAGCTGCTGCGCACGAGCGTAGGCGCTGAGGAAATCGCTGAGGTGGTGAGCCGCGCAACCGGTATTCCGGTTTCGAAGATGATGGAAGGCGAGCGCCAGAAGCTGTTGCATATGGCCGATGCGCTTGAAAAGCGTGTTATCGGTCAGGATGAAGCGGTCAAGCGCGTCACGGAAACCATTCTGAGAAGCCGTGCTGGTCTGTCGGATCCCAACCGCCCGTACGGCAGCTTCCTCTTCCTTGGCCCGACGGGTGTCGGCAAGACCGAGCTGACGAAAGCACTCGCAGAATTCCTCTTTGATAACGACGAGGCGATGATCCGCATCGATATGTCGGAATTCATGGAAAAGCACAGCGTTGCTCGTTTGATCGGTGCGCCTCCGGGATACGTCGGCTACGAAGAAGGCGGCTACTTGACGGAAGCCGTGCGGCGTAAGCCCTATTCAGTGATCCTGCTCGACGAAGTCGAAAAGGCTCATCCGGATGTCTTTAACGTATTGCTGCAGGTGCTCGACGACGGCCGCATGACGGACGGTCAGGGCCGCACGGTGGACTTCAAGAACTGCGTGATCGTCATGACCTCGAACCTTGGCTCGGCTGAGATTCAGGAAATGCAGGGTGAACCGCAGGACAAGATCAAGTCCGCTGTGATGCAGGAGGTGCGTGCGCACTTCCGTCCTGAGTTCGTCAACCGTATTGACGAGATTGTGGTCTTCAACAGCCTTGACGCAGCCAACGTGCGCAAGATTGCTGAGATCCAGCTCGAGCAGCTCCGCAAACGCATGACCGCTCAGCAGATCGGTCTGGATGTGACGGAACCCGCGCTCGACGAAATCGCCAAGGTGGGGTTCGATCCGCAGTTCGGCGCTCGTCCGCTGCGCCGTGCGATTCAGGACCGCATCGAGAACGGCATTGCTCGGCTCCTCCTCGAAGGCAAAGCTGCGCCGGGCGACACCGTCAAGGTGGGGACTGCTGGCGAAGACTTTACCTTCGACGTGGAAAAAGCGAAGGCAGAGCAGTCTGCTTAACCAGCAGGGTCTCAAAGATGAAGCGGAAAAACCCCTTGAGCGACCCTTGAGGTGAGGCGGCGGTGAGCATGACTCCCGCCGTCATCCGAAGAGGCCGATCAGCGATTCCCCCAAAGTGGGTCAGAAACGTTGTGAGATGCTTCGGGCCCGCTTTGTTTGGCCTGAATGAGTGATAGGAGTCACTCGTTCGGGCCTTTTTTGTATTTTCTGAAACGGCAGGTTTTCTGCGCATAAACCCGTACCTTAAGAAAGACGCAAGCGCAGAGGTTAAGAATGGCAGGCAATCAATAAAACCATGCCACCCAGGAGACCCATTGTGAAGTTTTTGGTTTCAGCGCTCGCCGCTGCCGGCGCCGCACTCACCCTGCTGCCTTCCGCCCAAGCCGCGGACTCGCAGCTTCTGACGGCTCTTTCGACCTGCCGTGCAACGTATTTTGATGCGATCGCCAAAGATAAGAATATTCCCGAGTCGCTCAAGATCCGCGACGGCAGCCGTGCTTATCTAAAGGTGGAAAAGCAGCCGCTTGACGTCGTGATGTTCGAGAAGCCCTTTAAGGACTCGGGCCTCACGGTGACGGGCTACGTCTTCAATGATGAAATCATCCGCTACGTCGGTGTTCCGGATATGCACACGCATTTCTGGGGGCTGATCGTCAAAGAAGACTGGAAGAGCGTAGTTGATAAGCTCAAGGGCATCGATTGGGAAGCCGTCGACTCTCGACATATGTCTGCGCACGCGAACCGCATGCTGCGCAAGAACGATGAAAAGGAATGGAAGGCCTATACGCACCCGCAGAACTACGAATATCCGGATCTCGGCGCGTCGGAACGCGCCTTCCATGTGCAGCCTTATGAAAACCAGACGATGGTTTTCTGCGGCATGCTCTCGGCCGGTGCGCCTGAAGAGGCGATCATCGCTGACGTGCGTCCAGATTTGCTCTACGGCGAACAGAAGGTGCCTATCCGTGAAGAGCAGATCGTGAAGGATTCGGAAAAGGCCAAGGCTAAGACGCCGATTGAACCTGGTGCTCAGATGCCTGCCAACCATCCGAAGATCGACATGGAGAATCTCCCTGCCGGTCATCCGAAAATTGACGGTAAGCAGGAACTTCCCGCCGGCCATCCGGATATCTCCGGCGCTCAGAAGCCCGCAGCGAAGTAATTTCAGCTGACGCAAGAAAGAAAAATTCGCTCGCAGAAATGTCCCCCAGAAGGTGAGATCACTTTCTGGGGATTTTTTGGGGTCCTCTTTTGGCCTGTCGCCGTTTTCACATCCGTCGAAAGCTTCGGCGGCCTCTCGGCTGAGAATGCTTGGCTTTACTCACCTTGCCGGCAAAGTGAGCCTTTCAAAGGCCCAGGGATCGGAAACTTCCTGACTCTTGGCATCAAAACGCATGGCTCTGCGAGTATCGAGTGAGAAAGGTGTCCAGGGTGCGCAGCCGGTTTTCGCGAATGTCAGCCAGGCGCTGTGCATTGCCTGTGCAAGAGCTTGCGGCGGCCTCTCTCCGATGGTCCGCACCGCTCGAGGAGCGGACAGGTTTTGGAAGACAAACGGAACATCCACGGTGTGGGCGGCGCCGAGCGATGCGCCGGATTTGCCTTTGACCGGACTTTCCCAGGCAAAGTCGTACGTCCAGACTTGAGCGCCGCCTGCGGCGAGTGATTCTGCGAGCTTCACGCAAGGCATACGGAAAATCAGATCACTCTGAATCTGCGCAAAACAATCCCCCCAGGTTTTTCCTCGATTAACTCGTGCATAAGCTTCGAGCGCCGTTTCTGGCCGATTGGCACCGGCGATGAGAGCGGCGGCTGAAGCACGGTTCTTTTTAGCAATCGCACCGTTTGGGACGATGTAGTACCGCCACTCCGAAGACGTGGACCCTACGATGAAGGCCATTTTTCGGGCAGCTCCTTTTCGCAGTGCGTCGACAGGCAGTTCCGGGATGACGTCCTGATCTATCCAGCCTTTGAAAAGCGAGACATTGCCGTCAGTGAATTTGGCCCATTCTGGATCTGCAGCCAGGCGTCCGGCAATTTTGGGCAAGTCAGATAGTTTTTCGAACGGCACTTTGGCAAGCGATTCACGCGTGGGTTCTGCTCCAAGACCTTGAGCAACGAACTCTGCGGCCCGATCGGCCTGTGCGTCGGAGCGCCATTGGGCAACTGCTGAGGGGCTCTGAATGATTGCCCCGCGAAGGAGTCCTTGCGCATAGGGGGATGCGACAACGTCAACCAGGTGCGTGCCGCCGGCAGACTGGCCGAATGCCGTGACGGACTGAGGGTCGCCGCCGAATGCCGCGATATTGTCCTTCACCCAGCGCAGTCCCATGATGATGTCGCGTACGCCCAGATTCGAGTCGCCGCCGCGGATTTTAAGGAACCCGTCAATGTTCACGCGATAGGCGAGCGTAACCAGAATGCAGCCGTGGGCAGCAAAATGCGTTCCGTCAAATCGCTCATCGTTTTGTGCACAGCGAATGGAACCGCCCCCAGGCACCCAAACCATGACGGGAAATCGGCTCCGCGGAGTGGCGTCGCGCGGAACCCAGATATTGAGGCAGAGCGGACCGTCGCCGCCGATCATGGCGCCGTTGGGTCCGGGCTGAAGCGGAAGAGCTCCGTGTTTAACGCAGTCGAGCGTATCGGCAATCCGTTCCATGGGCTGCGGGGCAAGAAAGCGCCGCACAGGCTCATACGGATTTTTCATGAACGGAATGCCAAGATAAACCTGAATGCCGGTATCGGGCTGTCGTACTCCGCGGAAGCGTCCGGCAGGTGCATCTGCGCTGGGACGGTCATCAGAATGAATATTTCGCTCATAGACTGCACAGCCCGGAAGGAGCGCTAGGGACGAAAGAAGCGGCAGACTCGCAAGTGCGGAGTTTTCAAGGAATCGACGGCGTTGCATGGCGTGAAAAGCAAGTTGACTCGATAGCACCGTGCGGTTTGCCGCGGTTAATTTCTCCCGTTGCAGAGCAGAGTGCATTTGGCCAACAATAGACCTTAGGTTAAAAAAGCTTGGCGATCATTTGTATATCGGTTTCAGAATGCTGTTCCATTATTGGAAACACCTTTACGTGCGTAAGTTGATGCCGCTCACGAAGCGCTTAGTCTTTCTGTCGCTTGTTTTTTCGACGCTTTTAGGTTTCCCCGATATCGATGCTGCTGCTGCGGATTCAATTCTTTCTGACCGTGTCGACGCTGTTTCCGGCGATCCGACAGCATCGTCCTCTGGGACGAAGGTGCGGTTGGGACTTCTTGATTTCGAATTTGAATCCTCTTATCTCAGCCGTGTGGAGGATATCCAGGCCACTGTGCTGAAGCATTTACAGGCTTCAACGCCTGGGATTGTGATTGAACCGCGTTATTACAAAACCAAAGATCTCGCAGAGGCTGTTCGCAAGGGAGAAGTGGAATTTTTTCTCGGTAGTTCGGGCTTCTTTGTTGAAATGCGGCCTTATGGCGTACGAGATATCGGAACGATTGTATCGTCGAGTTTCCCCGATCCTAATCAGTGTGTTGCTGGTGTGATCTTCGTGAGGAATTCACGTACGGATCTGCAGACGATTACAGACCTCGAGCACCGAACGGCTTCGGCCACGGATCCTCGAAATTTCATGACATATCAGATTGGCATGGGTGAGATTGCCAAAGCTGGATACGATCCGGATAGTTTTTTCCGTCGAACGATCTTCACCGACAGTGAGCCGCAGAAAGTAGTGGAGAATGTATTGTCCGGCAAGGCGGACGTCGGTTTTCTTCGTGCATGCATGCTCGAAGCAATGGAGCGGCGCAACCCGCAGTGGCTGGGAAAGCTGCGCGTGATTAATGAGCGTACTGGTCCCCGTGCTGAACGTTTAGGGTGCCGTTATTCCACCGACATGTATCCCGGTTGGACCTTTGCGGTGACGCCTCACACGCCGCCCATTCTGACCCGCCACGTAGCGACGGCACTGCTGTCGCTGGACCCGAAAAGTACGCCGTCGGGTTTTGAGGTTTCCTTTGCAACCGACTATGCGCGCGTCAATGATCTCTTAAAGACACTCAGAATTGGGCCCTATGCCTATTTGCGCGAATGGACGCTCAGAGGCTTTCTTAAAGTCTCCTGGCCGTTTTTGATGCTCGCTGCAGCACTTGCGTTTGCGTGGATCCTGCATTGGCTGCGGCTTGAAACGTTGGTCCGTCAGCGTACTGCCGAACTGGAGAAAGCATGGGATCGCGAGCGGATTGCCGAAGTACAGGCAAGAAAGGCCGCCGACAAGCTCGATCGCATGCACTGCGTCTCGGTTGTCGGAGAGCTGTCGTCTATTTTTGCGCATGAGCTTGGACAGCCGCTTTCAGTCATGCGATATCTCACGAGAAGTCTCGGAGTGCTCATGAAGAAGCCCGATCCGGATCGAAAACTCGTAGAGGAATGTGTCGGCGGTCTGCAGAAACAAATTACTCATGCCGCAGAGATCCTTGAGCGGGTAAGAAAGTACGCCAAACAGGGGGCAAAACGGGGGCAAAATATTGATCTCACGGCAGTCGTGCGTGATGCTTTGAGTGAACTTGAAGAGTCGCGCCGACTCACTCATGCGGCAGTGTTGGATGCCCCGGATCCCGTTATGATTCGGGGCGATCCGGTTGAGCTTCGGATACTCGTTCGCAACCTTCTCAAGAATGCGGACGAGGCGCTTTGCGCAATGCCCGACGATGAGCGTGAGTCGCTTTTGCTCCGCCTTTCCCGTCTAGGGATCGCCCCAATACGCATCACCGTGAAGCGGATTGCTGCGCAGGAACGTGCAGAGCTCAGTGTTGAAAATTCTGGTTCAGTTCTTTCTTCAGAGGCGCTTTCGCGGCTAACTGAATCTGGGCGATCCGAAAAGGAAAATGGTCTGGGTTTGGGACTTCTCATCTGTCGCTCAATCGTTGAGAGACACTTGGCAAAGCTGAGCTTTGAGGCCATTGCTGCAGAAGCGGGCGGAGGACTGAAGGTATGTGTTTCCTTTGCCGTTGTGGATATGACACATCAGATACATCACCATTCGGAGAACCAGAAAAATGACGCAGTCGCTCCCTGATGCAGCCGAACAGGTAGCTGCCGCAGAAAAAGAATCCGCTCTCGTGCGGATCATTGATGATGAAATCGATGTGCGTGAGGCACTTGCTTTAATGCTGCGTATTGAAGGGTGGACGGCAAAAACTTATCCGAACGCACGAGCCTTTCTCATTGAGGATGACGTCAGGCGTCCCGGGTGTCTTGTTCTTGACGTGCGTATGCCTCTGATGACGGGACTCGAACTCCAGAACGAAATGCTTCGTCGAGGTCTGATGCTGCCCACCATCTTTCTGACGGGGCATGCCGATATTGATGTGGCGGTTTCGAGTCTCAAGCGGGGAGCGGTCGACTTTCTTATTAAACCCGTGAACGATGAAATACTTCTGGAGTCTATCGCTGCAGCTGTTCATTGTGATTTTCTGCGCCGTGCGGGTGTCGCCGGCGGAGAAGGCGTGCGTGAAAGGCTGAGACTTCTTTCGGCGCGCGAACTCGACGTACTGGGATATTTTCTTAACGGCGAGACCGATGAGCAGGTCGCAGATAAGCTTTCGCTTTCTGAACGTACGGTTGAGGGACATCGAGCCCGGATATACCGCAAATTCGGCATTCACACCGCTAAAGAGCTCGCACTGCTGATGCCTGATATCAAGGCGGTTTGGCAGAGGTGAGCACTTCGGCACGGGACACTGACCGAAGTCATCTTACGTGCGTAAGGCTGCGGGCAAAAATGCGGACGGATCAAAGATAACAGGCAGGCTTTAGCCTCCGCGTCATGTTTTTTTGAGAGGACCGCTATGAACGAAAAAACCATCTCCCGCCGCAGTCTCTTGAAGCTTGCTTCTGCTTCCACTGTAACTGCCGCTGCCGTGCTCCCGAGCGCAGTTCGTGCAGCTCAAACCGATCAGTGGGACGAAACTTATGAAATCATCGTTGTCGGTGCCGGCGGAGCCGGCATGGCAGCCGCAGTCAAGGCTGCACAAAAAGGCGCCAAGCACGTTGTGGTGCTTGAGAAGCTGAATTTCCCTGGCGGCAATACACTCATCTCTCAAGGTTTCATCAACGCGGCCGACCCGGTTCGCCAGCCGAAGCAAGGTATCAAGGATTCTTGGCAGCACCATGCAGAGCAGACGCTTGAAGCCGGCGACTTCCGCGGGCAGAAAGATCGCGTGGACGTGCTTTGCCGCAATGCGTATCCGACGATCGAGTGGCTCGAGAGTCTTGGCATGCAATTCAAGCCCAAGGTGATTCAGATTTTTGGTGCGCTCTATCCGCGTTCGCACGTTCCGGCGCTGCCTAAGGGACAAGGCTATGGGACGGTGCTTTCCAAGGCCGCAAAGGAGCTCGGCGTAGAAGTGCGCACCGGCATGGGTGTTGAGGAAATTATTCGCGAGAAACCTTTTGAAGGTGATGTGCTTGGTGTGGTCGCAAAGAACGCGAAGGGAGAAATCAAGCGTATTCGTGCTACCCGCGGTGTTGTTCTCGCTGCCGGCGGTTTCAGCGCCAACAAATACCTGCGTGAACTCCATGATCCGCGCGTTGCAGGTCTTGGTACCGACAATCTGCCCGGAGCGACGGGCGAAGTTGCAATGGCAGCCGTCCGGGTGGGCGGTTATCTCGTAGGCATGGATTTCATCCAATCGACGCCGGGTGCTCCGGCAGGCAAGAAGATGAAGCTGCTGCTCAACTTTAACGTCAACGGTTCCATCTATGTTGACAAGCGCGGTGCCCGTATTGTTAATGAAGGCGCCCGACGCGATGTGATTCGTGACGCTGTGCTCGGCACACCTGAACGCTACGCCTATACGGTCTGCGACAACGAAAACTTCACCTCCTACGATGAAGTAAACCGTGCGGCAATTATGAAGGGCATCGAAGCAGGGGAGGCTTGGACGGCTCCGACGATCCGCGAACTTGCGCAGAAGATGGGCGTCGATCCGGATGGTCTGGAGAAGACGATCAAGCGCTATAACGACGTCTATGTGAAGAACCAAAAAGACGAGGACTTTGGCAAGACTGCAGTTAATTTGACGAAGCGCATCGATCAAGGCCCCTTCTGGGCTTGTTATACCGGCATGACCGTTCACCACACAATGGGCGGTCTCAACACCAACGTCAAGGCGCAGGTACTTGACTGGACGGGAGCAGTCATTCCAAGACTCTACGCCGCAGGCGAAATTACCGGCGGCATCCATGGGACGAACCGAGTCGGAGGCAATGCTGTGCTCGATTGCTTCGTCTTCGGTCAGATCGCTGGTGAGAACGCTTCCCAAGAGACCATTGCGGCATGAGTTTGACGCACTGAGTCATGCCTATTGAGAGGGAATGGGCGTCAGCCCATTCCTTCCTGTACTGCGTGAAAATTCCACCGTCAGCTTGCGCCTCGCTTTATTTCTGACGTTTGTTGGTCAGAATGGCGCTGGCTGCCGGGTGGGTCATGGCAGTCTTCAGCCCGTTGGGCCGCCTGCTTGGAGAGCTCAAAAAGGTGAAGCACCAATACGCTTCTCAGTTAAGGAGCATGCTTGGAATGCTGGGTTTGGGCGTAGAGTCCGGCTTAATGAGCGGGCGCTGAAGATTGTGGATGGAGTTATAGAGCCGGTCCATGGAGTCCGGTTCGGCAACGAGCAGCGGGCAAAGCTCACCGACCGGGTGGCGGAAGCGAATGCCTTCAAATTCAAACGAAGCGCGTACCAATTTGGCGAGCTCTTCTGCCGACTGTTCCGTCATGGGCGACGGCAGCGGAATCGGCACGCCGTTAATGAGTTCATCCGGGGCGCTGGGGAGCGCAAAAGCAACGCGCAGCTCCGAATACCCGCGCACCGGATCGGTGAAGGCGCCGAAACTCACAATCAGATCTTCGGGGTTGACATTGGCGTCTAGCGCCGTACGCGTGAAGGCCACCATGACACGCTTGAGGCCTACGACGTAATCGAGCTGACGAACCGTATCGTTGAGAAGGTAGGGTTCAGTGACGGCATAACGCAGCCCGCGTCCGCAGCGGCGGGAAATGAGGACGGAAAATTCTGCGCCCCAAGGCGTAGCGAGAATCATGTCGTTTGAGAGCGAGATGTTTTCACCCTTGGGCACCGCAAAGCCGTTAAAGCGGAAAGGCGTCTTCTGCATCGGCTTAGAAGCGTCCTTTTGCTTGACCGTGAAGAGTACGACGCGGAAGCGGGCGGCAATGTCGCTGTCGTCCTCTTCGTCATAGTTGGCCGATACGCCAGGGTAGTCGACTGACGGCGCTGTCGGTACGAAATGAGATTTCGCCGTGGCCATCACTTCGAGAAACCGCTGACTTTCATCGGGATTGGCAATGATCAGGTGATTGAGCGGAATGAGATGCTCATAGATGCGAATCTGAGCATTGGATTCGTCAAAATATTCGCGGTAAAGCAGTTCGCGAAGCTTTTCGCCGTCTTCGGGTTCAAGCAGCTCACTCGCGAGCGGCTGATTTTCCAATCCATAGGCAAAAAAGCCCGCTGCATAAACGGCGATCGTTGTGCCGTCGCTTTTCGTTTCGGCGACCGCCTGATCTTCCAACTCCGAGAGCGCGGCACTGTCAATCAAGTCGGCGCTTTCGTGGGGGTAGATCTTGCGGATTTCCGCAATCGCCGCGTCGTAGGCATCCAGGAAGGCGTTCGGCTGTTCGGCGAGCATCCTGCGGAAGCGCTTCATGGCAAGCTCCCGGTCGCTGTAGCAGACATTGCGTCCGAGGAACGGGAGAAGCTTAATGAGCTGGGCAACGAGCGGATTGGTGTTGGACATGACGGCGATGGACGCAGCAGACAATGCTGCACAGATAGAACAATGAGAAAAAGGAACCCGCCATTTTAGCGCGGAGGTGAGAGCGGTATTTCTTAAGAACGCAGAGATTTCTGAGACTTTGCAAAAGGAAAAGGGACGCTTGCAATGACAGCAAACGTCCCTCGTAAACCTAATTCACTTTGAGCGGACTAGAACTTATTCCTGCCAATCCGCCTGATAGAAGTCGAAGCTTCCGTCGGGGAGCACGGCAAAGTTTTTGAGCGGCTTGACAGCGCCCGCCGTCATCATTTCGAAAACAAGGGGCGCCCAGGGACTGTCAGCATTGACGGTATCCTGAAGTTCCTTATAAAGCGCGGCGCGCTTTTGCGGATTGGGTTCGGCAGCTGCCTTATCGAAGAGTTCGTCTACCTTCGGATTCTTGTAATAGGAATCATTATTCAAAACCGGCGGCGCACTGCGGCTGTCGAGCAACGGACGCAGACCCCAGTCGGGCTCCGCGGCAGAGTTGGTCCAGCCGATCAGATAGAGCTGATGCTGACTGTCGGCCGGTGTCTGGGCGCTGTAAATGAGCGAGCGCTGGCCGGCTTCAAGTGCGCGGGTCTCGACATGGATGCCGACTTGAGCGAGCTGCTGCTGCAGGAACTGCAGCGTTTTGAGCGTCTTGCCGTCGTTGTAGGCCGACCAGAGCGTCGCATGGAAGCCCTCCGGGAAGCCCGCTTCCTTCAGAAGTTCGCGAGCAGCCTTGGGGTCATACGGGAAGGGGCCGTAGTTGACAGCGCCCTCAATCTGCGGGGGCAGATAGCCGGTGGACGGCACCGCAAGGCCGTTATAGGCCACCTTGATAAGTGCGTTGCGGTTGATGGCAAGACTGATGGCCTTGCGTACGCGCACGTCGTTAAAGGGCTTCTTCGTCTCGTTCATGGAGATGTAGCGGGTCACTACCGAAGGCGTCTTTTGAATGGAAAGCTTGTCGTCGGCTTCGAGTGCCTTCACTTGTTCCGCCGGCACGGGCCAGATGAATTGCGCTTCACCGGTGCGAAGCATCATGGCGCGGGTGGAGTTTTCAGCAACAGGAACCCAGCGAAGACTGTCGAATTTGGGCAGTCCCGCGACGCGGTAGTTGGGGTTCTTTACCACTTCGAGCACTTCGGTGGGTTCAAAGTGCTTGAGTGTGTACGGCCCCGTGCCGCAGGCTTCATAGGCCGTTACTTTCTTGGCTGCTGCAGCATCACCGGCGGCAGCCGCCTTCTTGAGCAGGCTCGGGCAGACCATTGAGGCGGTGCCGTTGGAGAGACGAGCAATGAAGCCGGCGGTGGGCTGCTTGAGCGTAAAGCGGACGGTAAGCGGATCAACGGCCTCCACCTTGTCCACGAACGAGAAGAAAGTGCGGCGGGTAAGCTTGGAAGCGGGATTCATGCCGCGGTCAAAGTTCATCTTGACCGTTTCGGCGGTGAAGTCCGAGCCGTCCTGATACTTGACGTTCGGACGGAGCTTGAAGGTGTAGACCAAGCCGTCGTCGGACACGGTATAGGACTCGGCGAGCTGCGGCTGAGGCGTGAGGTTGGTGTCGAACCGGTAGAGCCCTTCGTAGATGGAGGACGAAACGGCGCGCGACAAGTTGTCGATCGCGTCCCAGGTGTCGAGCGTCGAGAAGTTGGAGTTCACGGCCGCCGTTAAATCCCGTGCCTGCACGTTAATCGAACCAGCCGCGGCAATCCCGGCCGCCGCAATGATTGCAAAAACGGACGAAAGGCGGAAGGTGCGGGTGCGCGCGCTGCGTGAGAAGTGTTGAACAGCCATGATTTTTTATCCTAAATATGCTGTTGATATCGTTGAAATGATCGATGCGGAATGAAGGAAACTGCATCGATTGACCTAAAGGATGAATAGAAGCATAGTCAGTGCAAAAATTCAAAAACTGCAGACTATCTATTTGTTCTTAAGGGTTCTATCCTAGTTTCCTGCTGCCGGGGTCAAGCTCTGAACGAATAAAAAATGTCAACACTTCTGGAACGACAAAACCCGACGTTCGCTTGAACGTCGGGCTTTGAGAGGAGAGGCTGCGTGCGCCGCAGCGCACGCGGGAAATTTAACGCACGCCTGCGGCCTTCACTTCAGCCTCTACGGCGTCGAAAGTTTCGGCCACTTCGTCATCAGGTTTGCGGTCAAGCATGCTGCCGAGATAGATCGCAATCGAGGCAAAAAGGAATCCGGGAATGATTTCATAGAGCCCAAACCAAGCGAAATGGTTCCAAATGAGCACCGTGGCAGCTCCCACCACCATGCCGCAGAGCGCGCCCATGCGGGTCATGCGCTTCCACCAGAGAGAGATGAGAATCACAGGACCAAAGGCTGCGCCAAAGCCAGCCCAGGCGTAAGAGACCAGTGAGAGCACCAGGCTCGAGGGGTCGCTTGCCATCCAGACAGAGACCACCGAAATGGCGAGCACCATGGCGCGGCCTACCCAGACGAGTTCGCGCTGTGTGGCCTTGGGGCGAAGGAAACTGCGGTAAAAGTCCTGCGTCAGGGTGGAGGAGCAGACGAGCAGCTGGCAGGAAAGCGTGGACATAACGGCCGCAAGAATGGCTGACATCAGCAGACCGGCGATCCAGGGGTTAAAGAGGAGTGAGGAGAGAACAATGAAGACGCGTTCGTGATTTTCTTTGACGAGGCCCGCTACATCCGGGTGAAGCGAGAAGTACGCAGCACCGAAGAAGCCCACGCCCACAGCGCCCGCCAAGCAAAAGAGCATCCACAGCGTGGCGACGCGGCGGGCATTCGGAATTACCTTGATGGATTTGGCGGCCATGAAGCGCACGAGAATATGCGGCTGCCCGAAGTAACCGAGTCCCCATGCCAGAAGACTGATGACGCCGATAACCGTCTGACCTTCCATCATGTTGAGCATGCTCGGGTTGATTTCTGCCAGACGTGCTGTCGTCGCAGAAAAGCCGCCCGCGTCGTACATGACGGCAATCGGGGTGACGACGAGTGCAACGCACATGATGGCCGCTTGAATGGTGTCGGTCCAGCTGACCGCGAGGAAGCCGCCGATGAACACGTAAAGAATCGTCGCTGCCGCACCAATGATGAGTGCGGTTTCGTATTCCATGTGGAAGGTGTTTTCAAAGAGGCGGGCCCCTGCGACGACGCCTGATGCGCAGTAGATCGTAAAGAAGATGAGAATGACGGCAGAGGCAATGATGCGAAGAGCGTTGGACTTGTCTTCAAACCGATGCGTCAGATAATCGGGCAGCGTCAGGGAGTTATGCGCTTTTTCGGTATAGACGCGCAGTCGTGCAGCGGCAAATCGCCAGTTGAGCCATGAACCCAGAATAAGCCCGATAGCGATCCAGCTTTGAGAAACGCCAAAGAGGAAAACGGCGCCGGGGAGTCCCATCAGCAGCCAGCCGCTCATATCGGAAGCGCCGACGGAAAGCGCGGTCACAAAGCCTCCGAGACTGCGTCCGCCGAGAATAAAGTCGGTGTAGCTGCGGGTGTAGTAATAGGCAAAGACGCCGACGCCGACCATCACGATGAGGTAGCCGATGAAGGTGACGGCTGTAGGATTGGAAAACATAGGACTCGCGCGCTCTCTTGGTAGCTTTTTGTTTGTTAGCGGACGTCTCCCGATCCTGATCGGGTTCAGGAGGACGCGTGTTTTTGAGGGACGGCAGGCGCGAAGAGCCCTCAAAACCGACTCCTCGCCCATGCTGAGCCTGTGAAGTATAGGGCCCGATTGCGGTCAGCCGAGGGAGATCGCCTAATTGAGAAGTCGGATGCAGACCGATATTTACCAATAAAATGGCAAATTTCTCTGAAAACAATCGAAAATGATCTATTTATTCAATGGGCGGCGGCATCAGCCGCCAATATAGTTCATTTCGACTTTCTGACGACTCGGCGCCGCTCCCATGGAACGCAGTTCCGAGTAGCGGTCTTCTCGCGCGGACCAGATTCGGCCGATGGCAGTCTCGAGTTCGCTGTCCGTACAGCCGCCGCGAAGCATGGTGCGCAGGTCGCAGCCGATCGAGGCAAAAAGACAGAGGTAAAGGCGCCCTTCCATTGAGAGGCGCACGCGTGAGCAGGTACGGCAGAAGGCCCGCGTGACGGAGCTGATGACGCCGAATTCGCCGCCGCCGTCCAAGTAACGCCAGCGTGCGGCAGTTTCGCCGGGTGCTGTGGGTGAAAGCGATTCCACCGGCCAGCGTTGGGCAATGCGTGCCACGACTTCGCGTGAAGGGACCACTTCGTCCATGCGCCAGTCGTTGGCATTGCCGACGTCCATATATTCAATAAAGCGCGGCGTCACGCCGGTGCCGCGGAAGACTTCGCAGATCTTGAGGATTTCCCCTTCATTGACGCCTTTTTTGACAACGGTATTGACCTTGACCTTGAAACCCACCTGACGGGCGAAGTCGATGGCCTCGAGTACCTTCGCGGCGGGGTAGCCTACGTCGTTAAAGCTCTGAAAGATGTCTTCATCGATGCCGTCGAGACTCACCGTGATTCGGCCAAGGCCGGCGTCCTTCAAAGCCTGCGCCTTTTTGATGAGAAGCGATCCGTTCGTCGTCATGGCCAGATCGATGGGCTTGCCCGCGGGCGTCCGCAAAGCGGCAAGCTGCGCTACGAGGTTTTCAATGCCCTTGCGTAAGAGCGGTTCCCCGCCGGTGAGACGAATCTTCTCAATGCCGTTGGCAACAGCAATGCGCGAGACACGCAGAATTTCGTCAAAGGTGAGGAGCTCCGTCATCGCCAAAAAGTTGTGGTTCTGGGCATATTTTTCCTTCGGCATGCAGTAGCGGCAGCGGAAGTTGCAGTGGTCGGTGACGGAGATCCGCAGGTCGGTGAGCGGTCGGCCAAGGCGGTCGATCCAGCGCGTGCCGGGAAGTCCGTCGGGACGCGGCGCACGCGCAACGGGGCCGGACTGCGGAATGGGCAGCGCTGGGCGAGGCGTGATGCGGATGACCTTAGGCGCTTTGGGCGCTGAAGGCTTTGGATCCGTGCTCGACAGGGTAGGGTCGGTGATCATGACTGGTCTGTATTCTTTATCCTTGCGGCCGCTTATTGGGCGGCGAAAGATTGTAGGAAGAGATCGGCCGCAAAAACTATCCGTCGAGAGAAGTAACCTGCTGCGGAATTGACGATGTCCAAAGATCCTCTGCCGAATTTGCTTCAGAAAAAAGGGCAGCCGTTAGCGAGGCAGCGGATCCGCATCCTTAGCCGCTGCCTCATAAAAGGCGTAGCGGGCGGGGTCAATCAAACCGGCCTCAAGTGCTGCTTTGACGCCGCAGCCGGGTTCATGGAGATGGCGGCAGTTGAAGAAGCGACAGCCGACGGCGTGCTCGGCGATGTCAGGCATGGCGCGAAGAATGTCTGAAAGCGACAGATGAGCGAGCCCGAACTCCTGAAAACCCGGTGTGTCGATGACGGCACCCTGCCATTCAGGGGCTGCATGCCAGGCAGCCGCCGTCGTTGTCTGCTTGCCGAGGTCAAGTGCTTCGGAAAATTCTCGCGTCTGCGCATTAGCTTCCGGCACGAGGAGATTGAGGATCGTCGACTTGCCCATGCCGGACTGTCCGACGAGGAGCACGGTTTTGCCCGTAAAGACTTCGAGCAGTTTGGCGCGGGCTTCATCAGGCCGCTCTGACGCTGATATTTCAATCGTCTGTGCGCCGATCGAGCGCAGCAGCGCTGTTTGCTGGTCGGCGGCCGTTCGGCCGTCTGACAGATCGAGCTTGTTGCGGATGACAACTGCCGGAATCCCGGCTTGGTGGGCAGCCAGCAGCGCTTTCCAGATGAACCACGGATTAAAGGTCGGCCGCGGTGCAAAAACGACGGCGCAGAGATCCGCGTTGGCGGCTAAGGTTTTTACGCGCCACTCGTCAGAGCGGTATAGGAGCGTTCGACGATCTTCAATCGTCTCAATTGCGGCAATGCCCGAGACGGGAGGCGTGCAGCCCACCCGGTCCCCCACGGCGACATCTCCCTTTTTCCCGCGGCGGTGTGCTACGAGCTGTTCACCGGTATCGAGCGTGACGACATAGTGGCGCCCGTGACCGGCAGTGACTCGGCCGAAAAGGAGTGTTTCGGGCTGTGCGGCAGAGGCCGGACGTCGGCCGGAAGAGTTGCGTTTAGCCATGCTGAGAAGGTGAGGATGCCGCAGGAGTCACTGCGGCAATATGGGGGACGTCAGGCATTGAAATTGAAGCTTTCGGTGTTGGGCGTTCGGATTTTCCGGTTTTGCTGGGATCGTCATCAAAACCGTCATCGTCAACCCAATCGTGCTGCGTGAGCAGTTCCTGAGTGAGCGCTTCTTCGGCTTCCCGCCGGGCAGCGTTAAAGGACGTGCGTTCACGGCGCAGCGCTCGTGTAATGGCTTGCTCCTGAGAGAGGACCGTTGGGAGCGCTGGTGCCGGATCTGCAAGGTGCGGCTCGAGTTTGCGTGCACGCATGTACTTTAGAAGATGCGCAACGCGCATGGCAGCATGCGGGTGATCGTAGTGCAAAACCGAATAAAAGCGCGAGGGTGTAAGCGTATTGGTGTAGTCGCGGTGAAGCTTGGCGAGTGCCCGTGCGAGCGTATCGCCGCCCATTTTTGCCGCGCCGCACCGGTCTGCGGCGTAGCGAAGCTGCCGGATGATGAAGTTGTTGAGCGCCCGCAGCGGAAAGAAGACGATCGGGAAGGCAATAACCGCCGCAGCCATGGCAAATCCGGCGTGGGTGCCGGGCTGCATGACGGTGAGAATAGGTGAGAATCCAAGCCCTTCAAAAAATACCGGCGTGTTTGCGGCCCAGCCGAGTACAGCACAGGTGATAAAACCCCCTGCTGCCGAGAGCGCAATGCGCCAGGGGCCGTGGTGAAACTTGATGCGCGCAGCCTGCGAAGCAATGACGGCGAGCAGTTCGTCCTCCGTGAGTTTGGCTGCTGTATCAGCAAAAACAACGACGCGGCGAAGTTCTCCGCTGCCCGGCAGCAGCACGTGTGCGTACTTCCAGGCCGGCGGCCGCGTCATGATGACCAAATCCTCCATGCGAAAGCCCTCCTCTGCGAGCAGCGAGCGGACCTTGCGGCGAAGGGCTTCATTTTGGATTGGCCGAGAAGCTCGGCTCCAAAGTTGTCCGCGCATCAGCGAAAGCCGCCAGCGCCAGAAAAGCCACGCCAGATAGAGCATCCAGAGGAGGAGCCACCAATAGGGGCCCGTCACTTCGCACAGTATGAGCAGGAGCGCTGTTGCGGGGAGCGCAGCTGCCAAGCCGGCGGTTGAAATGCCGACGGTTCGCTTAAACCATTCCTTGCGCGATCGCCGCTGATAGCCGAACCGTTCCCGCAGTCGGTACCGAATCAGCCACTCCAGCGGAAGAGACACGACGACCATGAGCCCCATGATGCTCACAAGGAGCGACCATTGCACGAGAAGCGTGTTGTCCGTGAGGGTTTCAAAGAGGGCTGTGAGATAGGTGAGACCATGCCCCGTGGTCATCAGCACGGCGAATGCCGCGGAGACAAAGGCGAGCACCAGGCGCGACTGGGCCGATTCACTTGTAAAAGCTGCGGCTTTCTGATGAGCCGCCAATGACAGTTTGTTTCGGAATCCCGTCGGCACCTTGCCGATTCCGCGTTCTGCAGCAATGACCTGACGCGCGCAGGCAAAGCACTCGACAAAGACGTAGAGCGCGCAGGAGATGAGAAGAATGTGCTCGATGTTGTTGGCAGAAAGTTGCATTCGTTGACAGGAGGTCTCTGACTTCAGGCGTTTTGATCGCGCGGCAGCCGCTGTGGTTTGGCCAAATTATCGCAGGTCGGATGGCTGATGCTTCATCTTGACGGCAGGAAGTATTCGCCGCCTGCGTTAGACTTCCGGCAAGTTGACTTGCAGGTCGGCGGTGAGCAGACGGTCTGGCGTCGCAGTTTCCCAATGCCGGCACTTATTTATTAGAGATTAGAGCGAAGATGACTACAGAGCCTTGCGCAAATGCCATGGAACGGGATCCGTCCTATGCCGACGACAACCTCATTTGGATTGATATGGAAATGACGGGGCTGCAGCCCGAGGTGAATCGCGTCCTGGAGGTGGCTGCGATCATTACGGACAAGAATTTGAACATTCTTCATGAAGGTCCTGTCGTGGCAATTCATCAGCCCAAGGCCGTGCTCGACGGGATGGATGCTTGGAATACGGAAACGCATACTAAATCCGGACTTGTTGCACGATGCCTTGAAAGTACGGTGGATGAAGAAAAATGCGCGCAGATATTCACTGAGGTCTTTCGCCGCTATGTGCCAGAAGGCAAAAGCCCAATGTGCGGCAATACGATCGGTCAGGACCGCCGTTTTATGGCGCGCTGGATTCCCGGCATGGAGCGTTATTTCCACTATCGCTCGATTGACGTGTCAACCATCAAGGAACTCTGCCGCCGGTGGGCTCCGGAAAAAGTTTGGGTCGGAACTTGTGTCAACAAGCATCAAGCCCTTGCGGATATTGCGGAAAGTATTCATGAACTTTCTTGGTATCGGCAGGAAGTATTTCGTATCTAATTGATAAACGCAGTTATTACAAAAAAATGTGGTCTACCACGCGTATCTACTAGTCCTGAAGTATGCAAAACCGTGCATAATGAACTCGCCTAATAATAAATAATTAGATACAACATTTCTTCCATCAAGGAGATCTCGCCATGGGTATTACCGAATGGGTTGCCGTATTGGTGATATTTGCAGTCGTGTACTGCCTTATCAAACGCTATGAAACACGCCTTGTGCTGATTGGCTCCGGCCTTCTGCTCTGCTTGATTTCATGGAACCTCGTCGGCGGCCTGAATGCCTTCGCCAAATCGATGACCAACGCCTCGCTGGTGATGGCCATCTGCGGCTCGATGGGCTTTGCTTTCGTTGCTAAGTACACAGAGGCTGACCGCTCGCTCGTTCACTACCTCTCCGCGCCGATTCGCGGTCTTGGCATCTTCCTCGTTCCGGTCTGCACGGCGATTACCTTCTTCGTTAATATCGCCATCCCGTCAGCTGCCGGCTGCGCGGCAGCCGTCGGCTCCACGCTGATTCCGGTGATGCTCCGCGCGGGCATCAAGCCTGCCGGCGCCGCTGCTGCGGTGCTTGCCGGTACGATCGGCTCATACCTCTCGCCGGGTACGTCCCACAATCCTTACGTGGCAAACATGGCGCACATTGACGTGATGGAGTTCATCGGCTTCCATGCGCCGTACTCGATCATGATCGGTGCTTTCGGCGTGATCGGTACGCTCATCATGTGCATCCTGCTGGGTGACGGCAAGGGCGACAAGAACGCCAAGATTGATGAGTCCAAGGCACAGAAGACGGACGACTTCACGCCCAATCCCATTAAGGCGCTGGTTCCGCTCGTTCCGATCACCATTCTGGTTGTCGGCAACCTCTGGTGCCCGTTCATCAAGATGGGCGTGGCGCAGGCCATGGTGCTCGGTGCGGTGATCGCGCTGGCGGTTGCTCGTCCGAATCCCGAAACCTTCACGAAGGAATTCTTCAACGGCTGCGGCAAGGGCTATGCTGACGTGATGGGCATCATCATTGCTGCGGGCGTGTTCGCTGCTGGTCTGCGTGAAGCCGGTTTGATCGATGTCTTTGTGCAGTCGCTCAAGGAATCCAATGAGATCGCCCGCTGGGGCGGTTCGATCGGCCCGTTCATCATGGGTGTGATCACGGGTTCAGGCGACGCGGCTACGCTGGCCTTCAATGAAACGGTTACCCCGCATGCTGAAGACTTCGGCATGTCAATTCAGGGTCTGGGCGGTCTCGCGTTCCTTGCTGGTGCTGCCGGCCGTACGGCCTCTCCGCTTGCCGGCGTGACGATTCTCGTCTCCGGTATCGCTATGGTCTCGCCGATCGAAGTGATCAAGCGCACGGCTCTGCCGATGCTGGCTGCGACCATCGTCTGCGCGCTGATCATGGTTTAATGCCTGCGCAATAGCGCTCGAACGTCAGGGCGGCAGTTCCGCCGCTCTTGACGTGATGGTCCAAAGCAAAAGCCCGTTTGCGGAAATTCTTTTCCTCGGACGGGCATTTTTTTGGTATACGAACATGCCGTTCTCATGGACTGTGTGCCGCTTGATACACTTTCCGACCGCCGGCGGGCAATCCTGCCGGCTATGTGCTTCACAACTCTTCAAATCTCCAAGATTCCGCCATGATCAGCGCCTTTGACATCTATAAGATCGGTATTGGTCCCTCGAGCTCACACACCGTTGGGCCCATGAAGGCCGGTGCTGCTTTTCTCAGCGAGCTCGTTGAGAAAAATCTGCTAGAGCAGACGGCGCGCATTCAGGTGGATGTCTACGGGTCACTTTCGCTTACCGGCCGCGGTCACCATACAGACCTCGCTGTCATCCTCGGGCTGGAAGGCTATTTGCCTGAGACCGTGCCGCTCGAAGAGATTGCTTCAATCATCAAGCGGGTGGAGCAAGACGAACGCATTGATCTTGGCCGCCGCCATGAAGCGGCGTTTCTCAGGGCTTCGGGGCTGGTCTTTCATGCGGAATTTCTGCCTAAACATGAAAACGGCATGAAGATTTCTGCCTGGGATGATGCCGGCAGACTGCTCTATTCGAATACCTACTATTCGATCGGAGGCGGCTTCATCGTTGATGATGAGCACTTTGGTTTGGAGCCGCAGGCCGAAAAGCCCGTGCCTTACCCCTATAAGAATGCTGCGGAACTGCTTGCCGCCTGTGAAAGAACGGGGCTCTCCATTTCCAGTCTGGCGATGGAAAACGAATTGGTGTTTCATACGCGCGAAGAAATCTACGCGCACTTTGCGCGAATTCGCGAAGTGATGGAAGAAGCCATTGCGCGAGGCATTCATACTGAAGGGCTGCTGCCCGGTCCGCTGAGAGTGCAGCGCCGTGCCCCATCACTTAACCGTGCGCTCGAATCGACCGCACGTCTTTCCGTGGATCCTATGGCGGTGCTCGATTGGATCAACATGTTTGCGCTTGCGGTGTCTGAAGAAAACGCTGCCGGCGGCCGTGTGGTTACAGCGCCCACCAACGGAGCCTGCGGCGTGATTCCGGCAGTGCTTGCGTACTGGGCGAAGTTTATCGGCGAGCCCAAGCCCGAACCCTGCCTGCGCTTCTTTCTGGCTTCAGCTGTAATAGGCGGACTCTTCAAAAGAAACGCCTCCATTTCCGGTGCAGAAGTGGGCTGCCAAGGGGAAGTGGGGGTTGCTTGTTCGATGGCGGCAGCCGGTCTTGCAGAAGTGATGGGCGGTTCGCCCTCGCAAGTGGCAATGGCTGCCGAAATCGGCATGGAGCATTCGCTGGGACTCACCTGTGATCCGGTGAACGGTCAGGTGCAGGTGCCCTGCATCGAACGCAATGCCATTTTTGCCGTTAAGGCTGTTAATGCCGCTCGTATGGCGCTTCGGCGCACGAGTGCACCGCGCGTGCCGCTCGATGAAGTCATTAAAACGATGTATGAAACCGGCAAGGACATGAACGCCAAATACCGGGAAACGAGCCGCGGCGGACTCGCGAAAATTCTGCGCTGCGAGTGATTCGGCTGCGCTTTCATTCTTGCGGCGGCTTCTTAAGCCGCCGCAGTGCTTCGTGAGGCTTAAAGCTTTTCGCTGTCCGCGGCCGCAGGCTGTTCCGCCGCAGAGGCTTGCTCCGCAGCATTGGCTAGCGCAATGACCGGGCGCTTAAGCCAGGCCGAGAAGAGCGCAATGCCGACGGCAAGCAGAAGCGGCCCGAGGATGAGGCCGAGGAAGCCGAAGGCGAGCACGCCGCCGAATACGCCGAGAAAGATGAGCGCGATCGGCATTGAAGTGCCGCGGGCAATCAAGAGCGGCTTGATGAAATTGTCTACGCTTGAGACGGCAAGTGTTCCCCAAAGAACGAGAAACGCCGCCATGCCAAGTTCCCCTTTGCTCCAAAGCCAGACGGCTGCCGGCAGCCAGATGAGCGGAGGGCCGATTGGAATGACAGACAGCACGCAGACGGCAAAGGACAAGATGAGTACGCCCGGAACTCCCGCAATCCAAAAGCCGATGCCGGCAACGAGTCCTTGACCAATGGCAGTGCCCACGATTCCGAAGACCACTGAACGAGTGGTGTTGACGAGAATCTTGGTGATTTCTTCGGCAATTCCGCCCGAAACGCGTTCAACCACGGCTGAAATGCGGTCGGCAAACCACGAACCGTCGCGATAGAAGAAGAACACGATGAAAGTCACAAAGGCGAGCTGCATGACGCCCGAGCCGACATTGACTGCGGCGTTAAGCACCCACGTGGAAAGCGGCTCGAGAATGCGCTGCATTGTGTGCGCAAAGGTCTGCGGATCGATGGCTGAAACGAGTTCTCCGTAAAGCCAATCGCCCGCATAAGGGATGCTCTGCACGGCCTGGAGAATCGGCAGCGGGTCCTTAAGCCAGGCCGCTGCGGCCTGCACCCCGCGAGGCACCTGCTGAGCCAAGGCGACGAGCAGGAAGGAGAGCGGGATGAGCACCAGCACCACAATCGACAAAACCATCACCGAGGCTGCGGCGGTAGACGACTGCCGCATGCCGCTGCGCAGTTTGTTGAAAACCGGCCAGGTTACGACTGCAAGTACGGCTGCGATCAGAATGGCCGTCAGGAACGGTTCGAGCACAAGGTAGCAGCCGACGGCCACCACGACCATAAAGACGATCCGAATGATGAGGTCGATGCGTTCCGTGAAGCCTTCTGAAAACCGTTTGGGAATTTGAGCGACGAAATCGCCGCGCACTCGCTTGGCGGCAGCAGATCGAGCAGTGCTCCTTCTTCGTTCTGCTGCGCCGGGGGCCGGCTGCTGGTCATCGGTCATGGCGGATTCCTTGGTTTGAGTGCTCGAAGCCGTCGAGATCAGCGCAGAAGTGCGGGTTCGTTAAGCGGCACGCAGCCATTCAGGCGAAGCTTCTTCATCTGCTCGCGCAGTGCGTCCACCGCCGCCATGCGGGTGAAGCTCTTGCGCCAGACGAGCACAACGCGGCGCGTCGGCGTGGGATTCTTGAACGGAATGATCTTTACAGTGTTGGAAAGCCCCGCAAGATAGGGCACGGCCGACGACGGCAGCACGGTGATGCCCAGGCCCTGAGCGACCATGTGGCAGATCGTCTGCAGACTAGAGCCTTCAACGGTGCGCTGCACAGTGGAGGCCGAAGCCTGGAAGCGCGCCATGGTGGGGCAGATGCCGAGAATTTGATCACGGAAGCAGTGGCCGGTGCCGAGCAGGAGCATCGTCTGGTCTTTGAGCTCATCGGGACCCACATAGGAGCGGTTCACCCAAGGGTGATGCGCGGGTACGGCCACGACCATGTTCTCTTCATAGATCTCTTGGGTCATGAAGCCTGTGTCGGAGAGCGTGTTGGCGGTGACGGCCACATCAATCTGCCCCGAGCGAAGCTTGTTGAGCAGCTCAGAAGTGAAGTTCTCTTCAAGGAAGAGCGGCATTTTGGGCGTGGCAACGGTCATCGCACTGATGAGCTCAGGCAGAAGATAGGGCGCAATCGTATAAATCACGCCGAGGCGCAGCGGTCCCGAGAGCGGATCCTGACCGCTGTGGGCAATGTCGATGATGCGGCGGCTTTCTTCGAGCACCTTCTGGGCTTGAGCGATTACTTGAGAGCCGATGGGCGTGACGGCAATGTCGTTCGAACGACGTTCGAAGAGCGTGACGCCGAGTTCTTCTTCGAGCTTTTTGATAGCTACCGAGAGGGAAGGCTGGCTCACGCAGCAGCTTTCTGCGGCGCGGCCGAAGTGCCGCTCCCGCGCGACAGCGATAACGTATTTCAGTTCAGTGAGTGTCATGATGGAAATGTTGGGAAGGTGTTAAAAAATCAGTACTTAACCAGCTGCAGTCAAGCTTTTAAGAGCTCCGCTTTAGCGGAAAACCACCTTGCGGCGTGGCGCGCGGCCTGCTCGGGGTATTGCTTGAGCATCAGGTCGGCCGTGCGTGATGCTGTCTCAACGAGCTCAGCGTCGGAATCCAGATCGGCAAACTGAAGCATGGGCATGCCGGACTGCTGTTCACCGAGAAATTCCCCCGGACCGCGCAGCTCGAGGTCGCGCCGGGCAATTTCAAAGCCGTCATTGCTTTCTCGGATGATTTTCAGGCGTTCTTTGCCCGTTTCGGAAAGATTGCCGTCAAAAAGCAGAACACAGGCGGCAGCCCCGCCGCCGCGGCCGACGCGTCCTCGAAGCTGGTGAAGCTGAGCAAGGCCGAAGCGCTCTGCATGCTCAATAATCATCAGAGTGGCGTTGGGTACGTCGACCCCCACTTCGATCACTGTTGTGGCGACTAAAAGCTCAATGCGCCCGGCGGCAAAGTCCGACATCGCTGCTTCCTTTTCAACTGCGCTCATTGCGCCGTGAAGGAGACCCACGCGAACGTTCGGAAGTCTGGCTGCAAGCTCTTCGGCGCATCGCGACGCAGGCGTCAGGTCCAGCATTTCGCTTTCTTCAATCAGCGGACAGACCCAGTACACCTGCCGTCCTTTGCTGACGGTATCGTTGACAACGGCGAGAACGGCATCGCGTCGGTCCAGACGAACGAGCTTGGTGGCAACGGGGGTTCGGCCCGGCGGAAGTTCGTCGATCACGGATACATCAATGTCGGCGAAATAGCTCATTGCCAGCGTGCGCGGAATGGGCGTAGCAGAAAGCATCAGAAGATGCGGACGGCGTCCGTCCGGCATGAGACGCGTGAGTGCTAAGCGCTGCTCGACGCCGAAGCGGTGCTGTTCGTCGACAATCGCGAGGCCGAGTGCCTTAAAGGCAACGCCCTCTTGAATGAGCGCATGCGTGCCGATAACAAGCTGAGCCTCGCCGGACGCGGCAGCGGCCAGCGCGGCGGCTTTTTCCGAGGCTTTGAGGCGGCCGGTAAGGCGCACGATTTTTACGCCGAGGGGCTCAAGCCAGCGGGCGATTTTCTCCAAATGCTGGTCGGCCAGAATTTCCGTCGGCGCCATTAAGGCTGCCTGCCGTCCGGCTTCAATCGCGCGAAGCGCCGCCATGGCGGCAATGACGGTCTTGCCGCAGCCGACATCTCCCTGAACCAAGCGGTGCATGGGACGAGGCTCGGCAAGATCGTGCGCGACTTCATCCCACACGCGCGTTTGGGCCCGTGTGAGTGCGAAGGGCAGCGCATTGAGAAAGGCTGTCGTGAGCTTTGCGGCCGAATCGGTGAGTGCTGGGGCACTTTCCTGCCCCACGGCTGCGCGCAGTTGTTTAAGCGTGATCTGCTGGGCCAGCAGCTCATCGAATTTAAGCCGCTGCCAGTGCGGATCCGTACGGTTCATCAGCGGTTCGTGGGGCGCATCGGCAGGCGGATGGTGCAGGTATTCAAGCGAAGCTTTGAGACCGGGCAGCTGCAGCGCTGCGGCAACTTCCGCCGGCAGCGGATCATCCATCCCCATTAGATCGAGAAGCGCACGGTTGATACGCTTTCTCAGCCAGGTTTGCTGTACCCCTTCGCCGAGCGAATAAACCGGCGTGAGTGACGAAGGAAGCGCATCTTCACCGGCCACGGGCTTCTTGAGTTTGGGATGAATGAGTTCAAGTCCGCCGGAATAGGCCGGACGAGGTTCGCCGAAGGCCCGCAGCGTCGTCCCTATTGTGAGCAGCGAGCGCGTCGTCGGGTAATAGTGGATGAAGCGCAGCGTCACCCTCCCGGTCTGATCAGCGAGTTCAGCCACCAGCTGCGGACCGCGGGCCGTTGAAATGGTGCTCGAACGCACCACTTCACCCTGAATTTGAGCCGTTTCCCCCGCCCGCAGGAGACCGATCGGATCAATGCGGGTTTCGTCCTCATAGCGCAGCGGAAGATGCAGCACGAAATCCCAGTCGGAGACAAGTCCTAAGCGCTTGAGACGCACCGGCAGCGGGTCAAGCTTGCCGCTCTTGATCTCGCCCGCAGGACGAGAGCCTCCTCGGCGCTCAGAGGCGGCTGAAGAGGATTCGGCGGCAGGCCGGGCATAAGGACGCGGCGGCATGGGTGCGGGGGCCTTCACGCTCAGAAGGGCTGACCGATGCGATCAACGATTGCCTCAATTTCAACGAGGCCGCCCTTCGGGAGCGCCGCCACGGCAAAGCAGGAGCGGGCAGGGAACGGCGCCGGCACAAAGGTTTTCATGGCTTTGTTGACGGCGTCGAAATTGGCCATGTCGGTAAGGAAGATCGTTACTTTGACGATATCGGCCATCGTGAGACCGGCTTCCGTGATGACTGCGCGCAGATTCTTGAAGGCCTGCGTTGCTTGTTCTTCAATGCCGTCAGCCAATTTCCCCGTGGCCGGATCAATGCCGAGCTGCCCTGAGCAGTAAAGCGCAATCTGCGTGAAGGCGCCCTGGCTGTACGGACCAATGGCGGCGGGAGCGTAATCAGTCTGAACGATACGGTTGGCCATTTGAGTTCTCCTCTTGTAGGTGCTTCCGAGAGCATCTAGGAAAAAAGTTCTGATGCTTGATTCTATCGATTTTGGGGAGTTAATAGAGGTCCTGGTTATGAATGTTGTTAAGCACAAACTATTTATGACCCATGATGCGATCTAAGTGAAATGTCGAAAGGCATATCTCGTTAGGGTTTTCCGAAGAGATTTATAAAATGTATTTCTAAAAATAATTTATTAATATTTAATTAGAAGTGAAATTTGAAGAAATATAGGTAAAAAGACTTATATTCGTAAAGCAAAACCGAACAATATGTTCGGTGAGTTATACTATGGTGTTATTAACGTAAATACCTACCTACAATAGAGTGCCAATGCTTTAGATCCCTTCTATCTGTAATAGAGACTTAAAGATTTTATTATTTATATGAAATAAAAGGAATAAAACAGAATTTTTCTGCATTCGACAGAACAAAAGCTTCGCTTTAAAAGTCAGGCTTTATTAGGGGTTTATACGAATATTCTAGGGATAGGTCGACGGCTAAACTGCGCGCCGACGACTCAATACTTATCCGTTAGAAATAGATCAGAAGGCCAAGGGAAATCCACGGGTTCTTTGCGTTGGAATAAGCAATTAACGCAGTCTGAACGTAAAACACTGTGGTTCCAGATGCAACAGGTTGTTAGACTTCTAAGTAGAAGAGCTTAGAGACCCAACAGTTTTGTGCAGACCGTTCAGGATCCGTTTGCCGGAAAAAAGATCGGGTTGCCGCAGAAACGCCGTCAGGAATGGCTTCGGATGCCTTTAGTTTGACTGAGCCGCTCGAAGGAGAACAGCGACTCAGGTGAATTGGGTGCAGATGTTTTCATCCCTCCCTAAGCGTCTTCCGGGTTCTAGCCGCGGGGCTTCATCATGATGCCTCGGGTTTTGATGTCCTCCTTGGGTGCGAGTCCCAGAAACGGAACGTCGACAATGCGCTTTAAGACCTGTATAGGAAGTTTTCCCCGCTTCCAATACAGAAGTTCCGTTCAGACGAACGCGGGCAGATGCGGCGGCGGCGGCGAAAACCAACGGGAATAGGCTCAAAAAGCCGGAGCGGTTCTGCGAACGGCCTCGAAAGAAGGCAGGCGCAGGGCTTCTTAGAAGACTGGGCGGATGCGCAGACAGGAGCTGCGTTCCGATCCTCCCGCCCAATAGGCGGGATTTCCGAGGAAAAACTCATGAAAATCATTTACACCGACGTGCTGGTCATCGGCGGCGGCCTTGCTGGACTCCGCATGGCTGTTGCTGCCAAGCGCCGCGGTCACGACTCGATCGTCCTTTCCCTCGTTCCGCCGAAGCGCAGCCACTCCAAGGCCGCTCAGGGCGGTATGCAGGCATCGCTCGGCAACGTGATCAAAGGCTTGGGCGACAATGAAGACGTCCATTTCGGCGATACGGTCCGCGGTTCGGACTGGGGCGCTGATCAGGAAGTCGTCCGCATGTTTGTGAACACCTCGCCCAAGGCTGTGCGCGAACTCGCCGCCTGGGGCTGTCCCTGGAGCCGCATCACCCCGGGCGACCGTCAGGTGATCATCAACGGTGAAAAGGTCACGATTACCGAACGCAAGGAAGCAGCGGGTCTCGCCAATCAGCGTGACTTCGGCGGCACGAAGAAGTGGCGTACCTGCTACGTCTCCGACTGTACCGGCCACGCCATGCTCAACGTGGTGTCCGACCGCCTCATCGCAGAAAAGGTTCCGGTGATCGAACGCGTTGAAGCGCTTCGTCTGATTCACGACGGCAAGCGCTGCTACGGCGCTATCGTCCGTGACCTGATCACGGGCGAACTGATGGCCTACGTGGCCAAGGCCACTGCCATCGCCACCGGCGGTGCCGGCCGTATCTACCGCGTCACGACGAACGCGGTCATTTGCGACGGCGTGGGTTACGACCTGGCGCTCACCACCGGCGTTGCCTCGCTTTCGAACATGGAAGCCATTCAGTTCCACCCGACGGGCATTTTCCCGGCCGGCATTCTGGTGACGGAAGGCTGCCGCGGTGACGGCGGTCTGCTCCGCGACGTTGACGGCTACCGCTTCATGCCGGACGTGGAACCGGAAAAGAAGGAACTCGCCTCCCGCGACGTGGTTTCCCGCCGCATGGAAGAACGCATTGCCATGGGCAAGGGCGTCAAGACCAAGTACGGCGAACACCTCTGGCTCGACATCACGCTGCTTGGCGAACATCACATCAAGCATAAGCTTCGTGAAGTTTACGAAATCTGCCACTACTTCCTCGGCGTTGATCCGACGAAGGAATGGATTCCGGTTCGTCCGGCCCAGCACTACACGATGGGCGGCGTCCGCACGAACCCGACCGGCGAATCTCCGCAGCTCAAAGGTCTCTTCGCTGCCGGCGAAGCCGCCTGCTGGGATATGCACGGCTTCAACCGCCTCGGCGGCAACTCGGTTGCTGAAACCGTCGTCGCCGGCATGATCGTCGGTGAATTCATCGCCGACTTCTGCGAAAAGCCTGAAAACGGCATCGACATCCCGACTTCGATCATTTACGAGTCGCTCGCCAAGGTTCAGAACGAACTCAACGGCTTCATTAAGTGCACCGGCAATGAAGACGCCGTCAAGCTGCGCACCCGCATGCAGGAAGTGATGACGACCAAGATCGGCATCTTCCGCCGCGGCAAGGATATGGAAGAAGCGGTGACGGAGCTCGAAGAACTCTACAAGCGCTCCTTCAACATCCCGGTCAAGGACGTCGTGGGCAACAACCCCGAGCTCGTCTATGCCTACCGCACCCGCTCGATGCTGCGCGTCGCTCTGACGGTCGCTTACGGCGCTCTCAATCGTCAGGAATCCCGAGGTGCTCACTACCGTGAAGACTTCTCGGTTCGCGATGACGTCAAGTGGCTCAACCGCACGATTGCGACCTGGAAGGACGGTGATACGCTGCCGACTCTTTCGTATCAGCCGCTCGACATCAGCAAGATGGAACTTCCCCCGGGCTTCCGCGGCTACGGTGTGAAGAACTACATCGAGAACCCCGAATCTGCCAAGCGTCAGGCTGAAGTTGATGCTATCCGTCAGAAGATGGAAGCCGAAGGCAAGGATCGCTGGGCCATTCAGGACGCGATCATGCCGTATCAGCACCTGCTGCCCAAGCGCCTGCTGGGCCGCAACGAACGCATCGACGAACCGCTGAACGACTAATTTGGAGCTGGTAACAAAAATGACCCAAGAAGCTCAGAAGACCCCGGCGGCTCCCGCCACCCCGGCCGCTCCCGCTGCTAAGAAGCAGCACCGCATGCTCAAGATCAGCATCCTGCGCTACAACCCGCAGGATCCTGACAGCGTTCCGCACATGCAGACGTACGAGCTCCAGGAATCGGACTCGATGACGCTCTTCATTGCGCTCAACGATCTGCGCAACGAGCAGGATCCGACCCTGCAGTTCGACTTCGTTTGCCGCGCTGGTATTTGCGGCAGCTGCGCCATGCTGATCAACGGCAAGCCCGGCCTCGCCTGCCGTACGCTTACCAAGGATCTTCCGACGGAATTCACGCTCGCCCCCTTGCCTGCGTTCGAACTCATCGGCGACCTTTCGGTCAACACCGGCAAGTGGATGCGCAACATGTCCGAACGCATGGAAACATGGGTTCACATGAAGAACGAGGAAATCGACCTTCGCAAGAAGGAAGTGCCGATGGACCCGCAGCTCGCCGAAGACATTTACGTTCTCGACCGTTGCGTGGAATGCGGCTGCTGCATTGCCGGCTGCGGTACGGTTCGCGTCCGTCCGGACTTCATCGGTGCTGTGGGCATCAATAAGATTGCCCGCTTCCGCCTTGACCCGCGCGACGAACGCAACGACGCTGACTACTACGAAGTGGTCGGTGACGAGTCCGGCGTGTTCGGCTGCATGTCGCTGCTCGCCTGCCATGACTTCTGCCCGAAGGATCTGCCCCTTAAGACGCAGATCGCCTTCATCCGCCGCAAGATGGCTGAGCAGGGTATGGGGAATTACGATAAGGTCCTGCCGACGCAGAAGAAATCTATTCCCATCAAGCCGATTACGCAGTAATATTTAGTTATTCGGTAGGTGCCCGAGCTCTGATAAGCAGATTCCCTTAGCTTGAAGAGCTCGGAACCGAAAGAAAACACCTTTTGATTCGGTGGACCAACGAGTTTCTACTTAGAAATTCGACTGAATCCAAAGGTTCAACACAAAGCGGATGAAAGCGGACCCAAACGCAGAAATCTCGCTTAGGACATATTGAGGAGCATATACATGTCCCGTATTGAAAACGACTTCCTTGGTTCCCTCGAGATCCCTGATGACGTCTACTACGGCGTCCAGACGATGCGCGGCAAGCAGAATTTCCACATCACGGAAATGCCGATGTCGCAGGAACCGTTCTTTGCCATCGCCTTCGCTTATGTGAAGAAGGCCGCTGCGCTCACGAACAAGGAACTCGGCACGATCCCGGCTGATGTTGCCGATGCGCTCGTGTGGGCTTGCGACCAGCTCATCGCCGGCAAGTACAACGATCAGTTCGTCACTGACTGGCTCCAGGGTGGTGCCGGCACGTCCACGAACATGAACTGCAACGAAGTTATCTGCAACCTCGCTTGCGAACACCTTGGTCTCGCAAAGGGTGACAAGAAGGTCTCCCCGAACGACCACGCCAACTTCGGCCAGTCGACAAACGACACGTATCCGACGGCTCTTCACCTCTCGCTGATCCTTCGCTCCAACGTCCTCGTGAAGGCCGTTGAGGACCTCGTCGCCAGCTTCTACAAGCAGGCAGAAAAGACGAAGGATGTCCTCAAGATGGGCCGTACCCACCTGCAGGACGCCGTTCCGATGTCCTTCGCTCAGGAATTCCACGGCTGGGGCACCACGATCGGCGACGAAATCAAGACGATCCGTGAAGCTCAGGAACACCTCAAGGTCGTGAACCTCGGCGCCACCGCCATCGGCACGACGGTTACCTGCCATCCGGAATACCCGGCCAAGGCTGTCAAGCGCCTCGCTGAACTGACGGGCATCCCGTTTGTCAACAGCGATGACCTGATCGCCGCCACGTCCGACTGCGGCGCCTATGTCGCCCTCTCGTCGGCCTGCAAGAGCCTCGCCGTCAAGCTCACGAAGGTCTGCAATGACCTGCGTCTCCTGGCCTCCGGCCCGCGTACCGGCCTTGGCGAAATCGTTCTGCCCCAGCTCCAGCCGGGCAGCTCGATCATGCCGGGCAAGGTCAATCCGGTTATCCCGGAAGTGACGAATCAGGCTGCGTTCCTCGCCATCGGTCTCGACACCTCCGTCATGCTTGCCGCCTCCGCCGGCCAGCTTGAACTGAACGTGATGGAACCGGTCATCTCCTTCGCTCTGTATATGCAGATGAAGGTTCTGACGAACTCCTGCAACGCTCTGCGTGAAAAGTGCATTGACGGCATCGTTGTCAACGCCAAGCACTGCGAAGACCTCGTGATGGGCTCGCTCGGCATCATCACGGTTCTCAAGCCCCACTTCGGCTACAAGCCCTGCGCGAACATCGCTCGCGAAGGCTTCCTCACCGGCAAGTCCCTGCATGAACTCATCGTCGACGAAAAGAAGATGCTCACGCAGGAACAGTGGGACAAGGTCTTCACGCACGACAACCTGATCAACCCGAAGTTCGAACAGTAATCGGGTGACGTCCGGACGCAAGATCCGGAAATAGAACACTGCGGTCGCTCCTAGCGGAACGGCCGCAGGTTCAAATACCACCAAAGCGGGATTCTCAGGTACTCAGATATCCGTAAAGGGATCGAGGACAGACAGTCTCCGCATCCTCTGATGCAAGCTGCAGCGGCCAATAGAGCCAAATAATGAAGCAGCGGCAGACGGGGTTTCTCATCCATGCCTGGAGGCATTATGGATATCATGCTCATTCTCCAGATCATCGTCCTTTTGGGCGCGATCTTCCTCGGTGTTCGCTTGGGCGGCATCGGCATCGGCTATGCCGGCGGCGCCGGCGTTCTCGTACTTGGTCTGATTCTCGGTATGAAGCCGGGCAACATTCCTTGGGACGTGATTCTGATCATCGCATCGGTGATCGCAGCTATTTCGGCGATGCAGCTCGCCGGCGGTCTGGACTATCTTGTTCAGATTGCTGAACGCATCCTGCGCAGCAACCCGAAGTACATTAACTACCTCGCTCCTGTCGTGACCTATGTGCTGACGATTTTCGCCGGTACGGGTCATACGGCCTTCTCGATGATTCCAGTTATCGTTGAAGTTGCTAAGGAACAGAAGATTCGTCCCTGCTGCCCGCTCTCGATCGCCGTCGTGGCTTCGCAGATCGCCATTACCGCTTCTCCGGTTTCCGCAGCCGTGATTTACATGTCCGGCGTGCTTGAACCGTTCGGCTGGTCCTACCCGGCTCTGATCGGCATTTGGCTCGTTACCACGTTTGCCGGCTGCATGCTGACGGCCTTCGTCATGACGAAGATCCAGAACATGGATCTGGACAGCGATCCGGTCTACAAGGAACGTCTTGCCAAGGGTCTCGTCAAGATTGGTCAGGGTGCCGCTCAGACGGAACTCAAGCCTTTTGCCAAGCGCTCCGTCGGCATCTTCCTGATCGGCGTGCTCTTTGTGGTGCTCTATGCGTCCGCTATTTCGCCGGCCATCGGTCTGATCAGTCCCGTCATTGTTCCTCGTGACGCCGCCATCATGTCCCTGATGCTCCTCGTTGCAACGCTCATCACGATTTGCTGCAAGGTTGACATCTCTGATATCGCCTCTGAAAGCTCGGTCTTCAAGTCCGGTATGGTTGCCTGCGTCTGCGTGCTCGGCGTTGCCTGGCTCGGCGACACGTTTGTGTCCGGCCACACGGCTGAAATCAAGACGTTCGCTGCTGACACCGTTGTTGCCTATCCGGCTCTGCTTGCTGTCGTGTTCTTCTTCGCTGCCATGCTCCTGTACTCGCAGGCAGCTACCGCTAAGGCCATCACCCCGGCCATCGTTGCGGCGCTCGGCATCACCGCCGCCAACCCTGGCGATTCCGGCATGCTCGTCGCTTCGTTCGCTGCTGTGTCTGCTCTGTTCGTTCTGCCGACCTATCCGACCCTTCTGGGCGCGGTCCAGATGGACGACACCGGCACGACCCGCATCGGCAAGTGGGTGTTCAACCACGCCTTCTTCATCCCGGGTGTCCTCGCGATCGTCTTCTCGGTTGCTCTGGGCTTCCTCGCGATCAGCATCTTCTAATCAGCTTTGCCTGAATAGATAGTTTGTGCGAAATCGGGATTCTCTTCGGAGAGTCCCGATTTTTTGCTCAGCAGTCTAAAGATAGGTGATAACCCGCTCCCATTTATATGTAGAGCCGCTCTGATGGGCTGTCTTGACTTATTTTGGGTTTTCATTAAAATTAATTTTCTCAGTGCGGGAGTAGCTCAGTTGGTAGAGCGCAACCTTGCCAAGGTTGAGGTCGCGAGTTCGAGACTCGTCTCCCGCTCCACTGACGGCGCGATAGCAAAGTGGCCATGCACCGGATTGCAAATCCGTTTACGGCGGTTCGATTCCGCCTCGCGCCTCCAAAAGAATTCACGCGGGAGTAGCTCAGTTGGTAGAGCGCAACCTTGCCAAGGTTGAGGTCGCGAGTTCGAGACTCGTCTCCCGCTCCAGATACAAAAGAAGGGAAACACTGAGCAGTTTCCCTTTTTTCGTATGTGGTCCCAGAATGACGGAACTGGTAGACGTAGCGGACTTAAAATCCGCCGCCCCTAAACGGGCGTACGGGTTCGATTCCCGTTTCTGGGACCAAACCAAAATCCCGAGCCGATCTTAGCGGTTCGGGATTTTTTTAATGATTTCTCCAAAATTCTCTGTGGTGCATTCGGTCCCGGCATACTCGCGGAGGTAACTGCAGCCCAGCAGGGGCAAGAGATTTCGGATTTTCTTTGGGATCTCATTAGGAATGAATAAGCGGGGCGACTTTGCGCCCGATCGGGCGTGACGTTAAAGGCTGGGTTAAGCCGAAATTGAAACTAAAGTCCCTCTCGAATCTGAAATGCGCCGGTGTATTCCATCCCATTGCATTTCGTGGCGCACCGTGCTGTGCCGTAGTCCAAAGGCAAGAGGAGGGGTGATGATCAGAGCGATATCAGTGAAATGGTTCGGGAGCGTCAGGATATCCACTAGGGCTCGGCTAACAAAGACAGTAACAATCTGGGCAGAGGAGGCTCCGTCCGCACGCTTGATAATCATCAGTGTCCAACAGTAGTTTCTCCTACGATGGATTCCATCGAACCAACGCCCGCGGGCAAAGACAGAGAACACCATGAAATTTGACGCCATCATTATTGGTTTTGGCAAGGCCGGAAAGACCTTAGCGGGATTCTTGGCAAAGAAAGGCGAAAAGGTCGCCCTGATCGAGCGCTCCGAGAAGATGTATGGCGGCACCTGCATCAATATCGGCTGTATCCCAACAAAGACGCTCGTGCATTCGGCACACCTTGCGCGCCGTGATGGTTCCTGGAAGGAAAAGCAGGAATACTTCCGTGCGGCGATGGAGCAAAAAGACGCCGTTGTAAGCTTTCTGCGCGAAAAGAACTATGAAAAGCTTGCCGACGATCCCAATGTGACTATCTTCCTGGGCGTGGGTTCGTTTGCAGGGAAAAATGCGGTCGAGGTACGCGGCAAGGATTTGGCGGTCACCTTGGAGGCGCCCAAGATCTTTATCAATACGGGTTCGGAAACGGTCATCCCGGATCTCCCCGGCGTTACAGGTAATCCTCGCGTCTTTACGAGTACGACGCTTTTAGACCTCAAGGAACTGCCGCAGCGTCTCACTATCGTCGGCGGAGGCTACATTGGGCTCGAATTCGCTTCAATGTTTGCCTCTTTTGGTACGCAGGTCACGGTGCTCGAAAAAGGGCCCCAAGTATTGCCGCGCGAAGACCGGGATATTGCCGCAGCCGTGCAGGGCATTTTGGAAAAGAAAGGCGTGCAGTTTAAGACGCATGTGAATGTGACCCAGATTGACGGCGGCACCGTGGTCTATGAAGACCGTGCCGCCCAAAAAGAAGTTCGGCTGGAAGGGGACGCGGTGCTTTTGGCGGCTGGCCGCCGTCCGAACACTGAAGCGTTGGCACTTGAAAAAGCGGGCGTTGAAGTCAATGCGCGCGGAGCCATCATGGTCGACGAACACCTGCGCACCACCAACCCGCAGGTCTACGCCTTGGGCGACGTCAAGGGCGGGCCGCTTTTCACCTATATCTCCTTAGATGACTTCCGCATTGTGTGCAGCAGTCTTTATGGGACCGGAGACCGCAGGATTTCCGACCGCGACCCCGTGAGCTCAACGGTCTTTATTGACCCGCCGCTCGCGCACATCGGGCTTACGGCCGAAGAGGCGCAGTCTCTAGGGCGGCACATTAAGGTCAACACCTTGCCCGTAGCGGCAATTCCGCGTGCCAGAACGCTCAATCAGGCCGAAGGGCTCTTTAAGATCGTGGTGGATGCTGACACCCAGGAGATTTTGGGCTGCACGCTTTTTGGGCCGGAGGCCGGGGAAGTCATCAACACCGTAGCAGTGGCCATGAAGACGGGACAAAAGTACACGTTCCTGCGCGACTTCATCTTCACGCACCCGAGCATGAGTGAAGCGCTTAACGACCTGGCGAACTTCTGAGGAACCGTTCAAGGGGAAAGCGCCTCCTTCATAGTGAGGGCGGCGTTCTGCGTTTTGGGCAGTAAAGTCCAGAAGAAAGCGGGCATTTAAAGTCTGATGCGGTCCTCCGTATCGGGAACTCACTCAACAGTACGTGAATACCGTCGTTTGCTTGACAAAATCCCGTAGCTTCGTATAATTCGCATTCTTCGCTGGAAATGCGGGAGTAGCTCAGTTGGTAGAGCGCAACCTTGCCAAGGTTGAGGTCGCGAGTTCGAGACTCGTCTCCCGCTCCAAAGATCCCTTTGGAACCCTTCCCCACGCAGGCGATGCGGGAGTAGCTCAGTTGGTAGAGCGCAACCTTGCCAAGGTTGAGGTCGCGAGTTCGAGACTCGTCTCCCGCTCCATCGAATTCTGTTCGAACTGCAGTTAAGGGAACACCAAGCGGAGCGTGCGGGAGTAGCTCAGTTGGTAGAGCGCAACCTTGCCAAGGTTGAGGTCGCGAGTTCGAGACTCGTCTCCCGCTCCAGATTTCCGGGAAGGAGGGCAGTTGCCCTCCTTTTTTATTGGACTGAATTCTTCGAACCTAAAAAAAGATGCTTTTTGCATGAGGTTCTTCAGGGGATTTGGTACAATCCGCCGCTTGCCGTCCTGTCAATTTAGACGGCGGCGCAATCATGGAATTCCGTGTTCTGGAACGAGTGCCTGGTCACGGAAGTAATTTAGTTCGACACTCGCTTATACCTACGTGGGGTTTGCCATGGCTGTTCAGCAGAATAAGAAATCGGTCGCCCGTCGCGGCAATCGTCGTGCTCATGACTTTTTGAAGAATCCTCCGACGGCTGTCGAAGCGACGACCGGCGAAGTCCATCGCCGTCATCACATCAGCCCGACGGGCTTCTATCGCGGCAAGAAGGTCATCGCGACGAAGCAGGACGAATAAGTCCGCACCGAACAAACCGGTACGCTTCTGCAGCGTTAATGAACCTCGCGCGAGATGCCGCGCGCACCCCACGGTGAAAGTGCTCTTTGCAAAAGGTTTCAGTTTAACGTCAGGGAGTCTCGAAGGCCAAGAGCTTCTGAAGGAAGCGGCCGGGGCGATTCGAAAAGAAGGGGATCCAGAAGTGGGTCCCCTTTTTCATGTCTGCCGAATCCGGTTAAAGTCATGGCTGATGTTCCGCAGCCGTATGGCGCAAATGAGTTACGCCGTGTGGTTGAAAAAACGGACTTCAAACGCAGGCTTTAAATCGGTAAGATCCAACGTTCACGCGACTTGTCTATAAGGACGGCTCATGTCAGCCAAATACTCCCGCATCATTTCCACAGGGTCCGCGCTTCCTGCGGCCCGCATCACCAATGAGGACCTTGCCCGACGGCTCGCTGCCGACGGCATTGAAACTTCTGATGAATGGATTCGTACGCGTACCGGCATTGAAGCTCGACGCTTCGTCAATGGAACGACGGAAACGACTACCACGCTGGCTGCCGCAGCCGCACAGAAGGCGCTTGAAGGGGGCGGCGTTGATCCCAAGACGATTGATCTGATCATTGTGGCGACGACGACGCCTGATCAGGTATTTCCGTCGACGGCAGCGGCCGTGCAGCGTTTGATCGGCGCGGCGGGGTGCGCGGCGTTCGACGTACAGGCCGTGTGCGCGGGCTTTATTTATGCGCTTAATGCTGCCGATGCCATGCTCCGTGCAGGTCCCTATCAGCGTGCGCTGGTCATCGGGGCGGAAACGATGTCGCGCGTTATCGACATGAAGGACCGCGCAACGTGCGTACTTTTTGGCGACGGCGCAGGGGCAGTGGTGCTGGAGGCCTCGGCAAAGCCCGGTATTCTGGCCGCTCGGATGTATGCCGACGGATCCTACGATGAAAATGTGCTCGGTCTCACGGCACGGATTGATCACGGTGAACTTTGCGGGCGTCCCTACATCAATATGGACGGCCGTCAGGTCTTTAAGCTTGCCGTTGACGGATTGACGTCGTCCGCGCAGGAAGTTGCCGTCTTGGCGGGCGTGGATCCGCAGGATGTGGACGTCTACATTCCCCATCAGGCCAATCTGCGCATTATGACAATGGTGGCCAAGAAGCTCGGCATTCCCGACGAACGGATGATCAAGACCGTGTCGGAACAGGGCAACACGTCAGCGGCTTCCGTGCCGCTTGCGCTTGATGAAGCCGTGCGAAGCGGAAAGATTTCAGACGGCAGCCTGGTGCTGCTGCAGGCTGTCGGTGCCGGCATGGCCTGGGGATCGGCGATTGTGCGCTGGCGCAGCGAATAAGGCCGAGCGGCTTTGGAAGCGAATCGTCTCGAACACCAATTACGGAACCAAAGGAAAAAACTCATGCGCATTGCATTCGTATTCCCCGGCCAGGGCAGCCAGTCTGTCGGCATGCTTTCGGGCTTTGCCGACAATGCTGTCGTTGCGGACTATATGGCTCGCGCCAATGCTGCTCTTGGAGAAGATCTTGTCAAACTCATCGCAGAAGGTCCGGCGGAAGTGCTCAGCCTGACGGTGAACACGCAGCCCGCACTGCTCGCGGCCTCTGCAGCGTTTTATGAAGCTTGGATCGCTGCCGGCGGCCGCCGTCCGGATGTGATGGCCGGTCATTCTTTAGGGGAATATTCCGCGCTCACGTCAGCGGGAACATTTGCCTTTGAGGATGCCGTGAAGCTTGTGCGTTTCCGTGCGCAGGCCATGCAGGAAGCGGTGCCGGTCGGTGTGGGCGGCATGGCAGCCGTCATTGGCCTCGATGACGAAGCCGTTATTGAAGCCTGCCGCGAAGCCTCTGCCGTGGGGCCCGTGGAGCCGGTGAATTTCAATTCGCCTGGGCAGGTGGTGATTGCCGGGCGCAGCGACGGCCTTGCCAAAGCGGTAGAGCTTCTTAAGGCCCGCGGCTGCCGGAGAGCCATTCCGCTGGCCGTTTCGGGGCCCTTTCATTCGAGCCTTTTGGCGCCGGCAGGTGAACGCCTTGCCAAACATTTGGCCGAAGTTAAAGTCAGCGCTCCGTCTGTGCCGGTGTATGCCAACGTTACGGCGCAGCTTCACACTACCCCGGACGAAATCCGTGCGCTCCTCGCGCAGCAGGTATCGTCGGCGGTGCAGTGGACCAAGATTGTGAAGGCCATGGAAGCCTCCGGCGTCACAGACATCGTGGAATGCGGGCCGGGCAAAGTGCTGACGGGGCTCGTCAAGCGCATTGCGCCGGAGATCAGACTCCACGGCATCAGCAGCGAAGCGACGCTCGAGGCGACTCTCGAGGCGCTCGCAGCTTGAAGTATTCATTGAATTTTCACCTTTGATTGAGAACCAACGACATGGAAAAAATGATCTTTGCGGCGGACGCGCTCGCCGGGCAGATTTGTCTTGTTACCGGTGCGAGCCGCGGTATTGGCCGTGCGGTCTTTGAAGCTTTTCTTCAGGCGGGTGCCGTGGTTATCGGCACGGCCACTTCGGAAGCGGGCGCGGCTGCGCTCGACGAGGCCGGCAAAGCCTTTGAAGGCCGCGGCCGCGGCATTGTGCTCAATGTCTGTGATGCTGAAGCTTCGAAGAAGGCCGTCGACGACATCGTGGCCGAATACGGCCGCATTGATGTGCTCATCAATAATGCCGGCATTACCAAGGACGGTCTCGTCATGCGCATGAAGGACGAGCAATGGGAGACGGTGATTGAAACCGATCTGACCGCAGCCTTCCGCCTGGCGCGCGCCTGTGTTCGTCCGATGATGAAGCAGCGCTCGGGCCGCATTATTTCCATGTCCTCGGTTGTGGGGGCGATGGGCAATGCCGGTCAGGTGAACTATGCGGCCGCCAAGGCCGGTTTGGTCGGCATGACGATGTCGCTCGCGCGGGAAATCGGTTCTCGGGGCATCACTGTCAACTGCATCGCACCGGGCTTCATCGACACCGACATGACAAAGGATCTTCCCGAAGAGCACAAGACGGCGCTGATCGGTCAGACCGCGCTCGGTCGTCTCGGCCAAACGGATGATGTGGCCAACGCCTGCCTTTACCTCGCATCGCCCGCGGGCGCTTACGTGACGGGCATTGTGCTTCATGTGAACGGCGGCATGTACATGGGTTGATCTGCAGCGGCGACAACCGATTGGTTTTGGTAAAATTAAAAGCTAAATTCTTTTTTAACGACCCTGTATGCTCCATCAAGCGCGGGGTTCATCTGAACGCTCAACCCCACCCGGAGAGACAATCAAATGGACGATATTGAACAGAAGGTCAAGAAGATCATTGCTGAACAGCTTGGCATCAAGGAAGAGGACATCAAGAACGAATCCTCCTTTATTGAAGATCTCGGTGCCGACAGCCTGACGACGGTTGAAATGTCGCTCGCGCTCGAAGATGCTTTCGACATCGAAATCCCCGACACCGAACAGGAAAATCTCCGTACGGTTCAGCAGGCCATCGACTTCGTCAAGGCCGCCGTCGCGAAGTAATTCGCACGTTCGGGCAGCGTCTCGAAGCAAGCTGCCGCTGATCACCGTCTGAAGCTGCTCGATTGGGCTCCATACGGCGAGGCAGGGCAATGAAAACGGGATCCGGCAACGGATCCCGTTTCACGTAATGAATGGGCAAAACCCCGTTTTTCTGCTAATCCGAATAGTTGTAAATTCCCTGAAATGCCTGAATACAGAAGGCAAAGGGGAAGTTTGAACGATCTCGAACCACCTATTGCACCGCATTGGCAATGCTCAGAGGCGTCTCTGCGCTTGCATCGGTTTTCACTAGGGGCTTCAATCCTTTGACTTTGAAGGAAACTGCAACATGATGAATCGCCGCGTAGTCGTTACTGGTCTCGGCCTGATCTCCCCGCTCGGCAACAATCTGGCTTCGAGCTGGGCTGCCGCGCTTGAAGGCAAGAGCGGCATCGCTCGCATCACCGGCTTTGACGCCTCGGAGTTCGGCTGTCAGATAGCGGGCGAAGTGAAGGGCTTTGATGCCGGGAAATACCTGGATGTGAAGGAAGTCCGCCGTTTCGACAAGTTTGTGCATTTCGGCGTGGGCGCGGGTCTGATGGCGCTCGAGGATTCGGGACTGGAAGTCACCGAGGAGAATGCGCCGATGATTGGCGTTGCAATCGGCGCCGGCATCGGCGGCCTGCCCTCTATCTGCGCCAATAACGACGCGATGGTGTCCCGCGGTCCGCGCCGCATTTCACCCTTCATGATTCCCGGATGCATCATCAATATGACTTCGGGTCAGCTCGCGATTATGAAGGGACTCAAGGGCCCCAACATTGCACACGTTACGGCCTGCTCGACGGGGCTGCATGCTATCGGCGAAGCTGCCTATATCATCGCCCGCGGCGACGCGGATGTGATGCTCGCGGGCGGCACGGAGTCGACAGTCTGCAAGCTTGGCATCGGGGGGTTTGACGCCATGCATGCCCTCTCGCGCCGCAATGACGCGCCGGAAGCCGCATCGCGGCCGTTTGACAAGGACCGCGACGGCTTTGTGATGGGCGAGGGCGCAGGCGTTCTCGTACTCGAAGATCTGGACCACGCCAAAGCACGCGGCGCCAAGATCTACGCAGAAATTGCCGGGTACGGTCTTTCGGGCGACGCGCATCACATCACGACGCCTTCGACCGACGGTCCGGTGCGCTGCATGCGTATGGCGCTGCGCCACGCCGGCATGAATCCCGACGAAATCGATTATCTGAATGCGCACGGCACGTCCACGTCGGTGGGTGACGCCAATGAGGTGAAGGCTATTCGCGAAGTTTTCGGCGATCACGCTGCTCGTCTGGCCGTCAATTCGACCAAGTCGATGACGGGCCACCTGCTCGGCGGCGCCGGCGGTATTGAAAGCGTCTTCTCGGTGATGGCCATCCGTGATCAGGTGTCGCCTCCGACCATCAACCTCGACAACCTCGATCCGGAATGTGCCGGCGTTGACATTGTCGGCAAGACGGCGCGTCAGATGAAGATTCGCGCTGCGATGAAGAATTCGTTTGGCTTCGGCGGCACGAATTCAACCGTCATCTACAAGGCCTTTGCGGACTGAACCAGACGGAACCGCTGATTTCGAATCGTGTTCGATCCAGCAAAGTGATTTGGGAGGCTTCCGGGAACCTTTTGGGCCGGAAGCTTCTTTTTTATGATTTTGGGGCAACCGAAGCACCGGCTGAGCTGCGGCGCTGCGGACGAGCTTTGATAAAATGATCTGTTCACGCGGAAGTCCCAATCCGCGCCCGGAACAGTCGGACTCAGGCTGGAGGCGATGACGAAGTGTCGGCTAAAAAAACGCATTTCGTCAGACAGCTTCGCCCAAGCGGCTGCCCGGACGTTTCAATGAATTCATCTTGAATCTCTCAGCACTCTGCCGTTCAGACCGCCGGCCATTGATTCATCAATGGGCCCGCTGCCGGCAGAGCTCTAAAGGGCTTCCTGAAGACCCAAAGCATTTACAACATCGACGATGCAGAACATCCGAAACTTTTCGATCATCGCCCACATCGACCATGGTAAGTCCACGCTTGCCGACCGCCTGATTCAGCGCTGCGGAGGCCTCTCCGACCGCGAAATGAGCGAGCAGGTCCTCGACAGCATGGATCTTGAGCGCGAACGCGGCATTACCATCAAGGCGCAGACGGCGTCGCTGCGCTACAAAGCGAAGGACGGTCAGATTTATGAGCTTAACCTGATCGATACCCCGGGGCATGTCGACTTTTCTTATGAAGTGAGTCGTTCGCTCTCGGCCTGCGAAGGGGCGCTCCTCGTGGTTGACGCTACGCAGGGCGTAGAGGCGCAGACGGTCGCTAACTGCTACACCGCTATCGATCTCGGTGTCTCCGTGATCCCTGTGCTCAACAAAATGGATCTGCCGAGCGCGGATCCGACAGCAGCCGCAGAGGAAATCGAAGACGTGATCGGTATTGATGCGACCGATGCGATTCCTTGTTCGGCCAAAACCGGCATGGGCGTTGACGACATTCTCGAGCGCGTCGTGCGCGATGTGCCGCCGCCCAAGGGTGATCCGCAGGCGCCGCTCCAGGCGCTCATTATCGACTCATGGTTTGACAACTACGTGGGCGTAGTGATGCTGGTGCGCGTCGTCAACGGTACGGTGCGTCCCAAGGACAAGATCACGCTGATGGCGACCAATGCCACGCATTTGGTCGAGCAGATCGGTGTCTTTACGCCGAAGAGCAAGATGCGCGAATCGCTTTCCGCAGGCGAGGTGGGTTTCATCATCGCGGGCATCAAGGAATTGAAGGACGCTCGCGTGGGCGACACCGTAACGCTTGCGCAGAAACCGGCCGAGGAACCGCTCCCGGGTTTCAAGGCGGTGAAGCCGCAGGTGTTTGCCGGCCTCTTTCCGGTGGAATCAAATCAGTACGACGCGCTGCGCGACGCCCTCACGAAGCTTCAGCTTAACGATGCGGCGCTGCGTTTTGAGCCCGAAAGCTCCCAGGCGCTCGGCTTCGGCTTCCGCGCGGGCTTCCTTGGTCTCCTGCACATGGACATCGTGCAGGAGCGGCTGGAGCGCGAGTACAACATGGATCTCATCACGACGGCTCCGTCCGTCGTTTATGAGGTGCTGATGACCGACGGCGAAGTCGTGCAGGTGGAAAACCCCTCGAAGCTCCCACCGGTCGACAAGATCGATGAGATTCGTGAGCCGATCGATACGGTGACGATTTTTGTGCCGAATGAATATGTCGGCGCCGTCATGAAGCTCTGTCAGGATAAGCGCGGTGTTCAGACCAATCTCGCCTATCACGGCCGTCAGGTGCACCTCACTTATGACCTGCCGCTCGCGGAAATCGTGCTGGACTTTTTTGACCGCATGAAGTCTCTCACCCGCGGCTACGCTTCGATGGACTATGAGTTCAAGGAATATCGTGCGGCCGACGTGGTGCGTGTTGATATCCTCATCAACGGCGACAAGGTGGATCCGCTCTCAGCGATCATGCATCGTTCGAACGCCGTGTTCCGCGGCCGAGAGCTCGTGCAGCGGCTTCGCACGCTGATTCCCCGTCAGATGTACGAAGTTTCCATTCAGGCGGCCATCGGTGCGAACATCATCGCCCGCGAGAACGTGAAGGCGCTGCGCAAGAACGTTTTGGCCAAGTGCTACGGCGGCGACATCACGCGTAAGCGCAAGCTGCTCGAAAAGCAGAAGGCTGGTAAAAAGCGTATGAAGCAGGTGGGCAGCGTCGAAATTCCGCAGGAAGCCTTCCTCGCGATTTTGGAAGTTGACGAAAAGTAGTAAGCAATGGAAAGAAATGACGGTGTCAATGCTGACGAAGTCTGACTATTTCTATATACAAACAAGAACGCAATCGGGCATGGAAGCACGAACCCATTTAAGGCCATGAACTTCGCACTTATTCTTTTTATTCTGACGGTCATCACCGGCATTTTTTGGATTTTTGAGCGCACGGTATTTCTGCCGCAGCGCCGCCGGAAGGCCGAGGAAGCCGCGTCAGCTTTTGAAGCTGCCAACCGCGAGGCGCTCGGACGCGGCGATGCTGCTGTCGGCGAAGATCTGCGCCGTCTGAAGGCGACGGCGCTTCGTCAGCCGTGGTGGCTCGAGTACACCGCCGGACTTTTCCCGGTCATTCTGATCGTCTTTTTGCTGCGCAGCTTCCTTTTCGAGCCCTTTCGCATTCCGTCGGGATCGATGCTGCCGACGCTGCATATCGGCGACTTCATTTTGGTCAATAAGTACGACTACGGCATTCGTCTGCCGGTGCTCAACACCAAGGTGCTCGAGGTGGGCGCTCCGCAAAAGGGCGACATTATCGTGTTCCGCTATCCGATGGACGAATCCGTTGACTTCATTAAGCGCGTCGTGGCAACGCCGGGCGACCGGGTTGAATACCGCGACAAAGTGCTCTACGTGAACGGCGTTGAACAGGCCCAGTCTCGTCCGCGCGACTTTGTTGACGATTCGACGATGGTGACGCTCGAAGAGCGTACGGAAAACCTCTCCGGTCTGGAGCACTCCATCGCGGTTGACCATCGCCGGCCGAGCTGGGTGCCCATGCAGGCCGTGATGAAAAAAGAATCCACCTGCAGCTACAACGACCGCGGGTTCGTCTGCACGGTGCCCGAAGGCAAGTACTTTGCCATGGGCGACAACCGTGACAACAGTGAAGACAGCCGCTTCTGGGGTTTTGTGCCGGATGAAAACTTGGTCGGCAAGGCTGTCTGCATCTGGGCGAACTTCAGCGATATGGGCCGCATCGGCAGCATTTACTAATGCGTGACGATGAGCGGCACAATTGAAATAAACAAAGACAAGAGACCATCACAAATGCTTTCGCTTGAAGCGCTCGAGGAGCGCATCGGCTACGTCTTTCAGGATAAGAAGCTTTTGCGCCGTGCGGTTACGCACCGCAGCTTTGCGCAGGAGCACAATGAACGTCTGGAGTTTCTCGGTGACTCGGTGCTTAACTGCGTTATCGGCTATGCGCTTTTTCTGCGTGACAAACACTTCAACGAAGGTGAGCTCTCACGTGTGCGCGCCAATCTCGTGTGTGAAAAGACGCTCCACGAAATTGCCCTGAAGATTGATGTTTCAAGCTTCCTCTACATGGGGGAAGGTGAGGTAAAGACGGGCGGCGCACATCGTGCGTCGATTCTTGCCGATGCCATGGAAGCGATTTTCGGCGCTGTTTTTCGCGAAGCCGGTTTTGATACGGCGCAGCGCGTTATCCTGAAACTCTACGACCCGATCCTGACGGGGCTGACCCCGGAGCAGATGAGCAAGGATCCCAAGACCCGCCTGCAGGAACTCCTGCAGGGAGATCATCTGCCTCGACCCGAATATGCGATCGTCGCCGCCACGGGTGCAGCTCATGAGCGGCGCTTTGAGTGTGAATGCCGCATCGAGCGGCTCAAAATCGTGACGCGGGGCACTGCCACGAGCCGTCGTGAAGCCGAACAGGCTGCGGCGGAATTGGCCCTGACAGCTGCCAAGGAGGCGCTGAAATGACTGACGATTTGAAGAATTTTGAAAAAGCGCCTGAGGCCGATACGCCTCAGACGGAAGACCCGACAACGCTTGAGATGCCGACGGATGATCTTGAGGCCGACATCGAGCCGGGCAAACCCGACGATGATTTCGAGCGCATGCTCGCGCAGGCCGGAGCGCTCAGCTCCGCCAAGGTTCCCGAGGGCTTCCGCTGCGGGTATGTTGCCGTGGTGGGACGCCCCAATGTCGGTAAATCGACGCTCATCAACGCCATTGTGGGTGAAAAGGTTTCCATTACGTCAAAGAAACCTCAGACGACCCGCAACCGCGTGCTCGGCGTGCTGACGACCGATAAGGCGCAGTTCATTTTTGTGGATACGCCGGGCTTTCAGACCAAGGTGAAGAATCAGCTGACGCGTCGCATGAACCGTTCCGTGCGCTCGACGCTTTCCGAGGTCGATGCCGTGGTGATGGTGATCGAGTCAAACGGCTGGAAGCCGGGCGATCTTGAAGTGCTTCGGCTGCTCCCGACGGAAGCGTCCAACGTCATTCTGGCGGTGAGCAAGACCGATCTCTCGAAGGACCGCAACGCGCTTTTGCCGCTGATGGCTGATTCGATGCGCCGCTATCCCTTCGCCGCCATTGTGCCGGTGTCGGCTGAAAAGCACCGTCAGCTCGACGATCTGCTGCGCGAAATCGAAAAGCTTCTCCCCGAAAGCATTCCGTACTTTGATCCGGACCTCTATACGGACAAGTCGCCGCGCTTTCTGGCTGCGGAAACGATCCGCGAAAAGGCCTTCCGGCTGCTCGGCGACGAACTGCCCTACGGCACGGCTGTCACGATTGACAAGTGGAAGGAAGAGACGGACGACAAAGGCGTGCGCCGCGCGGATATTGTGGCTACGCTCATCGTCGACCGCGAAAGCCATAAGCCAATCGTGATCGGTGAAAAGGGCGCCAAGCTGCGTGAAATTTCGCGTCTCGCCCGTGCCGATATTGAGGAGCAGCTCGGCTGCCCGGTGCATCTTGAAGTTTGGGTGCGTGTGCGCCGCGGCTGGTCCGACGACGTGAAGGCACTCAAGACCCTCGGCTACGATTGATGCTGCGCCTTGCCGCCAGCCGAAAAGGAGTCCGACGAGCGTGACCGCTGATGCGCCGCAGCCCGATCCCAGCCTGCCGCCGCCCATGGATGCCGTGGGCGGCGCTGACGCCTTGGCGGAGGGCAGCATGCTGACGTCGGCGGGTGCGGACGATGGAGCTGCGCCGTCCCCTTCACTCGATGCCGAGCAGGCTGAAGGCCGATGGGGAGATGATGCGCTCCTTGACCTTCCGCGGCTCCCTGACGGCAAAAAGGAAGTGCTCGCTTCGAGCAAAAGCGCTACCGTTGAGGGCGTTGTAGCCAGAGGCCGCGCTGCCGAGGCCATTCTTGAAGAACTCGCCCGCACCGAGGCGCTGGGCGCCTCGGGCGGCCGCAGCGGCGTGAGGCGCCGCCAAAGGCCGCAGCGGGAACCCGGGTTTGTGCTTCATGCGCGTCCCTGGAGCGAATCGAGCATGGTGGTCGACGTGCTGACTGCCCATTTCGGCCGCGTTTTTCTGGTGGCGCGGGGCGCCAAACGGCCGGGATCCAATTTAAGAGGGCTCTTAACGCCCTTTTCGCCGCTCGCCCTTACTTGGACGGGCAAAAAAGAAGCCAAGGTGCTTACGCAGGCCGAGTGGCTCGGGGCGCTTGCGGCACTTCGGGGCGAGGCGCTTCTCTCGGGCTTTTATGTGAACGAATTGGTGCTTCGCCTCACGGAGCGCGAAGACGTCCATCCGGGCCTCTTTCAGAGCTATGTGCACGTGCTCTCTGCGTTGGCAGACGAGGATCCGGCTGTGCGGCAGACGGGGCTGCGCTCTTTTGAAGCGGAGCTTCTCGCGCACTGCGGCTGGGGCCTGGCGCTCGAGGATCGTGATCTGCAAAAGGGCGCCGAGTGGTTTCTCCTCACCCCCGAAGGCGCCTTGAAGGGCGTAGAGGGGACGCCTGAAGACGCCGCCAATCTGCCTTTTGCTTCCATGCTGTGGCCTAAAACGGTAGCGGCGGCTGCTGCCTGCGGATCTGCGGAGCGCAAAAGCCGGATTGCGGCGCTCAGTCCCCGCGAGATGAAGCGGCTTCGCGAACTGCTTAAGACCGCCATCGACCTTCATCTGGAAGGACGGCCGCTGCGCAGCCGGCGTCTCCTTGCCGACCTCAAAAAACTCTGAATACGCGGATTTTCTCGTTCGGCCAATCTGTTTATTTTGAATTGATGCCGAATTGATGGCGATCCGGTGAATGGCTGAGTTATGCCGCGCAGGCCGCGTGCTATTCTGCTTGGCGGCAAGATTCCCTTCTCAATTTTCAATGGGTGCACTTCCATGATTCGGACGCAGCTTTCCGTCAATCTCAATAAAGTCGCGCTGGTGCGCAATTCTCGTGAAGGCAATTGGCCTGACCCCGTTTTCTTCGGGCGCATTGCGCTCGAGGCGGGCGCTGCCGGCCTGACCGTTCATCCTCGTCCCGATGAGCGTCATATCCGCCGAACGGACTTGGCACCCCTGAAGGCGCTCGTGGATGCCTATCCGGGCCGTGAATTCAATATTGAAGGGAATCCGTTTGAAAATCTGATGCCGATTCTCAAGGAGATTCGTCCGCATCAGGCGACGTTTGTGCCCGATGCTGCAGATCAGAAGACCTCTGACCACGGTTTTGAATTCAATAACCCCGAGGTGCGCGAAAAGCTGGCTGCTGTCGTGGCCGAAGCGCAGTCCTACGGCTGCCGCGTCAGTCTCTTCATGGATCCCGAACCCGAATTCACCCGCTGGGCCAAGGAGACGGGGTCCGACCGCATTGAGCTTTATACGGAGGGTTACGCCGCAGCCTACGGCACGGCGCTCGAAGAAGATATCCTGCAGCCCTACGTTGACAGTGCGCTTTTATGCGATGAGCTTGCGCTCGGCGTCAATGCCGGTCACGACCTGTCGCTTGAAAATCTCGAGAAGCTCCTCACGGCCTGCGGCAACATTCAGGAAGTGTCGATCGGCCATGCGCTCACGGTTGAAGCGCTCCAGTTCGGTTTTGCCGAAACGATTCGCCGCTATAACGAACTGCTCGACCGCGTGGCAGCAAAGCCCCGCGTGTTCCCGCAGGAGTAAGCGGCGCACGCAGCGTTCCTCTTTTGCCCGCCCGTACTCTGCCGGCTTTGGCCTTTTGCACCCAAAGCCGGCGCTTTATCTTTTGGAATCTCCGTCATGCTTACGCCGAAGAAGCTCGCTCTTGCACATACGCTCGGCCCTGTTGTGGTCGATATTGCCGGCACCGTTCTCACTGAACACGAAATTCGGCGGCTGGAACACCCGATGACCGGGGCGGTGATTCTCTTTACCCGCAACTTCACATCGGCGGAAATGCTTCGTGCGCTTTGCGGCGCCATTCATGCCGTGCGCCCCGGGATTCTGATCACCGTGGATCACGAGGGCGGTCGGGTGCAGCGTTTCCGCGAAGGGTTCACTGAGGTGCCGTCTATGGCTGCCTGCCGTGCTGCCGGTGATCAGGCTCAGGCACGCTTGGCGGCCGCGGGCTACGTGCTCGCGAGTGAACTTCGCGCTGCGGGGGTCGACATGACTTTCGCACCGGTGCTCGACATCGACTATGGGCGCTCTGCCGTGATCGGGAACCGCTCGCTCGGATCTGACCGCGATGAAGTCGAACGCAATGCCCGAGCGCTCATGTCCGGACTGCGGCTCGCCGGTATGGCCAACTGCGGCAAACATTTTCCCGGTCACGGCTGGGCCGAGGCCGACAGCCATGTTGCCTGCCCGACCGACAATCGTTCGACAGCGCAAATTCGGCGTGATCTTTCGATCTATCGCGGTTTGGCGCTCGAGCTCGAAAGCATCATGACCGCGCATGTGGCTTATCAGTGCTTTGACGGAGAGGTGGCCACTTACTCTCCGAGGCTTTTGAAGACCATTTTGCGCGAGGAGCTCGGTTTCAGCGGGCTGATCTTCTCGGATGATTTGTCTATGAAGGGCGCCTGCGGCGACGAGCCGCCGCTCGTGCGTGCACAAAAGGCGCTGGCCGCGGGCTGCGACATGGTGCTGCACTGCAATCACCCCGAAGAGGCCGACGAAATCCTCGCGGGCCTTGAGTGGAGCCGAACGCCTGCCTTTGACGAGCGGCTGGCGCGCCTCTTGCCCGATGAAGCCGAGAGTGTTCTTTCAATGGAAGCGCTGCGGGCGGAACCGCGCTGGCAGCGCGCAGAGGAGCTCCTCGCCGATATTGAGGGCTTTCGAGCCGCTTGAAAGGGCTTAGAGCGCTCTGAAATGGTCACGGACGCGGGCGCATTTTGCGAAAAAGAACAGTGTTCAAAGGCGGAACGGATATCTCTGGGGGGGAGCATGTGCGGATGGCCTTACCCGCATATAGCTTCATTGCGTAACGCCTCAGATCCTGCAATAGTGGAGGGCGACCCAGCCGCTTTTTTGGGGGCGGCTTTAGGACCTCACGACGAGCTGATCAAATAAGGAGAAGCGTCCATGTACGATCTTTTGCTCAAAGGTGCTCATGTGGTTGACCCGCTTAACGGCGTCAACGGCGTGAACGATGTTGCCGTTGAAGGCGGCAAAATCGCTGCAGTGGGACCGGATTTAACCGGTCCCGCCCGCGAAGTCATCGATGTTTCCGGATGGGTGCTCCAGCCCGGCATCATCGACAGTCACGTGCACCTCGGCAGTATGTGGGGGTCGCCCTACGGACCGCGTATGCTCGCGATGAACGGCGTGACGACGTGTCTCGACATGGCCGGTCCCTTGGACGATATTCTCGAGAAGACGCCGCAGTACGGGGCGGGTTTGAATACGGCCATTCTGCAGTTTGCGTCGCCGCCCTTCACCTTCAAAACCAATGCGCCCTCCAAGGCGGAAATGGTAGAGCTGATCGACAAGTCGCTCGCCGAAGGTGCGCTCGGGGTGAAGCTCTTGGGCGGCCATTATCCGCTGACGCCAGAAGTCTCCTCCACGCTCATTAAAACCGCACTTGAGCGCCGTGCCTATGTGGCCTGGCATGCCGGCACGAGTGCACACGGCTCCAATTTGGAAGGCATGATCGAGGCGGTGCAGATGGCCGACGGCTATCCGCTCCATCTCGCGCACATCAATGCCTACTGCCGCGGCGTCATTAAAAATGAAATCGACGAGGCGCGCACGGCAGTTGAGCTCTTGAATGCCAACCCGAATATTTTCAGCGAAAGCTATATTTCGCCCAAGAACGGCACACGTCTTACCTGCGGCCCAGACGGAAAGATCCAGTCCAAGGTGACGGGCAACTGCCTGCGTCACTTCGGCTTTACCGAAGACCTCGACGGCGTGCGCAAGGCGCTCCTCGCGCACAAGGCCTTTGCGGTCTATGACGCGGGCGGATACTCTGACCTGATGACGGGCGAAGATGCAGTGAAGCTCTGGGAGTCCCACAACACGGACGTGGGCGGGAGCTTCAACATCAATCCGCCGATTCCGCGCATTCTGCTCGCACAGGTCAAGCGCCCCGACGGCGCCTTTGTGGTGGATGCCATATCCACCGACGGCGGGTGCATTCCGAGAAACGTGATTCTCTCGCAGGGACTTTCGCTCGTTAAGCTCGATATTCTGACGCTCACTGAGTTTGCTCAGAAGACGTCGCTCAATCCTGCCCGCATGCTGCGGCTTACGAATAAGGGGCATCTCTCCGTCGGCGCCGACGCAGACATCACTATTTACGACTACGCCACGCAGACGCCGAAGATGTCTTTCGTCGAAGGCCGCAAGGTACTCTTTAAGGGCGAAGTACTCGGCAAGAATGCCAACATTATCTGCACCGAGCGCGGGCAAAAGGCGATTGAGGCCCGCGGTCTCAAGGCCATTGTGGTGGATCCGGGACTGCCGGTGGATCGCGTCAAGGCGCTTTGAGCGTGCCTCACGGCAGCGGAGCTGCTGAGCGCGTCGGTCTTTGAGGCGCTCGGCAGCTTTAATACCGCACTTTCATCCAGGGGATGCGGAAGCTCGCCATGCGCACGATCATGATGAGGGCGCAGCAGCCCCAAAGCGCGATGTCTGCCGGCACGATTTCGGCGTGCACCAGCCCGAGGTATACCCAGCAGCCCGCAAAGGCGACGGAAGCGTAAGGCTCTTCGTTGGAGAGCACAGAGGGGAGCTTTGCACAGAAAACGTCACGGAGCATGCCGCCGAAAACCCCCGTCACCACGCCGATCAGCACGCTCACAATCAAGGGGTGGCCCAGCCGGTCGCTCGTTGCGCAGCTGCCGACGGCAAAGAAGGCGAGCCCGACGGCATCGGCCCAGAGGAGAATGCGCCGCTGCCAAAAGCGCTGCACGCGGCGCACGATGACGGGGGCCAAAATGGTGAGTCCGAGCGTCATCCAGATCCACTGCGGGTGCGAGAGCCAGTAAAAAGGCCGCAGATCCAGAAGAATGTCGCGAATGATGCCGCCGCCGAAAGCGGTGGTAAAGACGCTCACAAAAACGCCGACGGGATCAATGCGGCGGCCGGCAGAGGCGAAAAGTCCGGCGACGGCAAATCCGAACATGCCAATGCCGTCGGCAACTTCTGCAATGATGGTGAGGGACTGCATCACGGCGGCGTCTCCATTGTGATTCCGAGCTGAGTCCGCCGGATTGTTCTCGCTCTTGTCTCTTCAAGTGCCTGCAGAACGAGCTGCATCCGGCTCCTGAAAGCGGCGGACTTCGTTAAGGATGATTTTCGCGCGCTCTCAGCTTTGGGTGCAAACCGAAAAAATGAGGTTCCGTTCGTACAGTTTGAATTGCTTTCCCCCCTTGAATGCGGTTTTGAATGTGACGGACGAGTAGACTTCAAGGCTCTAAAGCGCTACCGGCCAAGGAGGCCGCACATGATCATTGAGTCGCTTCTCGACACGGACCTCTATAAGTTCACGATGCAGCAGTGCGTGCTGCATCAGTTTCCCGCGGCGGAAGTGTCCTACCGCTTCAAGTGCCGCACGCCCAACATCGACTTGTCGCCCTTCATTGATGAGATCAATGCGGAGATTGACCACCTCTGCAGCCTTTACTTTAAAGACGACGAGCTCGAATATTTGGGCAATCTGCGCTTTATGAAGTCGGACTTCATTGAGTTTCTGAGTCTCTTTCACCTCAAGCGCAAGTACATCACGGTGGAGCGCGATCCGTCGCGGCCTTTCGGCATTGATATCTGCATCAAGGGTCCCTGGCTTCATACGATTCTTTTTGAAATTCCGGTGCTCGCGATCGTCAACGAGGTGTATTTCCGCCGCACATATCCCGGACTGTCTGACGCCGAGGGGCGCCGCCGGCTCGATGCCAAGATTGATCTGCTTCTCAATGAACCTCATGCTGAGAATCTCCATATCTCCGACTACGGCACGCGCCGGCGCTTTTCGCGGCAGTGGCAGCGAGCGGTGATTGAGCGCCTCGCAGAGCGTCTCGGCAGTCGGCTTTCAGGCACTTCAAACGTGCTTTTTGCCAAGGAGCTTGGCCTCATTCCGCTCGGCACGATGGCGCACGAATACCTTCAGGCCTGTCAGGCGCTTGGCCCCCGTCTGCGCGACACGCAGGTTTTCGGGTTCGAACAGTGGGCCAAAGAATATCGCGGCGACTTGGGGATTGCGCTTTCTGACGTCTACGGCATGAAGCCCTTCCTTGAAGACTTCGACATGTATTTCTGCAAGCTCTTTGACGGCGCCCGTCATGATTCCGGAGACCCCTTCCTCTGGGGCGAAAAGATGATCGAGCACTGGAGCCGGAATAAGTGTGATCCGAGAACCAAGCTTTTGATCTTCTCCGACGGTCTCAACATCCCTCGCGTGCTCGAACTCTGGCGCCGCTTCAACGGCCGCGTGCGGCTCGGTTTCGGCATCGGCACCAACCTGATGAATGACCGCGGACCAGAACCGCTCAACGTGGTCATCAAGATGACGCAGTGCAACGGCCAGCCCGTGGCAAAGATTTCCGATTCGCCCGAAAAGAGCATGTGTGAAGATGAAAGCTATGTGCGGTATCTGCGTCAGGTCTTTCACATGGATGACCCGACGGCTGCAGCCAAAGGGTTGAAGTAAGTACTTACTTTTCAAATTAAGCACGGCTCAAAAAAGCCGGCGCTGCGGATGGGCTGCAGCGTCGGCTTTGCTTTTTTATCGCCGAACGAGAAGCTTACGCAGGAGTCCGATGAGTTCAAGCCGTTCTTCGGGACTTAAAACAGAGGCGAATGCTTCAACGCGCTGGAAGTGGCCTGGAAGCAGGTCTGTGAGATATTTCTGACCGGCATCGGTGAGCGCAATGAGCGTTGAGCGCGCATCCGTGGCGGAGGGCGTTTTGACGATGAGCTTTTCCGGGCTCACCAGCATGCGCTGCAGCATGGTTGAGGCCGTGGGCGTACTCACTCTCAGACGAGCGGCCAGCTCCCCGACGGGGAGCGGCATCCCCGCATCATGGAGCACCATCAGAAGGGCAAATTTGCCCTCCGTGACGCCGGTGCTTTTGGTGAGATTGGAAAAAACCATGTTGCGGCGTTCCAGATCGACCATCTGCAGCAGAAACGACATTTCGATGCAGGACACTTTTTCGCAGCTCGGTTCGGTATTCAGATTGCGTCGAATGACGCGAAGAATGTCTTCGTGTGAAGGCGGCTGTGCGTACTGCAGCTCCATGGATAACTCCTCCGTTTTTTGACATACCAAAATCTAAATTCTTTTATGGATTTATGCTCGAAGCCTCTCGTTGTTGGACGCCGATGAATTTTGGTACCTGGTTTGTTGGAGAAACAATTATTGCAAAAGTGCAAGCAAATTTTTATTCGACTACATTTAGTAGTTAGCTACATAACTTTGCATTTGATTTGAGTAATCTCTCCTCTATCGATGACTGCTCGCGGACCTGTCTGCGGACCCGCGGCATCGAAAAGAAAACGTCCCGCATGCAGCCGCTACCGAGCTGTTTGGTTTGTGCGGCAAGGTGCGCTGCTGCGGGACGTGCCTACAGCAATCCCTGAAATGTCAGGAAAATAAAGAAGGAACATAACCATGTTCAAGAAAACCATTGCAGCGCTCGCAGTTGCAGGTGCTTTCGGCACTATGGCCGCTGGCGCGGTATATGCAGCCGATGTGACGCTTTACGGCGTGGTGGACTTGGGGCTTAAGTATTCTCACGTCGACGCCGACCAGAGCGGCGTCGATGCCGTTGACAAGCTTGAAATGAAGTCCGGCTCCCAGTCGGGCTCGCGTTTTGGCATTAAGGGGGCTGAAGACGTCGGCAACGGTCTCAAGGTCGGCTTCCAGCTCGAAAACGGCTTTGATGCGGATACCGGCAGCCTCGGCTACAACAGCCGCTTGTTCGGCCGTGAAGCGCGCGTTTATCTCTCCGGCGACTTCGGTGAAGTGGCTTTCGGCCGCATGGGAACACTGGGTTCGGGCAACGGCACGTACGGTCTGCTCGGCGGCATGACGCCCTTTGGCACTTCGTGGGGCGGTTCGGTGGAAAACGGCACCTATTTTGTGGGCAATGCTCGTGCAGACAATACGGTGACCTATAAGACGCCGACCTTTGCGGGCTTCACGGCTTACGCGCAGTATTCGTTTGATATGAATACCAAGCAGGATACGCCGCTCGGACAAACCGAAGGCAAGGCCTCGGCCAACCGCTATTACGCTTTGGGCGCCAACTACAAGGTGGGTTCGCTCGACGTGACGGCCGTGGTTGACAGCTACAACTGGTCGAGCAAGATTGATACCTACGGCGGCACCAGCCGCAATTTGGACGACGCATTGACCGTGACGCTGGGCGGCTCCTATGACTTTGGCGTTGCCAAGGCCTATTTGAGCGGTCAGTATTTCGACAACATGCTCGCCAATGACGCCACGGTTGCGGCTGATCAGAAGGACACGATGGATACCTATGCGTCCTTTGGCAGCTATTTCAGCGGCAAGGCGTTTAAAGGCTACAGCATTTTGGCCGGCATGGATGCTCCGGTGCTGGGCGGCAAGGCTTTGTTCGCCGTCGGCTACACGGACGCTAAAGATGCGGACGGCAGTGATGCTCTCGGCAAAACGGAACTTTCCCGCTACGGCGCCTCGGTGGGCTACACCTACGACTTGAGCCGCCGCACGAATGTTTATGCCGTTGCTGCCTACTATAAGGACAGTGTGGATAAGGATGCGTCTTTGAGCCATCAGGATCACGATCCCTCGACGGCGACTATTTATGCCGGTATCCGCCACACGTTCTAAGGGGGCATAAGCGGGCAGCGGCGCTGCGGCGCTCCAAAATGTCTCTGCTGCGGTTCGAGAGGATTTCAGGCGGGTTTTTGAGAGTCTTTCCTTACTGAAATGTTTTCTGAGCGGCGTGCAGAGGTTTCTTGGGCGGCGCTGGACGCTTCCCGTTTTTCGAGCGCTTAAGCTCGAAAAAGAGGTTCGGTTGAAAAATCGAACCTCTTTTTTGGCCTCTTCGTCGCAAAAACAATCATCCTGCATGCCGTTAACATCGTTTTCGGTGTAAGGTACTTTCCGGTGCGCCCAGTCCCGTCAAGAGAAGCGGACAAAGGGGTTGCAAGGTAGGAAACACTTCTTTTGTTTACCAATCTCCAATTTCTTTGCCCTGGGCAGACCAAATTCCACTGGTGCGTTTCGCATCCCTAACCGGCGAAACCGCATCTTCCGACAAGAAAAAGATTGGAGTATCTCGTGACGCTTCTCTCCTCTGCGCGCATGTCTGCCGCAATCCTCGCGCTTGGCGCGCTCACCGCCGTACCGGCCCATGCGGCAGGCATCGACGGCAGTTCGCTTGGGTTAACGTGGGCCGTTCCCTTCGCCGGGATCCTGCTTTCCATTGCGCTCTGTCCATTGTTCCTGCCGCATTTCTGGCACAAAAATTTCGGCAAAGTTGCGGTGTTCTGGGCGCTCTGCTGTGCCGTACCGCTCTGCGCCGTCCTCGGCTTTTCCGTGGGTACTGACGCTATCGTCCACGTGCTTTTGGCCGACTATGTTCCCTTCATCATTTTTGTGGGATCGCTCTTCGTCGTAGCCGGCGGCATTCACGTCCGCGGCTCATTTGTGGGCCGTCCGATCGTCAATGTGGCGTTTTTGGGGCTCGGTGCAGTGCTCGCTAACTTCATGGGCACGACGGGGGCTGCAATGCTCCTCATTCGCCCGCTGATTGAAGCCAACGCCGGCCGCACCCGCAAGATGCAGACCTTTATCTTCTTCATCTTTCTCGTGGCAAACGTGGGCGGCGCGCTCACGCCGCTCGGTGACCCGCCTTTGTTCCTGGGGTTCCTCAAGGGCGTGGGGTTCTTCTGGACGGCCGAACACCTGATGCTGCCGTGGCTTTTGTGCTCGGGTCTGCTGCTCTTTATTTACTTCCTCATTGACAGCGCCTGCTTCAAAAAAGATGTGGCCGACGGCTTCAAGGCGCCGGTGGAAACCAAGACCTTTGCCATTGAGGGCGGCATCAATGTGCTCCTTTTGGCCGGCATCATTGGTGCCGTGCTTTATTCGGGCTTCAGCCGCTCCGGCATTGAATTCACGTTCCTGAACGTGCACTTTGCGCTCGAATCGATCGTTCGTGATCTCTGCTTCCTCGCGCTCGCTGGGCTTTCGCTCATGCTCACTGCCAAGGCTACGCGTGAGGCCAATCACTTCACATGGGACCCGATTCTGGAGGTTGCCAAGCTCTTCTTCGGCATCTTCGTGTGCATCGTGCCGGTGCTCGAAATGCTGCGTGCGGGTCACGACGGCGCCTTTGCGTCGCTCGTGGCGCTCGTCACCAATGCCGACGGGAGCTTTAACAACACGTTCTTCTTCTGGCTCACGGGTTCGCTCTCCGCGTTCCTTGACAATGCGCCGACCTACCTCGCCTTCTTCAATTTGGCGGGCGGTGATCCGGCAGTGCTCATGACCACGGATGCTCAGACGCTGATGGCCATTTCGATGGGGTCGGTCTTCATGGGAGCGGTGACCTACATCGGCAACGCACCGAATTTCATGACGGTTGCGATCTGCAATGAACGCGGCGTTAAGATGCCGTCCTTCTTCGGCTACATGCTCTGGTCGGTCGGTATTCTCTTCCCGGTCTTCTTCCTGATGGATATGGTCTTCCTCACCTAATCGTCAGTTTGGTCTCATCCCCGGCGGGCGCTTCGAATGTTTAGCGAAGCGCCCGTTTTTCGTCCTGTCCGGCCGCCCAGATGCCGGCAGTTGTGGCAGAGTAGGTTCATGGCCGGACTTTAACGCCGCGGCTTTTTTGCTTTCCTTTCGGCGATGTCTGAGCATGTCTGCAGCTTTTCGCAACCCTCCAAACGATCAGAATGACCGGTCTGCGCCGCCCGGAGCGGAGCGCCGATCCGGCTTAAGGCGTTTCCTGCCGGTACTGCTCCCGGCAGTCATTCTCTTGGGCTGGTGGCTCGTGACAAGTTCCGGCGCTGTGCCGGCGCTTTTGCTTCCCGGACCGGGGGCGGTGGCCAAGCGGTTTTTGTCGCTTCTCGATTCCGGCGAACTCCTCACGCATGCGGCGGTCTCCATGGGCCGCGTGTTTGCGGGCTTTTTGCTTTCAGCTTCGGCCGCCTTGGGGCTCGCACTTTTACTCTATCGACGTCCGCTTTGGGAGAGTGCGCTTTCACTCGTTCTGGAAGCACTCCGCGTCATTCCGCCGCTTTCGCTGGTGCCGCTCCTTATTTTGTGGCTGGGCATTGATGAGGCGCCTAAGCTGGCGATTGTCGTGTTAGCGAGCTTCTTTCCCATTTATTTGTCGGCGCTCACAGCCCTGCGAAGCGTCAGCAGCAAATATAAGGAACTCGCGCAGATGCTCGGACTCACGGAATCGGCGCGTGTGCAGGAAATTCTGCTCCCGGGGGCGGCTCCGGGCATTTTGACGGGACTGCGATTGGGATTTGGCTACGCCTGGCGCGCACTGGTGGGCGCAGAACTCATCGCTGCCGCCTCGGGTCTGGGCTACCTGATTGAAGATGCATCGTCCTTGGCGAGAACCGATGTGGTGATGGTGGGTATTCTCACCATTGCGGGCTTAGGGATCCTCTGCGATCAGCTCTTTCGCCGGGGGGCGGAAGGCTGGACCAAGTCGCGCCTTAACCGCAGGCGGAAAATCGACGGAGGAGAAACTGCCCTTGAGACAGGTTCCTCATCCACAGCCGATCCCGAACGCAGCCTCTGGGGCATTGCGTTCGAGGGTTTGGTGGTGAGCTACCCGGGACTCACCCAGCCGCCGGTGAATCACTTGACGCTCTCCATAGCGCCCGGCTTCGTAACGGCGGTGCTCGGCCGTTCGGGATGCGGCAAAACGACGCTCCTCAAGGCAGCCGCGGGACTGCTCCTCCCGCAGGCGGGAGCGGTGCGGTTTACGTCCCCGAATGCGTCCGGAAGGACGCATCCGAAGGTTGCCATGGTGTTTCAGGAGCCGCTCCTTTTGCCCTGGAAAACGGTTCGAGAAAATGCGGCGCTCGCCCTTTCTGCCCGCACGGGGGAGGCGCTTTCCGAAGCCTGCAAATCTGCAGCAGTTACGCAGGCGCTGACGCTTGCCGGTATTGCGGATTTGGCTGAACGCTTTCCCGCGGAACTCTCGGGCGGTCAGCAGCAGCGCGCGGGGCTCGCGCGTGCGCTTTCGGCAGAGCCGGACGTTTTGCTGATGGATGAACCCTTCGGTGCGCTCGATGCGCTCACACGCCTGGAACTTCAGGATGAAACGCGAGCGCTCTTTAACCGCCGGCGCATGACGGTGCTCATGATTACGCACGATGTGCGTGAAGCCCTTCGCATGGCAGACCGTGCAGTCGTTCTGCGCGGCGGCAGCGCCGCGGCGGATCATTCACTTCTTATGCCGTTCCCTCGGCGCTTTTCGGATCCTGCGGTCGGCGCGGCCGAAGATGGGCTTCTTGCCGAGCTGCTCCACCATTGATCGTGCCGTTTTTATTTGCGCGGCTCGGGTTTCGGAGGTTTGCGCTTCGTCTGAGCGCAATGGGCGTCGATCCATCTGCGCACCGTTGCGGGCGGCGCGCCCGTTGCTGCGCGAATTGCTTTCCAGGTGCTGCCGCTCAGCCGCATCGCGATGGCTTTCGTGCGGACGGCATCGCTGTAGCGATAAAGATTGGGCGATATTTCAACGCTGAATTTGCCGCTTTTCCAGGCTTCAGCCCAGTCGCGAAGCGTCGTGGACGGGAGGTCGAGGATTCTTGAAGCCTTGGTGTAGCCAATGCCGGCTTCGAAGAGCGCTATAGCGCGGCGGCGTTTGTCTGCCGAAGCATATCCCGGCGGACGATAGCGTCCTGGGGGCGACTCCGACAGCTCGTCCGGTAAATTATTTTCCGACATGAGGTATTCCTGCTGCTCGTCAACCGTGCTGGCACTGCGCAAAAAAGACCCGTCCCCGCGCGAGCGGCAGACGGGTGCCAGAGAGCGGGATGACATACCCTCACTAGGCGAGTGAGTGCAGTTGTCTCCCGAAAACGGTATGAGTCCCCGAGAGCCTTCCTTCATCCTTGGAGCACAATGAAAGAAGGCCCCGGGCGGGTTCTCAGGGGCTAAGCACTACGGAAGCGCTGAGCCCCTATAGAACGGGTTGGTTAGAACGAGTAGCGGAGGTTGGCGTTGAAGGCATTGTTCATGCGATCGTCGCCGCCAGCCGTCAGACCGTAGTTGAGACCAAACGTCCAGGCGCCGTTCTGAGCGGAGACGCCCAGCGTGGCCTGAATCGGATTGGTATCCACAACGCGGGT